>CAYNSH010000037.1:0-32042 GCA_964399775.1 uncultured Verrucomicrobiota bacterium
GCCCGACGACGAAAATCAGCTGTATTTGCAGGGAATTTAAACCGGACAGCAGTGACTATTTATAAATAGTATATATATACTCTTTATAAATTGTATACACCCTCCAGCGTGTCGTTTGTCTCGGAGGAATCGGGGAATCGGGCTGGCGGATTGTTACGGGTGCGTCTACACTGGGGTCCATGAATGTCTGGAAGTTCATCCAGAGAATCTGCCTGATTCTGGCGGTTGGGCTGATCGTGACGATCGTGCTGCGGCTGTTTCTGCCGTTGATGGAGAAACAGCAGCAGTTGCGGGCGCGGGAGGATGAACTGCGCCGGGATATCCAGCGGGCGGGCGAGGAACTGCGCATGCTGCGCCTGAAACAGCAGAAGTTGCAGGACGACCCGCGGTTTGTCGAACGAATTGCCCGTGAGGATTTGGGCTACGTCAAGCCCGGCGAGACGTTGTTCCGGTTTGTCGACGACGATCCGCCGTAGCGCTCCGCCGCCCAGCGTAGTTCGCCGGCGATGGCTTCGGCGAGGCTGTCCGGGCGCAGGGCAGGGGGCAAAACCGAATAGGTGTAGGTTTCCACCTCGCAGAACGTTTGGCGCGCCCGCGCGACGAATGCCGGCGTGAGATTCTCGCGGGTGGAGCGCAAGGGGCCCGCGCCTCCCCAAGTCAGGGGAACGTGGAAGTGAGTTCGGACCACGGCGCGGCCCGGCAGTCGCGGCAGTTCTTCCAGCGCGGGGGCCAGATCGGGCCACGCGCCGATGACTTCGCCGTCGAGTGCCGCCCGGGTTTGGTGCAGATAGCAAGGTTCGGCGAAGGGCGCCAACGCCGCGCGCGCAGCGGGCGTGTTGTCGCACTCGATGGCGGCGGAAAGCTGCACCCTCTGGATTCGGGACCAATCGAGGGTTTGCAGAGAGCGGAATTCCACGGCCGCATGGCACATGTCGAGGCACCAGCCCACCTCGGGCCCAAGGCAGTCGAGACGCGGATCAAACAGTTCCCATGTACACCCCGGTTCGGGTTCGATGGCTAGGCGTATGCGGCGATCCGTGACGGCCTCGATATCGCGACAGTAGTCCGCGGCCTTTTGCAGATTCTTGAGGGCGTTGCGGTCGTCGCCGGGCGAGATCCACTCCTCGCTCCATCCGCCAGGAACCGTGGTGATGGTGCCGGTCTGTCCCTCGGGGATGAATCCGCTCAGAAAATCGATGGCACGGCGCGTATAGGCCAGACGGTCCGGATCGGTCCAGTTGGGGCGGTACACGTTGGTTTTGACGCGGACATTATGAAAACGGCCGTAGGGAAAGGCATTCAAGGCGATCAGGAAGCAGCCGTGGGATTCCAACCAATCCCGGAACGTTTGCGCCTGGGGCATGGCTTCCCGCAAAGAGCGGTTGCCCAGGTGAAGACTGAGCGGAAAGGGCCGATCCGGTGCAACCCATGACTTCACCGCCGGCACGAGGGTGTCGAGGGTCTTCTGGACGGCCCTCCACGTCGAGGCGTCGCAGACGTTCAGGCAATAGGCCATCACGGGGTCAACCCTTGAATGTTACCCGTTGAGTCTGAAATTCAAGATTCAAGGGCTGACCCCAATCGGAGAGGGTGGCGATGCAGTCGGTCATGAGGGTTTCGTCGATGGAGTGGAGTTCGGTGCGGGAGCCGAGGGGGGAGGGGAAGGTCAGGGTAAGGGTGCCGCCGAGGTGGGCACGGAATTCTTCGAGCCCGGCGAGAACGGCGAGGCGGCCGCGGCGGTCGGCTTTGGAAAGCTCCGGTGCGTAAACCGGGAGGCCGCAGGTGCGGAGAGTGTTGATCAGGCGCATCGCCTGTCGTTCGGGGAGCAACCCGCTGCAGGCGGCATAGAGGGCATCGAGGGCGATGCCCGCGGCGACGGCATGCCCATGGGAGATGCGATGGCGGGTCAGGGTTTCGAGTTTATGGGCCGCCCAGTGGCCATAGTCGAGCGGGCGGGCCGTACCGAGTTCGTAGGGATCGCCGGAGGTGGCGATGTGTTCCAAATGCAGCAATGCGCAGCGCTGGAGGATGCGGCGGATGGCCGGCAGGTCGCCGCGGGCGATGCGGGGCGCAGCGCGTTCGATGGCGCTGAAGAAGGCGGCATCCTTGATGGCGGCGACCTTGACGGCTTCGGCGATGCCATCAAGCAGGAGGGGAAGCGGCAGGGAATCGAGGAAGGCCGAATCGTTCACGACGGCCCAGGGCGGGGCAAAGGTGCCGAGCAGGTTTTTGGAGCCGGCATGGTTGATGGCGTTCTTGACGCCCACGCCGGAATCGCACTGGGCGAGGGCGGTGGTGGGGATGCGCACCAGCCGCACGCCGCGATGGAAGAGGGCGGCGGCAAGTCCGGCGGCGTCGAGGAACGCCCCGCCACCAACCGCCAGGCAGTAGGAATGTCGGCAGATATCGCCGGTGCGCAGGGCCTCGATGATCCGCTGGACGGAGCGGGTCGACTGCTTGATGGGTTCACCCCCGGAAAGCACCAACGGATGACGCACCAGATGGAACGCATCGGCGTGGCGAGCGAACCATTCGCGGATGTGTTTCGACAAATCGGGAAAGGCGCGAAGCACCCCGCGATCGATCAGTACCAGGCAGCGCCGGGGGCTCGCGGACGGGACTCGCGCGATGGCGTCGAGCAGGGCGCGATTGCCGGCTGCGAACACCTGGCGCGTGAACACCACCGGGAATTCGTGGCGGACTTCGATGCGCTGGAGATGGACACTCAAGAGAAAATCAGAAAATGGGATGGGCGTGTGAACCGTCTCACTTCACCCTATCAGCGATCGGGAAAGGAAAAGGGTTCAGTCGTCTCACGCCGGCTTCCAGGAATCCTTGAGGGTGACGGTGCGGTTGAAGACGGGGGTGCCGGGCTGGCTGTCGGGGTCGGCGGCGAAATAGCCGATGCGTTCGAACTGGAAGCGGTCGCCGGGCCTGGCGGCCAGCAAAGAGGGTTCGACGAGGGCTTGGACAATTCGCAAGGAATCTGGGTTGAGATGGGTTTTGAAGTCGACGTCTTTGTCGCCGTCGGGCTCGGACACGTTGAAGAGCCGGTCGTAGAGGCGGACTTCGACGGGCTTGGCGGCGTGGGCGGCGACCCAGTGGATGGTGGCCTTGACCTTGATGCCGGCATCCATGGGGGCGAAGGTGCCGCGAATGGCGGCAATGGCGCCCTGATCGTCTTTTTCGACCCCGGTACAGGTGAGGAATCCGGCGTTGCGCAGGCGGACGGCTTTGCCGGGGCTGAGTCGGAAAAACTTGGGTGGCGGCGTTTCGGCGAAGTCATCGCGTTCGATGAACAGCTCGTGGCCAAAGGGGATGTCGCGTTCGCCGGCGGCGGGGTCTTCGGGATTGTGGGCGCCTTGGACGGCAGCGGGGAGGTCTTCGGGGTTTTCGATGACAACGCGCAGGGGGGCGAGCACGGCCATGGCGCGGGGAGCGGTGCGATTGAGGTCGTCGCGGATGCAATGTTCGAGCAGGGCGACATCGGTTATGGAATCGTACTTGGTGATGCCGACGCGTTCGCAGAACTCGCGGATGGCGGCGGGGGGGACGCCGCGTCGGCGCAGCCCGCAGAGCGTGGGCAGGCGTGGGTCGTCCCAGCCGTTGACGAGGTTGTGCTGGACCAGTTCGAGCAGCTTGCGCTTGCTCATGACGGTATAGGTCAGCGACAGGCGCGCGAATTCGATCTGGCGGGAGGGGTAGAGGTTGGCGTTGCGGATGACCCACTCGTAGAGCGGGCGGTGCACCTCGAATTCAAGGGTGCAGAGCGAGTGGGTGATCTTCTCGAGGGCGTCCTCGATGGGGTGGGCGAAGTCGTAGCTGGGATAGATGCACCATTTGTCGCCGGCGTGTGGATGGGGCATGTGGCGAATGCGGTAGAGGACCGGGTCGCGCAGGTGCAGGTTGGGCGAGGCCATGTCGATTTTGGCGCGCAGGACCTTGGCGCCGTCGGGGAACTCGCCGGCGCGCATGCGCTGGAACAGATCGAGGTTTTCCTCGGGTGTGCGGTTGCGAAACGGGGATTCCTTGCCGGGCTCGGTGGGGATGCCGCGGTAGTGTTTCCAGTCGTCGCCGGTGACTTCGCAGACGAAGGCCTTGCCGTCGCGAACCAGGCCGCAGGCCAGATCGAACATCTGCTCGAAATAGTCGGAGGCGTGATAGTAGTGTGGGCCCCAGTCAAAGCCCAACCAGCGGACATCGGTTTTGATGGACTCGGTGTATTCGACCTCTTCCCTGGCGGGATTGGTGTCGTCCATGCGCAGATGGCATTCGCCGTGGTGTTCCTGCGCCATGCCGAAATCGAGGCAGATGGCCTTGGCGTGGCCGATGTGCAGATAGCCGTTGGGCTCGGGGGGGAAGCGGGTGACGACCTGGCCGCCATAGGTGCCGGCGCGGTTGTCGTCCGCGATGGCCTCGCGGATGAAGTGCAGGGTCTTGGGGGCGGGGTTCGGCGAAGAGGGCGGGGGAGGGGGCGTGCTCATGATTTCTCTTTGGCGTCGTCGATGGCTTCTTTGCGGTCGTAGAAGGCGGCGGCCCGTTTGCGGATGGCGGCCAGCCGGGGATGATTGGATTCCTTGACGGCCGCCCCGAAGGCGGCGAGCAGGTCGGAGGCCTGGCCGGGGAGTCCGGTCGGGACTTCGATGGATACGGTGATATGGTGGTCGCCCGTGGAGGAGCCGCGGACATCCGCAAGCCCCAGGCCGCGCAGCAGGAAGGTTTTGCCGGACTGGGTGCCGGGCGGGATTTTAAGGGGAATGTCGCCGCGCAGAGTGGGAACCTGCACTTCGCCGCCGAGCGCGGCGATGTGAAAGGGGATGGGGATTTCGCAGTGGGTGTCGCGTCCCTGGCGGGAGAACAGGTCGTGCGGGCGCACGTGCAGGACGACAAACAAGTCGCCGGGAGGTCCGCCGCGCGATCCGCCTTCGCCCTTGCCCGCCAGTCGCATGCGCGAGCCGGTATCGACACCGGCCGGGATGGTCAGGCTGATTTTTCGCGCGGCTTTCACGCGGCCTTCGCCGTTGCAGGTGCGGCAGGGATTGCGGATGATTTCACCGGTGCCGCCACAGTGTCGGCAGGGCTGGCGAACCTGAAAAAAGCCGTTGGAATTGATGACCATGCCGTGTCCCTTGCAGCGGGAGCAGGTTTCCGGCGTGCTGCGGCCATCGGATCCGGTGCCGTGGCAGCTCTCGCAGTCTTCGATGATGTTGAGGGTCAGCTCGCGCCGGGAGCCGAAAGCGGCCTCCTCAAAATCGATTTCCAGATCATAGCGCAGGTCCGAGCCGCGCCCGTTTCCGTCGCGCCCGCGCTCGCCGCCCATGCTCCCGAACAGGCTTTCAAAGAAGCTGCCGCCGCCGAAGCCGCCGCCGCCGCCGAAAGCCGAAGCGAACGCGCGCAGCGCTTCCTCCAAATCGATATGGCTGGCGCCGCCGAAGCCGCCGCGTCCGGCCCCGCGCTCGAATGCCGCCCATCCGAACTGGTCATAGCGCTGGCGCAGCTCGGGATTGGAGAGGATTTCGTAGGCCTCGGTGGCCTCTTTGAATTTTTCCTCGGCGTCCTTGTTGCCCGGATTCCGGTCCGGGTGGTACTTCATGGCCAACTTGCGGTAGGCCTTTTTGACCTGGTCCTCGGTGGCGTCGCGGGCGACCCCAAGGACTTCGTAGCAATCGCGGTTGGCGCTCATGGCGGATCCGGCGCTTGTTACTCGGCGGCCGGGCCGGAGGAGACAACGACCTGGGCCGGGCGCAGCAGTCGGTCGCCCATCCGATAGCCGCGGCGGGTCTGGGCCATGACGTGGTTTTCGGGCACGTCGGGCGAGGGGGCGTGGGTGATGGCTTCGTGGAGGTTGGGGTCGAATTCGGCGCCTTCGGCATCGATGGGCTGTACGCCGGCTTTTTCGATGGCGGCCTGAAGCTGGCTATAGATCAGCCGGAAGCCCTCGGTGAAGGCCTCCGGTGCGCCGTTATGGGCGCTGTCGGCCAGTCCTAGTTCAAAATGGTCCAGGACGGGCAGGAGATCCATGACCAACTTTTCGCTGGCGAAGGCGATCCAGTCCTTTTTTTCACGGGCCATGCGCTTGCGGTAGTTCTCGAAGTCGGCCTGCAGGCGCAGCAGGCGACTTTGCAGGGCCTCTTCCGGGGAGGGTTCGGATACGTCCGGTTCCTCCGGGAAAGGAGTAACCGGTGTCTCGGGCTCTGGAACCGACGGCGGCTCTTCGGGGGCCGGAACCGACGACTCTTGGGGCTCTGGTTTTTGGGGTTTGGAATGAGTGTGCTTGGTCATAGTCAAATCAACCGCGGCACGATACGCATCGAAGGCGTATCCGTCAATCCAACGCGCTCGGTCCGCAACCGGAATTGAACAAGCCAGAACCCAGGATCCACCCCGCCATCCGCCACACAGGAGTGAGCCGTTCTGACTTCAGGCACATGCCGTGTCGAACGATTGTTAAATAATTGTTTGCATGTCCACGGAATGAGCATACATTTACCGTCGGCAACTGTTGAGGAGTAGTTTCGTTTCATGATGATCCGTTTGATTCGAGTGATTTGCTGTGCCTTGGCGGCATGGTTATGGGCTGCGTGTCCGGCACACGCGGTCCAGGTTCGCGTGGCCTCGTTCAACGTCTATTTTGGCGTCGACACGGGCGGGGACCGATTGAGCAATGATCCCAACGACGACTACTTGGCCGTCAGCAACATCCTCCGCCGGGTGAATCCGGATATTGTGACGTTCCAAGAATTGTCGAACAGCGACCAGGAGGCCTGGGTCACCATGGCGGCCCAGTTGGGATATCCCTATTACGCGTTTTCGTCTTTCCTGGGCGGAACGTTTGCGGGCTCGCACCGGCTGGGGATTTGGAGCCGATATCCCATTCTGGCGGCCTCGGAGATCAAGGAAACCGTGGTGGACCCGGATGCGAAAGAGATGACGCGCTGGCCGCTGCATGCCGTGATCCAGGTGCCCGGGGCGCTGAATCCTTTTCACGTCATCACGGTGCACAACAAGGCCAACACGACCGAAAAAGCCAGCCGGATGAGGCGGGCGCTCGAAATCTATCGCACGCTCAACTATCTCACCGATACCAACAACGTGCCCGGACTGGACGTGGAATACGCCATCATGGGCGATTTCAACGACACCATCGAGGGCAGCGTCGGCCTGGGGCAAACCACCAACTTTCCCCGCACCTACTACGAATCCCTGTTGGGCGGGAGCACACTGCCTTCGACCTACAAGGCCGGCAACGACATCCCCTGGTACTCCGATTCCGGCTGGCTGTTGCCGTATCGCTACTATCCGACCGACCGCTTGGCTCCGGCCGGGTTGTCGGTCGTGGATGCTCTTCACACCGGGAGCACCAACGCGTGGACCCATGGGACCTGGATTGATGGCAGTTATCGACTCGACTACATGCTCTTCAGCGACGAAATCATGAACAGCGCCTATGGCCCGCCCGTGGGAGAAGCCTATTATTCCGTCGGCGATGGGGTGGGGGTGGGCCTGCCGAAATACGGATCCCCCCTGCCGGCCAACACCAGCTCCAACGCCTCCGACCACCTGCTGTTGTTTGCCGATTTCCATCTGATCGATGAAATGGCCGGCCTGACGCCCGTGGCGATGCTCAGCGAGATCGTGGACCACCCGGTTTCCACCAATTACAACTACGTGGAGATTTGCAACACCGGTGGCAGCGCGCTGGATCTGAATGGATACTCCCTGGCGATCTATATCGACCAAAACCGCAATCCCACCGCCACGATCAACCTGAGCGGAACGCTGGCCGGCGGCAAGGTACTGACGATCGCGACCTCCACGAATCACTTCTACCAGCACTACGGGGTTCCGGCGCAAGTGCAGGCCTCGATCATTGGCCGGCTGAACGGGAATGACGCGATTGTCCTGCGCAAGGATGGCGCGACCTCCGACATCTACGGCCGGGTTCGCCAGGCGACCGGCCCCGGCGATTACAGCATGCCGTGGGCGTATCTTAATTCCACGGCCATCCGCAACGTGGGCATCAGCGATCCGTTCCCGGAATGGCAGGCGGGCGAATGGACGATCACCCTGGGCTCGGATAGCGCGACCCCCGGGCACCATGTCGCCATTCTGGATGCCGATGCCTTCGTTTCGGGTCTGACCATCGATCCGTTCGCCCCGCAGTCCGACGAGCCTTTCTCGATCCTGGCGGACATCCATCCCAATGCCGTGGCGTCCAACATCGCCGCCGAGGCCTGGCTGCGCATCGAGGGCGGCTCGTTCTACTCCACGCCCATGGCCAACACGGGGGACAACTCGTGGAGCACCGGCGTGCTGAACCCCGGCCGGAATCCCGGCGATGTCCTCGATTTCTACGTTCGCTATACCTTCGATGGGCCCCTGGGCTCGTATATCAAGCATTCTTCTACCAATTCCTACGCCTTCCCGCCGAGCGCGGCCTCCGACCGCGACGGCGACGGCATTCCCGACGACATCGACAACTGCCCCGACGCCTGGAATCCCACCCAGATCGACACCGACGGCGACGGCGTCGGCGACGCCTGCGATCCGGACATCGACGGCGACGGCATTCTCAACGAGGAGGACAACTGTCCGTACGTCTACAATCCGGACCAGGACCCCTCCGCCTGCGAGGAAGTGGACGACCCCGACCCCGTCGCCGAAACCGCGTGGATTGTCCATTTCGAGGATGCGCCGACCAAGACCAGCTATGCCGAGGCTTGGATCGCACTGAGCGGCCGGACCTGGCTGCTGTCCAATGCGCTGGTGACGGGCAATACCACAAGCGACCAGGTCAACGGGGAAAAAGGCGGACGCCTCCGGGCCCCGTGCGAAGTGCGGCTGGAAGGATCGCTGACCAACGGGATCGGCGCGATGTCCTTTGCCTACCGCCGCTATGGGACGGATTCAGCCACGACCCTCACCGCCGAGTACAACGACGGCTCCGGTTGGGTCTCGATCGGCTCGGTCACCACCGAGGGCGTCGCCACGCTGACCACCAACACCCTCGTGGCCAGCGTTCCCGGTCCCGTCGAGTTCCGTATTACCTGCACCGGGCCCAGCGGCTCCCGCGCCAACCTCGATGACATCGTCATTTCCCCCTTCGGCCAGGGTGAAATCGTGGCCCAGTGCGCCCCCGCGCGGACGGATCCGGTCTTTTACGACGGTACCGTTCACACCAATGAATTCATTATCTATCCCGAAGGCATGACCTACGAGGTGGCCTATGCCCCAGACGACCCGTTGAATGTCGGCACCTATCCCGCCTCCGTGACGATTGTTTCGGTGGGGCATATCCAGGGCGGAACCTATGTGTTCGACGAGGCCGTCACCATCGTCAAGTCGGACCCGGACGTCTCCCTGGTGGAACGCGTCGCCGCGGCCCATGACGGACTGCCCCACACCAATCAGTTCGCGATCACCCCTGGCCTGACGTGGTCGGTTTCCTACGCCCCCGCCGATCCGCCCACGGCCATCGGATTCTACGATGCCACCGTCACCGTGGCGGGCAACTCCAACTATCTGGACAGCGTCTTCGTCTTCGAGAACTCGGTGGTCATCCTGGACGAGGTGCCGCCGTCGCATCTGGCGCCGGGGGACCACCCGTTCGTGATCGACTTCGACGCCAACGGCGCCCCGTCCATGACGTACGGTCCCCACGTGGATGTGCTCAATTCCGTCGAGCCGCGGGAATGGTTTATTGACAACGGATATCGCGGCAATGGCGCAACGGACGTTAAAACCTCGACCAACTCGCTGCGCTTGCGATATTTCGGCCCCGGTGTCTCTAGCAACGGCATTATGCGGAGCCTGGCCCCGTTCCCCAACGGCATTCACTCCGTGGCGTTCCATTATGCGATGTTCAGCAGCGACACCGCGGCCACGCTGTCGCTGCAAACCAGCAACGATGGAAACGCGTGGACGGTTCATACCAATTTGATGGTGGATGGAATCAACGGCACCTTTGCCGCCCATTCCCAGGCTCTGAACCTAACCGAGTCGATCTATCTGCGCTTTCTTCTCGTCGACGGCGCCACTTCCAATCGCGTGAATATCGATGATATTGTTGTCACTCCCTACGTCGTGACGACCACCGAACCGATTCCCGCCGTGGTGATGCTGTCCAACCTGGAGCACGTATATGACAGCCTGCCCAAGCCCGCCCAGGCCGATACCTATCCGCTCGGCCTGGCGGTGAACATGACCTACGACGGGTCCTCCGAGGTTCCCAGCGCCGTTGGGGAGTACGCGGTGGTGGCCGCAATCTCCAGCCCCTACTACACGGGCTCGACCACCGGCACGCTGCGCATCGCCTCCGCCGAGCCGTCCAACGCCTTTGAGGACTGGCTGATTGGCCGTGGATTGCCCCTCGACTCGCGCTATGCCGCAGATGCCGACCACGATGGCGATGGCATGACCACCTGGCAGGAATATCTGGCCGATACCGATCCGGGCGACTTTGCCAGTGCGCTGCGGCTTCAGGCCGCCTATGCGACGGCGTCTGACGCTGGGGCCGAGACGGGCGAACTCCGCTTCAGCTTCCTGGCCAGCACCGGTCGTTACTATCAGTTGATTTCCGCCACGAACCTGCCTCCGGAAAATCCAAGCGTGACATTCTCCGGGTGGGGGGCTCCCGGGCTCGACGGATGGATGACCATCACCAACCGCGATCCCGGCCATTGGTTTGGAACCATCCGGGTCCGGTTGAATCCGCCTGACGGCGAATAGGGCCACGTCGCGACTTTAGGGCGGATCCCCCTCCCGACCGCCCATGCGATCGCCACACTCCCGACCGGAGCCATCCGCGGTTGTTGGCCTCCGGAATCGCCCAGAAAAAGCCTAATAAAACGTTTCGACAAACGGTGGGCATTCTGACAGGATACCCAATCGCATTCAATGAAACTGAGGAAGTCACGACCATGAAATTCAATCGCGCATCCGGCGTTTTGCTGCACCCGACATCGTTGCCGGGGCCCTATGGCATTGGTGAAATCGGGCCGGAGGCCTGCCGATTCGCCGACTTCCTGGAGTCCACGGGCCAGCAGCTTTGGCAGATTCTGCCCCTGGGCCCCACCAGCTTTGGCGACAGCCCCTATCAGTCCCCGTCCACGTTTGCGGGCAATCCGTTGTGGGTCGGCTTTGACTGGCTGATCGAAGACGGCCTGCTGGCCAAGGAGGACTTGGACGATTTCCCGACTTTTCCCGCGGGCAAGGTGGACTTCGGGCCGGTTATCGTTGCCCGCATGAAGATTCTCGACAAGGTCTGCGCGGGATTTGGCACGAAGGCCACCGGCGAGATGCAGGCGGAATTCAAGTTGTTCATGGCCCGCAACGCGGACTGGTTGGAAGACTATGCCCTGTTTGCCGCCTTAAAGGATGCCCACGGCGGGGTGCCCTGGACGGATTGGGAGCCGGAACTGGCGCGGCGGGAGCCTGCCGCCCTCGACAACGCCCGGGCCCAGCAACGCCAGCGGATTCACAATGTCAAGATGGTTCAATATCTGTTCGACCGCCAATGGAAACGCCTCCGGGCCTACTGCGCCAAGCGCCATATCCAGTTCGTTGGCGATATCCCGATTTTTGTCGCTCACGACAGTGCCGATGTCTGGGCCAATCCGGGGTTGTTTTTCCTGAAGCCGGATGGTCATCCCAGCGTGGTGGCCGGCGTCCCGCCCGACTACTTCAGCGCCACGGGCCAGCTCTGGGGAAATCCGCTCTATAACTGGAAGGCCCACAAGGCACGGAACTACGACTGGTGGATGGCCCGCCTGAAACGCGTCTTCGAAGTGGTCGATATTGTGCGCATCGACCACTTCCGGGGTTTCGAAGCCTATTGGGAGGTGCCCGGCGACGCCCCGACGGCCATGGATGGCAAATGGATCAAGGGGCCGGATCGCCACTTGTTCGACGTCCTGAACAAACACATGGGCGAACTGCCCATCATTGCCGAGGATCTTGGCGTCATCACCGACGAAGTCGATGCCTTGCGCGACCACTGCGGGTTCCCCGGCATGCGCATTTTACAGTTTGCCTTCGGCAACGATGAGCGTGCCGATGAATTCCGGCCGGAGAGCTATCCGACCCACTGCTGCGTCTACACCGGCACCCACGACAACGACACCACCGTGGGCTGGTTCCACAGCAAGGCGGGCGAAGGCAGCACCCGCACCCAGGAAGAGATCGAAGCGGAAAACAAGATGATCCTCGATTATCTCCGCACCGATGGCCATGAAATCCACTGGGATTTGATCAATCTGGGCTCTCGCTCCAATGCCGATACCTTTGTGGTGCCCCTGCAGGACTTGCTGGGACTCGGGTCCGAAGCCCGCATGAACACCCCCGGCAAGGCCAACGGCAACTGGCAGTGGCGCTTCGCCTGGGATCAGATCACGGACGCCATCCGGGACCGGTTCGCTTATGTCACCCGGGCCACCGGGCGAATGCACCACTGACCGGGGAAAGCTCTTGGAAAACGCGGTTTTCCAAGAGCACAACTCAACGGCAGGGAGTCCGGACGAACCGCCGCGTATCCGGCCCAGCGGATGGGGCTAGTCTTCGATCCGCTCTTCGACTTCCGCTTCGATTGACTCCACGGCGGCGTCGATGGCCTCTTCCGCCTCGGCAGCGGCATCTTCCACGCCTTCGACCGCGGCATCGATCTCTGCTTCGATTTCCGCTTCAATCTCGGCCACGGGCACCTCGGTTTCCGCCTCGATGGTTTCGACTTCCTCGGGCACGGGAGCGGACTCGACGGCGTCCGCCACATCTTCCACCGACTCCTCGACGGACTCTTCGGCATCGGCGAACATCGCCGGGACGGCCGCGGTCAGGGCCGACAGGCCTTGTTCGACAGCCTCCGCGGCCTCGGAGAGAATTTCGCTGGCCGCCTCGGTGACCTCAGCGATGACCGGAGCAACGGCCTCTTCCACCGCGTCGATCTGCTCGGAGACCGATTCGGTAATCCCCGTCAGGGCTTCATCGGCTTTCTCCAGGAGGCCCGGGGCTTCTTCCACTTCTTCGGCCGCTTCTTCGATGGCTACCACCGCTTCAAGCGGGAGGGTGTCATCTTCGATATCGAGCTGGAACAGCATGTCCTCGGAGGGAACGGCATCGTAGCGCGTCACCGTGGCGCCCGCGCGCAACCCTTCCACGAACTCGCCGACGACTTCCTGCTGCTTCTGGGAATACAGCAGGTCCTGGATGCGTTCGCGAACCTCTTCAAATTCCGGAGTCTTGGGCTCGGTCTTCTCCGTCACCTTGATCAGGTGGTATCCGAATTGGGTTTCCACAATCTGACCCACGGAGCCCACGGGCTGGGAAAAGGCCGCATCTTCAAACTCGGAGACCATCTGGCCGCGGCCGAAGGGACCGAGATCGCCGCCGCCGCTCGCGCTGGGGCAGTCGGAATGCTCGCGGGCCATTTCGGCAAAATCAGCGCCTTCGAGAAGCTGCTGGCGAATGGAGGCCAGGCGCTCGCGCTTGGCTTCCTTGACGTCATCGCCATCCGTGCGCTCCAAGCGGAGCAGGATATGCGAGGCGGTCACCGAGGCATCCTGGGCAAAGCCTTCTTTGTTCTCCTCGTAGAAGGCGCGTACTTCTTCGTCCGTGGGCGGCTCCACGGCATCGGCCCTGGAAATGACCATCTTGCGGACGGTCATCTGTTCGCGGATTTCGCTCTCGGTAATGCCGGATGCCGTCAGATAGTCATCAAACGACATGCCCGGAGGCAACTCATCCGCCAATTCCGCCTTGATTTCGGCAAACTCGCTGTCGGAAAGCGTCACGCCTTCCCGCGCGACCGCGGCCAGCATGATGTGGCGCATGATCAGCTCTTCGAGAATCCGCTCGCGAATGCGCGGCAGCACTTCGGCCAATTGATCCGGGGGCACTTGCCCGCCCATTTGCGCCATGAAGGAATTCAGCACCTTCTGGACATCCGCTTCGGTAATGTCTGTGTCTTGCACAGTGGCCAGGACCGCGCCGGGCTCCGCGGGAGCGGGCCGTTCGATGGCGGGGACAGGGGCCGGCATCGCCATTTCCGGGGCCGCCGGGCTGGCCACGGGGGCCGTGCCGGTTGCCGGGGTTTCGGGCTGACCGCAGCCCAGCAGGATCAGTCCGGAGATCAGGACCGCGGCAATGCAATACAGAGAACGCTTCATGGGGTTATCCTTTCAACATGGACGGAATGTGTCCGAATTATTTGAGAATCAAGCTGTACGGACGCGCATTCTGGGCATCCGGCCCACGGTTGTCAATGGCGAACGGGTCGGGTGCTGGAAGCGCGCTCAACGAGCCCAGCCCCAGCGGATCATGGCCTCTGGCCGCCGACGGTACCCTCAGAGCCACCAGGTCGGACCTCGGACCTCGGTTCTCGGTCCCAGGCCTCGGTCAGGAAGGCTCTACCGGTGCCGGGGGATCGTCGCTCGGGGCGTCGGCGTCCTCCGGCAGGGGGGGCAGTTCCTGGAGGGCAATCACCACCCGCTTGCGGCCGTCGGGGGTTTCATCCTCGGAATAGGTCTCGATGTCGGGGCAGTCTTTCAGGGCCTGGTGGATGATGCGCCGCTCCATGGCATTCAACAGCGGCATCCGCCACGACTGTCCGGTCTTGCGCACCCGTTCCAGGGCTTCCTGGGTGTCGGCCAGCAGTTTTTCGCGGTGGCGCTCGCGGTACTGTTCGGCATCGACCACGCAATAGGGCGAATCCTCTTGCAGGCGCGACATCAGCCGGTTGAGCAGGAATTGAAGGGCATCCAGCGTTTGCGACGTTCGGCCGATCAGCCGGCCCGCATCGGCGGTGATGATTTGGAAAAAGATCTGGCCTTCCTGGATCGAGGCCTCCAGCCGCGCATCCTCAAACTCCAGCAGGCGGAGGAGGTCCTCCAGAACCTTGCGGGCGGCATCCATATTGTCCTGCATCCGGGGGTCTTCGGTCATGAGCTTTTCTTTCGCCGTTTCTACGTTTGGGGGGTATTATGTAGGCTGCTTGAAGATGAAACACCAGACTATTTTCCAGGCCGACTCTCATAAGAGCGACCGTTCCCCCCACCGCCGCCGCCTGGACAAGGCCCTGCCGGGCGTCATGCTGCTGGCCCTGGTCCTGGTGGCGTCCATTTGGGCGCTGCGCCACTTCAGCGCCGAAAACCGAATGCGCCGCGCCACGATCCGGATCGTCCGCCTGGTCGAAAAGAGCGAGGACGAATCGCCGGTCGCGCTGGCGCGCGTTGCAAATCGGTTGAGTTCGCAACTGGCGGCAACCGTCGAGTTGGATTTTGACGGAGCCGGCATCCTGACCCGGGGCCGTTCGGAAACCGTGCAGTTGTTCGTGCAAGTCCGTTCCAACTCCGAAAGCCTGTCCCTGGAGAATCCGCAAGTGGGCGCCATCCCCGTCCGGCGCGGCGAAGTGCGCGTCCTGGTCAAGGCCCGCTATCGGCTGACCTGGGCCGGCGGCAGCGGGGTGGAAGGCGAGGGGACGGCGGACCTGTTATGGCGCAAAACCGATGACGGCTGGCGAATTGTCCAGGTCCGGATCCGGGATGAAAACCGGAGCCGTGTGCCGGGGGGGGGGTCGTGAATTCGGTCTCCCTGTGGATAAAGGCCGTGCGCCCCTACGCCTATTCGGCGAGCGTGGTGCCGATTGCGATTGGCGGATTTCATGCCCGGTTGGTCGCGCCGCCGGCCTTTTCCTGGCTGCGCTTCGGTGTCGCGCTCGCCGGCGGCATCCTGATCCATACGGCGGCGAATCTCTGGAACGACTACTACGATTTCCGTGACGGAGTGGATCGCAAGGGCGCCGGCGAGGGCAGTGGAGTTCTGGTCCACGGCGAAATGACTCCCGCGGCGTGCTTCCGCGGCGCGGTGATCAGCGCCATGCTCGCAGCCCTGGCCGGGTTGTTCCTGATCTGGCAGGTCGGGTGGAGCCTGCTGGCGCTCCTGGTTGCGGGGCTCTTCGGCGCCTGGGCCTATTCCGCCGGTCCTCTCAGCCCCAAGCATCGGGCCTTGGGCGAAATCTGGGTCTTTCTCCTGATGGGCGCCGGCATGACCCTCGGTGGCCACATGGCCCAGACTGGCCGCTTTTCCTGGGGGGCCATCGTCACGGGGATTCCCGCCGGATTGCTGATGACCCTCCTGCTGTTCGTGAACAATTTGCGCGACCTGGAATCGGATCGACAGGCGGGCCTCCATACCCTGCCGATGCGGTTCTCTCTGGCGACCAACAAGGGGCTGACGGCGATCCTGCTCCTGCTGCCCTTCCTGATGGCGACCGCGATGGCGTTTTCCCGCTGGCTGCCACTGGCGATTCTGCTGGCCCTGCTGACCCTGCCGACGGCCCTGCGCTGGCTTGCACGGATCTGGAAAACGCCGATCGATAACTCCGACGTCATGAAGGTGGCCATGCTCCATATGGGGTTTGGGCTCCTCTTTGCCGCCGGCTTGTGGATTGGACGTTGAAGAAAGACCCCGATATGACGACCGGCCACTCTCCCATCGACCTCCTCCGCGAATTGGTTGCCATCCCCAGTGTAAACCCGGAACTGGCCGATCGGCCGGAGATCGGTGGAGAGCATCGCATGGTGGAATGGCTGGAGGCGTGGCTGTCCCGCCGGGGATTTTCCACGTCGCGCGTGGGCCCCGACCCCAAGAGACCCAACCTGGTCGCCCGCCTGGGGGGGGCCGATGCGCGCAGAACCCTCCTCTTCGAATCCCATCTCGATACGGTCGGGGTGGTCGGGTTTTCGGGCGATCCGTTTGCCTTGCGCGAGGAACAGGGCCGTCTCTATGGCCGGGGCGCATGCGATACCAAGGGACCGCTGGCGGCCTTTCTGGCGGCCATCGATGACGAGGTGCTTGCCGCGCTGCGGGCCTCCAGCGTGGAACTGGTCCTGCTGGGCGCCATCGGCGAGGAGACCGGCAATCTCGGCGCGGAGCAGGCGGTCGCCGATGGCCTTCGCGCCGATGAAACGATTGTGCTCGAACCGACCCAACTCCGCATTGTCAACACCCACAAGGGCGCCTGCTGGTTCAAGGCCGCCACCCGCGGACGATCCGCCCATGGCTCCGATCCCGGCCGAGGGGATAACGCCATCCTCAAGATGCCCGCGGTCTGGCAGGCCATCGAAGCGGCCACGGCCGAGGCCGCCCGGACATATGCGCCGTCCGGCCTGGGGACGCCAACGGTTTCACTCGGCACCATCCATGGCGGAACCGGCACCAACATCGTGCCGGATGCATGCGCCATCCAAGTCGATCGCCGATTCCTGCCTGGCGAGACCTGCGCGGCCATCCTTGAGGATATCCGGGCACGGTTGGCGGATGTGCCGGGAGGGGTCGAAATCACCTTGCTCAAAGAAGGCCGGGCCTTCCATACCGATCCAGAAGCCAGCCTGCCCCAACGACTGGGCCAGGCGCTGACTGCCGCGGGGCTCGAGGCCAGCGGGGAGGGGGCGGCCTGGTGCAGCGATGCCGGTGTGCTGGCGGATGCCTGCCGGGAAACGGTGGTCTGGGGCCCCGGTTCCATCACCCAGGCCCACACCGCCAATGAATATATCGAATCCGGCCAACTGGCCATCGCCATCGAAGTTCTCCGCCACTTTTTAAGCGAAAGCTTTCGCGATATCTGAAGCCAATTCGGAGTTCTGCATGCAGCTCCCAAGCCCCCGCGGATTGGTATTGAACACCCAAAAATGACTATTGCCAAAACCGCCCCCCTGCGGCATGGTATGCCTCCACTTTGCGCCCCCATCGTCTAGAGGCCCAGGACGCTAGGTTCTCATCCTAGTAACACCGGTTCGAATCCGGTTGGGGGTGCCATGCAGTAGAGCCTGCGGCTCACTGCATGGCACGGCCCTGAAGTGTTCCGAGCCCCGCGAGGTTCGCCGCGCGGGTTCGTTGGGGGGAGCGGGGACCGCCGGGGCCGGGGGCCTCGGTGATTTTGCCGAGGTAGTCGGGGAGCTGGATGCTGGCCATGCGGGTGTCGCCGCCGCAACTGGAGACGAGCTGGGCGTAGCCGGTGGCTTGGCTCTCGAGCAGCTTGCGCACGCCTTCGGCCTCGGCCTCGGAGTTAAGCAGCACGCCGTCGGCATCGCCCTTGGTCACGCGCCGGATGCGCTCACCCGCTTGAATGGCAAGGCGGAAGCGAAAGCGTTCGCCTTGAAGTCCACTCGAATATGACGCCAGTCCATGCGACAATTTCCAAGAGGGCTTGCCACGACGCCTGCCCCGATGTCCCCTGTGTAGAAGCCATCATGATCCCATTGTACACAGGATCATCCCGGCGGTGGGTCGATCATTCGGCGGTCGAGATGGTTGTCCAGATGCGAGGGGGGGCAGCCGAAGATGATCACGAGATCGCCGTGGCCCTTGTTGCGGAGTTGATGCGCATACCCCTCCCCGATGAGAAACACGTCCCCGGCCTCGACGGGTTGGGGCTGCCGCCATTCGATCGGGCCCTCGTGCTCCCGCCCGGGAACGAAGCCCAGATAAAGCTCCCCGTTGCCTTCGACGATCTCGTAGGTTTCGCTGCCGTGGAAGTGGACATGGCAGCCCACCCGGTCCGGAACCGAGGCGACATACAGCCCGAAGTGGTCGTCGCCGCAAAGCCAGGCGATCCGGATGCCCACGTTCGGATCCGGCACGGCTTGTTCCAGCGCGCGCCGCCAATTGGATTTGGTGAATTCCATGTGCTGTTCCTCCGGTAGGATGGGATCGACTGTTCCAAACCCTACTTAACCTGGACGCCGCGCACCAGACGAATCAGCGGTCCGGAACCCTTCGGGGACCCCGCGCGGAATAAATGCAGCGGGAATCAACGTCGGGCTTGCGTTTCACTCCCTGTTTTTGCACCCTTCTTCCATGCAAGCGTTGCTTCAGGCCGGTCCCGGCGGGTGCGGGGATTGAATGGGTGCGCGCGTCTCCATCATCAATGCGGCAGGAGGTTCTCCGGTGAAGAAAACGAATGCGTTGACGGGCATGGGCAAAGGGTTTGAACTGGGGGAGGCGTTGGCGGAGGCCAACCGGTGTTTGCTGTGCCACGATGCGCCGTGTTCCAAGGGGTGTCCCGGCGGCACGGATCCGGGCACATTCATCAAGAAGCTGCGGTTTCTCAATGTCACGGGGGCCATCCGCACGATCAAGCAGAACAACATCCTGGGGGGCGCCTGCGGCGTGCTGTGCCCGACGTCGCAGCTGTGCGAAAAGGAATGCAGCGCCGTCGGCCTGCCGGGGGGCGCCATCCGGATCGGCAAGATCCAGCGGGCCCTGGTCGAGCATGGATGGGAAACCGGATTCAATCCGCTGGAAAAATCCGCGCCCCGGAAGGAAAAGATCGCCGTGGTGGGGTCGGGTCCGGCGGGCTTGAGTTGCGCCGCCGAATTGGCCAAGGCGGGATTCAAGGTCACGGTGTACGAGGCCAAGAAGAAGGCGGGCGGCGTGCTGCGCTACGGCGTGCCGGCCTACCGATTCGATCCGTCGTTTCTGGAGCGGGAGTTGAAGGATCTGGAAAGTCTGGGCGTGAAGATTCAATGTGCGACGCCCATCCGGGGCAAGGGCGCGGCGGAAAAGCTGCTGACCAAGGGTTTTGCAGCGGTCTTTCTCGCGCCCGGCCTGTGGGAGGCGATCCGCCTGAAGGAGCCGGCCCCGCCCATGCCCGGCCTTTTCACGGCGACGGAATTCCTGAGCGCGCTGCGCGAGGGCAAGTCCGAGCAGATCGGGAAATCCGTGAAGGGCAAGCGCGTCGCCGTCATCGGCGGCGGCTCGGTGGCGATGGACAGCGCGGAGTCGGCGTTGAAGCTGGGGGCCCGCGACGTGTACCTGATCTATCGCCGGTCCTATACGCAGATGCCGGCCGAGGAGGACGAGAAGCAGGATGCCCTGCGCATTGGAATCCACTTCCTCCTGCTGAACCAGCCGGTCGATTACGTGGCCGGGCCCCGGGGTCGCCTGCGGGCGGTCAAGCTGGTCCGGACGGAACTCGGGGACATCGACGCCTCCGGCCGGCGGCGGCCTGTCGAAGTGCCGGGCACCGAATGGGAGCTGCCGGTGGATGTCGTCATCGAAGCGATCGGTGCGAAGCCGGCGGCCGACACCGAGATGTGGGTTGCGTCCGTCAAGCGGACAACAGGCGGCCTGATCGTAGCCGATCCGAAGACGGGCGCGACATCCGCGAAAAGAATTTACGCGGGCGGCGACATCGTCCGGGGCCCGGCGCTGATCATCGAGGCGGTCAAGGACGGAAAGGCCGCGGCGGATGCGATCCGGCGGCAGGTGGGCAAGAAGGAGGTCTCCCATGGCTAAGCCGATGGATTTGTCGGTCGATTTCTGCGGGTTTAGGCTCATCAACCCGTTCATGCTGTCGTCGTCGCCGGTGTCGAACAGCGCGGAAATGTGCGAACGCGCGTTCGAGGCGGGGTGGGGCGGAGTCGCCTACAAGACGATCGTGTCGGACCGCCTGCCGATCATCCATCCGTCGCCGCGGATGGCGGCCTACCAGCCAAGCGGGAAACGGCAGGTGGGCGTCCAGAACGTCGAACAGACCTCCGACCGCGGGCTGAAGGCCAATCTGCTGGACATCATGTATCTCAAGAAGCACTGGCCGGACCGGTTGGTGATGGCCAGCATCATGGGGTTCTCCAACCAGGAATGGGCGGATTTGTCCAAGGCCTGTGCGGACGCCGGTGCGGACATGCTGGAGATCAACGTGTCGTGTCCGCACATGACCGTCGAGGGATCCGGCGCCAAGGTCGGGCAGGTGCAGGATCTGGTGCAGAAGTTCACGGAGACCTGCCGGAAGTCGTGTTCCATTCCGTTGGTGGCGAAGATGACGCCCAACATCACGGACATCACGGTGCCGGCGCTGTACGCCAAGAAGGGCGGGGCGGACGGCATTGCCGCGATCAACTCCGTGGCGGGTCTTTCCGGCATTGGCACGGACACCTGGGTGCCGCAGCCGAACGTCTTTGGCAAAGGGGCCGTCAGCGGCTTCACCGGGCCCGCCATCAAGCCGATCGGACTGAAATTTGTCGCTGAACTGGCGAAGTGCAAGGAGCTGGGCCTGCCCATTTCGGGCATCGGCGGCATCGAGACGTGGGTGGACGCGCTGGAATACCTGCTCGTCGGCGCCTCCACGCTCCAGGTCACGACCGGCATCATCCACTACGGCCAGGGCATTGTCGAAAGCATGATCGAGGGGCTGTCCGACTACATGGCGCAGAGGAAGGTCAAGCGCGTCCGGGATCTGGTGGGCAAGGCCTTGCCTAATCTGCATGAAACGGGGGAATTCGACCTGACGCGCCAGGGAGTCGCCCAATACGATCTGGATCGCTGCATCGGCTGCGGCCAGTGCTACACGGTCTGCAAGGACGCCGGCGGGTGGGCGCTGGAGTGGGATGCGCAGAAGCGGCGGCCCATCCTCGACGAGAAGAAGTGCCTGAGCTGCATGGTGTGCAGTTTCGCTTGCCCGGTGGACGGCTTGATCACCTTCAAGGAAATGCCCAAGACCTACCGGCGCGCCGATACCGTCACGCTGGGCGAGGAGATGGCCGGCCAGTTGAAGGGGTAGGCGGGTTGGCCCAACCCGCTGCGGGTCCCGATCCCGTCCCAGGGTAGGGCGGGTTGGCTCAACCCGCCGCATGATCAGACGTCGGCGACTTGGGCCAAGTGCCCTACCAGGCCATTTCTCGTTCCAGGGTAGGGCGGGTTGGCCCAACCCGCCGCGGTTTTCGGTCCCGGCCCAAGGTAGGGCGGGTTGGCTCAACCCGCCGCATGGTCAGACGTCGGCGACTTGAGCCAAGTCGCCCTACCAAAGCGTCCGGTCCCGGCGACTTGGGCCAAGTCGCCCTACCCAAATCCTTCGGCCTGGCTCGGCCAAACATATGGCCACTCTTGCGGCTCACCCACCAAACCCGCCCTCACGGGGTTCATGCGGATGTAATGCGCCTTTTGCACCCCGTTCGCGTCATCTCGCAGCCGATGCTCGAAAAAGCCGGATTGCCATTGGATTTTTGCTTCTCTCGCCGAATAGCGCTTCCACTGGGCGATCGCGGCGTTCATCCCCGTCTGGCGCTGAAAACTCATCAACGCATGCACATGGTCCGGCATGAGCAAGACCAAATGGACCCACCAGTCGCCGCGCGCTTGTCGAAATTCCATGCTCTCGCGAATCCAGGCGGTCACCTCGGAATGGCACAATTGATTCACTCCGCGGGGCTGGGTACAGATCGTGATGAAATAGATCGCCCCATCGGAGACCCAAGAGGGGATGTCGTGCGGGAGTTGTTTGCGTTGGGGCAGATTGTCCATCGGGTTGCCTCATCGTCCTCATCCCGAGGTAGGGCGGGTTGGCTCAACCCGCCGCGGTTCTCGATCCCGGCGACTTGGGCCAAGTCGCCCTACCAGGCCGCTTCAACTGCAGCGCCAGATAGAGGACGAACGCCACGGCGAAACCGAGGAACCAGGCATAGCTGTAAAGGCGGTGGCCGAGCGCGAGCATTCCGCTCGACCCCTCTAGCACCTTGATCTCGACGAGGAAGCCCGGCAGGTTGACGAGGATCGCCACGATCAGGGCGATCATCGCCGCCGGGTTGAATCCGCCGCTGTACCGGTAGGCGTTGCCCACGCCGTACAAAGCGCCGAGGTCCAGGCGCGTTTTCCGGATGAGGTAATAGTCGGCGATCAGGATGCCGGCGATGGGGCCGAGCAGGGCGGAATAGCCGACCAGCCAGGTGAAGATGTAGCCGCCGGGCGTTTCCAGCAGCTTCCACGGCATGATGACCACTCCCACCACGCAGGTGAGGACTGCGCCGAGGCGGAAGGAGATTGTTCGCGGCCAGAGGTTGGAGAGGCTGTTGGCGGGCGCCACCACGTTGGCGGCCAGGTTGGTCGTCAGCGTGGCGATCCAGAGCGCGCCCATGGAGAGGAGAACCACCATGGGGCTCTTGAACTCCGCCAGCAAGGCGACCGGGTCCCAGATTTCGCGGCCGAAGATGATCACGGTGGCCGAGGTGACGGCGACGCCGATGAAGGAATAGAACGGCATGGTCGTGTTCAGTCCCAGCGCCTGGCCCCAGAGCTGGTCTTTTTGCGTCTGGGCATAGCGGGTGAAATCGGGGATGTTCAGGGAGAGCGTGGCCCAGTAGCCGACCATGCCGGTCAGCGCCGGGAAGAAAAACCGCCAGAACTCCGCCGAGGTCTGGAAGGTGGACGGCTTGCTGAGCATGGGGCCGAAGCCGTTCGCCTGGACCAGCGCCCAGACCAGCAGGCCGATGCCGATCAGCAAGAGAAACGGCGCGGCCACCTTTTCCATCCACCGGATGGATTCGATGCCCCGGACGACGACGGCCAGGTTCACGGCCCAGAAGATCAGGAACCCGAGCCAGGCGCCCAGGGGCTGGGCGCCGACGAAGCCCAGGTCCAGCATCGGCAGGTTACGCCAGCCGGCGAACAGCGTGGAGAGGATCTGGTGCGTCGCCGCGCCGCCGATCCACGTCTGGATGCCGAACCAGCCGCAGCCGACAATCGCGCGCAGCAGGCAGGGCAGGTGGGTGCCGTGCAGGCCGAACGAGGCCCGGGCGAACACGGGGAAGGGAATGCCGTATTTCGTGCCGGCATGCGCGTTGAGCACCATGGGAATCAGGACAATGACGTTGCCGAGGAAGATGGTCAGGATGGCCTGCCACCAGTTCATTCCCCCGACGATCAGGCTGGAGGCCAGCATGTAGGTGGGAATGCACACCGCCATGCCGACCCACAGCGCGGCGATGTCCCAGAGGTTCCACTTCCGGTCGGCCACCTTGACCGGGGCCATGTCCGGACTGACGAACGGTCCGGTGAGTTCTCCATCCCATTCGTGGATGCCGTCGATGATTCGTTCCATGGGCTCCTCCGGGCTTCGACTTGGGTTTCGATTTTCTGTAGCCGGGGGCGATGACCCCGGCCATTCAAACCACAGCCGCCAGCCTCACCGCGGCCGGCTACAACAAAATCGAACCAACCGGACTCCGGCACGCCCTCGCACGGGAGCTCCAACAGCCCGGTCGTCTCGGCGAGACGACCCTACCTTCAGAAAATCGGCCCTATTTCTTCAGGAGCGAATCCGGATAGTCCAGGGCCTTGTCGAGGATGGCGATGGACTCGTCGATCTGTTCCGGCGTGATGATGAGCGGCGGGGCCAGGAAGATGTAATCCCACTTGGCGAATGCCCAGAGGCCCGCATCGAGGATGCGCTTGGTGAACTCGCCCATCACGTTTTGCTTGCAGTCGCCGTAGCCGGCCAACGGTTCCCGGGTCTCGCGGTCGGCGACCAGCTCGAGGCAGGCCCAGAGCCCCTTGCAGCGCACGTCGCCGATGGACGGATGCTTCGCATGCAGCTCCCACAGCTTCTTTTCGAAATACTCGCCGTTGATCCGGGATTTTTCGATCAGGTTGTCCTTGTGGTACACCTCGAGATTGGCGACGCCGGTGGCGCAGGCCAGGGCATGGCCGTAATAGGTCAGGCCGCTGACGAACGGGTGCTCGCAGAAGAACTCCCAGACCTTTTTGCTCCAGATCATCAACCCCAGCTGGACATAGCCGGAGGTGACGCCCTTGGCGGTGGTGATGATGTCCGGCACGACGCCGAAGTGTTCGCAGCCGAACCATTTGCCGGAGCGGCCCCAGCCGGCCATGACCTCGTCCATCACCAGCAGGATGCCGTGTTCGTCGCAGACCTGCCGGACGCCCTGCATGAATTCGACGGGCGGGATGATGATGCCGTTGGTGCCGACGATGGGTTCCATGAAGATGCCGGCGATGGACTTGGGGCCCTCCAGCATGATCTGGGTCTTGAAGGTTTCGAGGCACTGGATGCCGCAGGTCTTGTTGTCCTTGTAGCCGAACGGGCACCGGTAGCAGTAGGGGCCAAAGAACTTGCCGACGCCGGGGATGCCGGGCTCGCAGGGAATTCGCCGGGGGTCGCCGGTGAGCGTGGCGCACGCCGCCGTGGCCCCGTGGTAGCCGCGCCAGTTGGAATAGATCTTCTGGCGGCCGGTGAACCAGCGCACGGCCTTGATGGCGTTTTCGTTCGCCTCGGCGCCGGAGTTCGTGAAGAACACGTAGTCCAAATCGCCGGGCGTCACCTCGGACACCATCTTGGCCAGCCGGGCCCGCGGCTCGGTGGCGAACGGCGAAGCGATGTGGCACAGCTTCTCCATCTGCGCCTGCATGGCGTCCAGGACGTGCCGGTTGCGGTGGCCGATGTTGACGTTCAGCAGGCCCGAGCAGAAGTCGATGTAGCGCTTGCCGTCGGCGCCGAACATGTGGATGCCTTCGGCGCGGTCGATGACGATCGGCTCATACCAGCCCTGCTTCTTCCACGGATAGATGACGTGTTCGCGTTCCCACTGTTTGACGTCGGCAATCTCTTTGGCGTTCATGGATTCTCCTGGCTTCAAACCATTTTTCCGGACGGGCCGCGGGCGATGAACCGGCCGGGCCCCTGTTCACCGACATATTTTCCGTTGCGCACGGCGAACTTGCCGCGCAGCATCACGGCGACGGGCATCCCCTTGAGCTTCATGCCCTCGTAGGCGCTGTAGTCCACATTGTGCTGCGAGGTCTTGACCGACACGACGCCCTTGGCCTCGGGGTCGAAGAGGACGAGATCGGCGTCGCCGCCGACGACGATGCTGCCCTTCTTGGGGTACATGCCGAACAGCTTGGCGGGGGCGGTGCAGGCCACGTCCACGAAACGGGTCAGGCTGAGGCGGCCCTTGCCCACGCCGTAGGTGTACAGCAGGTTGAAGCGGTCGCCGATGGACGGGATGCCGTTGGGGATTTTCGCGAAGTTGTCGCGGCCCATGTCTTTTTGCCCTTTGTAATTGAATGAGCAGTGGTCGGTGGCCACGGTCTTGATGTAGCCGCGGCCGAGGCCTTCCCACATTTTTTCCAGGTGGTCCGCGGGGCGGAGCGGGGGCGACATGACCCACTTGGCGCCCTGGAAGCCGGGCTTGAGATAGAGGTCCGCCGGGAGCAGCAGGTATTGCGGGCAGGTCTCGGCGAAGACCTTGTAGCCCTTGGCCACCGCCTCCTTGACCTTCTCCAGGCCATCGGCGCTGGAGAGATGGACGATGTAGATGGGCTGGTCGGTGAAGCGCGACAGTTCGATGATCCGGTGCACCGCCTCTTCCTCCGCGAGGGCCGGATGCGCCCGCCAGTGGTATTCCGGGCTCAGCTTGCCTTTCGCGGTGAATTCCCGGGTCAGGACGTCGATCATGTCGCCGTTTTCGGCATGCACCATCAGCAGGCCGCCGTGCTTGCCGACGGCGTTGAAGACGCCGATGATCTGGCCGTCGTCGATCTGCAACGCGCCCTTGTAGGCCATGAAGCACTTGAAGGAGGTGACGCCCTTGCGGATGATGGAGGGGATCTCCTTGGCGACGGCCTCGTTGAACTCGGTGATGGCCATGTGGAAGCCGAAGTCCGCCACGGCCTTCTTGGCTTTCGCCTGCCAGGCCTCGACTGCCTCGGCCAGGGGCTTGCCCTTGGCCGGGATGATGAAGTCGATGATCGTGGTGGTGCCGCCGCAGAGCGCGGCCTTGGTGCCGGTCTTAAAGTCGTCGGCGCTGACGGTCCCCATGAACGGCAGCTCAAAGTGCGTATGCACGTCGACGCCGCCTGGAAAGACATACTGGCCGTTGGCGCGGACCACCTGGTCGCGCTTGGTGGCCGGGAGGTCCCGGCCGATGGCCGCGATGGTTTCGCCTTCGATCCGGATGTCGGCGATGCCGACATCCGCCGCCGTCACGACGGTGCCGCCCTTGATGATGATGGCCATGGGTGCCTCCTGGGGTTGCGCGTGGATGGATTGGATCGGCTACGGAAGAAGTTTGGTCATGTCCTCGTAGGTCTCGGGCCGGCGGTCGCGGAAGAACTGCCACTTGTCGCGGGTTTCCCGGATCTGGTCGAGATCGAGGTCGGCCGTCACCAGTTCGTCCTTATCCTCGCTGCCTTCGGCCACGATCTGGCCGAGGGGGTTGACGAAGTAGCTGGTGCCGTAGAAGCGGCCGATGTTCCAAGGTTTCTCCTCGCCCACGCGGTTGATGTTGCCCATGAAGATGCCGTTGGCGACGGCATGGGCGGGCTGTTCCACCTTCCAGATGTACTGGGAGATGCCGGCCACGGTGGCCGAGGGATTGAAGACGATTTCCGCGCCGTGCAGCGCCAGCAGCCGCGCGCCTTCGGGGAAGTGGCGGTCGTAGCAGATGTAGACGCCCACGTTGGCGTAGCGCGTCTGGAACGTCGGGTAGCCCAGGTTGCCGGGCTTGAAATAGTATTTCTCCCAGAAGCCGCCCACCTGCGGGATGTGGTTCTTGCGGTATTTGCCGAGAAAGGTCCCGTCGGCGTCGATCACCGCCGCCGTGTTGTAGTACACGCCCGTCATGGCCTCTTCGTAGATCGGCACCACGATCACCATCTGGTATTTCTTGGCGTATTCCTGCATCAGCTTGACCGTCGGGCCGTCGGGGATCTTCTCGGCGGTCCGGAGCCACTTGGGATCCTGCGCCGGGCAGAAGTACGGGGTGTTGAAGATTTCCTGCAGGCACAGGATCTGCACGCCCTTCTTGCCCGCCTCGTCGATGAAGGGCAGGTGCTTTTGGATCATCGCGTCCACGATTTCTTTCATGGAGCCTTCGCCTTCGTGGAGGGGCAGGGAGCATTGGATCAGTCCGGTCTTAACGATGCGCGCCATATCGAGTCTCCTTTTTCGATCTTTTCAAATCCACCGAAACGTTCGGGAGCGGATGGGTCATTTTGCGAACTTCTCGACTATCCAAAAAATCACCGAACAAGTAAAGCCGTTCCGATACACGTCGGGGTCAGGCCGTAACTATACACTTTGCTTGAAAGTGTATAGTTACGGCCTGACCCCGATTATCGTTGTCGTTGGATGCAGTCCGGCAATTCGCTATCTTTTGGTTTGTGTGCGGGGCGGGCAGATGGTAGTTTTTCGCAGCATATAAAGGAATCTATCCATGAAATATACCGATCTTGCCAACTTCATCGATGGAAAGCCCAGCACCCCCGAGGTGCCGCGCGCCGAGCGCTACAGCCCGGTGGACGGGGCCTTGCTCTCCACCATTCCGATGTCCGATGCTGCGGAGCTGGACAAGGCGGTCGCGGCCGCCAAGGCGGCCTTCCCAATCTGGTCGGCGTGGACCCTGAAGGAGCGCGCGGCCGTCTTTTTCAAGTATTACGCCTTGCTGAGCCAGCGAATCGACGAGGTGGCCGACATCATCCACAACGAAATGGGCAAGGACTTCAACGAGGCGAAGGCCGAAGTGTCCAAGAGCCTCGAGCTGACCGAATTCGCCTGCGCGATGCCGCAGATCGCCACGGGCGATGTCGAGGAAGTCAGCCGCGGCGTGGAGTGCCGGCTGGACCACGTTCCCCTGGGCGTGGTGGCCTCGATCACCCCGTTCAACTTCCCGCACATGGTGCCGCACTGGACCATGCCCAATGCCCTGGTGCTGGGCAATACGATGGTGATCAAGCCCTCCCGCGAGGCGCCGCTGACGGTACTGAAGATTGCCGAGATGCTCAAGGAGGCCGGCCTGCCGGACGGCGTCCTGAACATCGTCTGCGGCGGCCGCGAGTTGGTGACCGGGATCTGCGAACACAAGGACATCGAGGCCGTCACGTTTGTCGGTTCCACGAAGGTGGCGAAGATGGTGTACGCGAAATCGTGCGCGACCTACAAGCGCGCCTTGGCGCTGGGGAGCGCCAACAACCACCTGATCCTGCTGCCGGATGCCCATCCGGCCAACACGGCGGCCAACATCGCCGCCTCGTTCCTCGGTTGCGCCGGGCAACGCTGCATGTCGGCGTGCATCCTGGTCGCGGTGGGCGAGGTGGACGACATCATCGGAAAAATCGTTGAGGAGGCGAGGGCATTCGTGCCCGGCGTGAACATGAGCGCCATCGTCAACGCCGAGGCCAAGGTGAGCATCACCGGGTTCATCGACCGCGCGGAGAAGGAAGGGTTCAAAATCCTGCTGGACGGCCGCAAGGTGACGCCGCCGGCCGGCAAGGAAAAGGGCAACTATCTCGGGCCGACGATCGTCGACCATGTGAAGGCCGGATCGGAAATGGCCGTGGAGGAAAACTTCGGCCCCATTCTGGCCATCGTTCGGGCCAAGACACTGGACGAGGCCCTCGACATCGCCAACTCCTCGCCTTATGGCAACGGTGGATCGATCTTCACCCAGAGCGGACGGTCCGCGGAAATCTACTGCAAGCGCATCCAAGCGGGCATGGTCGCGGTCAACGTCGGCGTGCCGGTGCCGCGCGAGCCCTTCTCGTTCGGCGGCTGGAAGGATTCCATTGTCGGCGGCGGCGACATCACGGGCAAGAGTTCGATCGGATTCTGGACCAAGCTGAAAAAGATTTCGGTGAAGTGGAATCCGGACAAGCCGGCCATTTGGCTGGGGTAGAGCCGGTCTCGTTCGCGGGGACTCGCGAACGATCGGAAGGTAGGGCGACTTGGCCCAAGTCGCCGGGGTCGCAACAGGACGGCGGGTTGGGCCAACCCGCCCTACCGGTGGGAACCACATGGCGGGTTGGGCCAACCCGCCCTTCCGGTGGCGCTCCGCTATGCCGGCTTGCTCCGCTCCGCATAGATGCCGCACAGCGCGACGGAATCGCGCTTGGTGGCTTCGTTGTCGGCGCGCGACAGGATGATGTAGGGCACGCGGAGGCCGACGGTGATGCCGGCCATGGAGGCCGCTCCGCACAGCGTCAGGCTCATGATGGCCTTGTAGAGGATGTTGGCCGAATCGAGCCCGGGGCACACCAGGACGTCCGCCTGTCCGGCCACTTCCCGCAGGGCCGGATCGTCGCTTTTGCCCAGCCCCTTGATGCGCACCGATTCGGGATCGATGGCCAGATCGAGCGACAACGGGCCGTAGACGGTCATGTCCTCCCAGGGTTCCCGGGAGAGATCCGCGGCCATCTGCGTGGACGGCAGCGACTTGATGACCTTCTCGTTGGCGGACAGCAGGGCGATTCGCGGGCGTGGAATGTCCAGCACCAGCCGCGCCACTTCGGCCGCGTTTTCGATCAGTCCCTTCATGCGCTTGGCGTCGCAGACGGTCGTCACGCCCGCATCCGTCAGCAGCATGGGCCGGCCTCCGCCGAGGCCGGGCGCCTCGAACAGTGTCACCAGCGACATCGTGTCCCGCGCCCGGATCTTCAGCATGGCGCGGTTCAGGATCGGCGTGGAGATGTTTCCCTTCAGGATGATCTCCGCCACGCCCTGTTCGACGAGTTCCACCGTGCGCAGCGCCGTTTCCTCCGGACTCGCCGTCGCCACGATATCGGCGTCCGCCAGGGTGATCCCCATGCGGCTGGCGGTCTCGCGGATGGCCGTTCCGTCGCCAACCAGCAGGCAGCGCTTCACAAAGGGAAGCCCCTGCAGGCCCTGGGCCACCGACAGGTCCTCCTTGCGGTCGCCGCCGGCGATGACCACCGTCTTGGGCGGCAGCCCGGAGGCGACGGTCTGCAGCGCGGCGATGGACACCCTTGGGGTTTCGGACTGGAGGGCGAGTTTCGTTTTCATGAGCCTTGCCTCGTGAATGCGGCGGTGAATTTCTCTCAGCGATGAACATGATTTTCAACCGAATTCAGCGAATGTCAAGTAGTGGGTGATCCGGGCGGTGAGAGAGGCTTGAATCATTGCAATGCGAATTTCGTGCGAATCATCTTGCCGGGCAACGCTGATTTTGATGGAATCGGAGAGTGATTCAACAAACCTCTTGGACGGGCGAGGAGAAGTGTCAATGAATAAGATCTTGGCGGGTATCGTGGCGTTCGGGATTGCGGTTTGCGCGTGGGCCGATGCCGGCTGGAACAACAGTTATGTGTTCATCTGGCCGGGCGCGGGTCCCGATGTCTACTTTGATCTGAACGGGAGCGATCAAAGCCAGAATTTTCATGGGGCGGATCTGGGCACGTTCTCCATTTCTGGATCCCTTTTTCTCAACAGCCAGTTGAACGCCTGGGTAAACTCTCCAGATTACTACACCGACACCTCCTTCTCGCTGTTTTACCGCGTGTATGCGACCGGAGACGCTCCGCCTGAATATAGCAGTTCCCAGTCCGTCTCCATTGCCAACACCGGTGGCAACAACTGGCAGGGATATACGCCCGGGGTGAATATTCTCGATGGCCTATCCGCAGGCAGCTACAGCCTCGACGTGTTTGCCTACAAGATCCACTTCTGGGAATCCGGGCCGGAGTCCTGGGAGGAGCGCATCTATCAGGGCGGCGTAAACGACCAGCCCTTCACCGCGTCGTTCGACGTCATTCCCGAACCGGGTACGTTGAGTCTGATGGGCCTGGGTCTGGCGGCCGTCGCTGGATTACGCCGTCGGCGCCGTTAATTTGGCGGCCGCGGGCCCGTTGGCCCCGTGATACCCATCAGAGGTCGCGTCGGGATCGATGGCGGTCCTCGAGGTGCTTCGGAGCGGGGGATCAGACGGGGTCGCGGCCGGCACCCAGGCGGGCAAGCATCTTGCGTATGAGATCGACGTGCTTTTCTTCTTCGTTGTGGAGTCGATACAGAAGTTCCTGAACGAAATCGACATGGCAACGGCCTGCCAGATCGCCGTAGAAATCCCGGGCGGCGGTTTCCTTTTCCAATGCGGTGCGAAGAATGTCAATGGGGTCGGTCGGGCGAGGAGGTTTCATGGAATCAGGGTTTCTCCAGAGCGGCATTGCCGGATGAAGCGTGACCGAATGTGACGGAGGCTTTGCATCGTGGGGATTGATACCATGGCGCCATGCGGGCATTCAAGGCATTCCCCGGCGCATGCCGGAGAAGGTGCGCCGCCTTCGTTGTGCTATTTCAGCCGGGTGGAAAGCTCATCGGTCAGCCCGGTATACACGATGCGGGGTAGGGGATGCTTCGCAGGCGGTAGACCTTTGCGGACGTCATGGTTCGACTTTCAGCCTTCGCGAAGGCTGGCGGCCTGTTTGGAAAGACATTAGAAACGCCGCCATGGGTCCACAGTAAATCA
>CAYNSH010000038.1:0-31990 GCA_964399775.1 uncultured Verrucomicrobiota bacterium
TCGGGGTGTGCCGCAGGGCGGGCCTCCATTGTTCCCATCGGCCATCTATCGCCAGCCGCGCCGTTTTCCGCTTTTTTCCGGTTTATTAAACCGGCCAGACCGGGGCAGCCACCCATCAGTCCCATATCGAACTTGGGACTTTTGGGACCAATGGGACCGACTCGGATTTCCCCGATGCTGACCGATACATACGGTGTTGGTTCAGAAAGTCCAAAAAGTCCAAAATAGACTTCTTGTACTGCATGGAACTTGCGGACGATGATACAGGAAAAGGGGGGTGTTCTACCCCCTTTCCTGCTATCGAAGTTCGGTCTAGTATAGTTCATTTCCCTATAGGAATACTAAACCGATTGGGCGCTCAATATGTCGCCGCAGAATCCAGGGTCCCGGAGGTATTTCCCGAAGTCGCACCGCACCATTTTCCGGTCCTTTGTCACCTGGAGCAGTTTGTTGAAGGTAGCCGCCTTGACGCCGATTTCCTCCTCCGCCTTTTCCATCCATTCCTTGTGCCGTAGCCCTTCGCCGTCATCCGGCAGCAGTTCCACGATCTGCCCCGGCGTGAATTGCGCCCCCCGGCCAGCCTTCGCCCGCTTGAGGTCGGACGGGTCCAGCCCGGAGGCGATTTGCCATAGCGGATACTGCCAGCGCACCACGAACGGCTCCGGCTTGGCGAACGAGCGGCAAGTGGTCTCGACGCTGTAGCAGTCCGCCTCTCCGTGTTCCGTCATCGTGAGGATGGTATCGGGCGAACGCGCCAGCACCCCGGCGCCGCTCCCCCGGTCCAGGTGACTCTTGCCGGATTGTCCGCCCTTGCTGAAATGGTGAGAAATCCAGCACCCCGCGCCTGTCCGCTCCGTCAGTTCGGAAAGTTCGGCCATCGTGACGGCCATTTCGGTATTGCTGTTTTCCTCCCGGTCGCCGTTGAACGAGTAGAGAGGATCCGGCACGACCAGCGAATATCTCCCGGCCCCCCGTTGCCGCTCCACGATTGCGGGGATCAGTTGGCCGATCGTTCGGCGCGTCCCCTTCATGTGCCAGACGTCCAGCATCGGCGGGATGCCCGGTAGGTCCATCGCGGCGGCTATGCCCTCCAATCGCTGATGAAGGTCGAAGCGCGACAATTCGGCGTTGATGTACAGCACCCGGCCTTGAGTAGTCGGCCAGCGGAGCCAGGGCAAGCCCGAGGCGACCGCATTGGACAGCATCAGCAGGAGCCAGCTTTTCCCGACCTTCGACGAGGCGGACATCATGCCGACCTGTTCCGCCCGGAGCACGTTGTGGATGACCTTCGGCGGCTCCGGTATCGGTTCCGCCAAGAAGTCCAAGGCGCTCACGATCTGCGGCCCGGCCCCGCCGGCCTCCACGGCCTCGCCAGCGGCTTTGAGTTGACCAGCCACCACGGACAGATCCCCGCCTTTCGCCAGCGCGTCAGCGGCCATCCTCGCAACATCGGACAGCTTCCGCCGCCGTTCGCCCTCGGCCACTTGCGCGACATAGCGGGAGGCGTAGGCCGTGGTCGGGCAGGACTCTACCAGTTCGGCCAGTGCCATCATGTTGTCGCCGCTATCGCCGCCCATGCTCTCGGCCACCGAGATCAGGTCAACCGGCTTGCCCTGGTGCCGCAGTATCGCCGCCGCCCGCCATACCCGGATGCAGTCGGCATCGGTGAAGGATTCCGCCACGATCCCCGCCTCGTCGGCCAGCGGCCAGACGGCCTCGGCATCCTGCATGAGTGCGCCGACTAGGGCGCGTTCGGCCGGGGAGCTCATTTCGCACCTCCCAGCAGCGCCGCCCGCTTTTCCATGAAGTGATTTGCGAAGTCCGCCGCTTGGTTCATTATCGTTTCCGCCGACACTTCCTTGCCCTCGATTTTAGCGGCGAGCATGAGGGTGGACGCCATCAGCGCGATGGTGTCAGTCCACAGATTCATCTCGTAGTCTACTTGCCGAGCGAGGTCGGATTGTGATACTGTTCCACCGTTGATTGTGCCCTTGGCCGCGCCCGTCCCCCTCGGTGTCGCGGCCCTTTCATCGCTGTTGATTGTGCCGTGCATGGCCTACGCCTCCCGCCGCATGGCGCGGACCGTAAAGGACTCCATCGCCGCGTCCAGCGCATCGCGCCGGAAGAGCAGGCAGCCACCCGGCTTGGCGTAGGGGATGCGGTTGGCCTTCATCCACCTATTGATTGTCCGCACGCTCACGCCCAAATATCGGGCGGCGGCTTCGACTCCCCGCAGGAAGGGGCTCGTTACTTCTGCAGTCATGGTTTCATTCTCCGTGACGTTCTCGGCCAGAGGGCGGCGGGTTGCCGCTTTGTCTGCCTCGACTCGTCACCCCGTTGCGGATTGCCCGCAGGGGAGAACGAAAACCGCGTTTCGCCGTGTGTTTATCGGGCGGGCAGGGTGCCCGGATTCTTGCCCGCCATAGGGTGAGACTTGGCCCAGAAGGTCCGGGGGTGTTTGTAGTGGGGGGCCATGCGTTGCTCGATGCGTTTCCGGATTCTCTGGACGTTCGACCGGGAGAACCCCCGGCCCTTTGGATAGCGGGCCGCGAGACTTTGCGCCGCCGCCAGTTCATTCCCTGAAGTCTCGAGGAGCGCGTCAAAGACTCGTTGCTGCTGTCCCGTCAGCTTCAACTTGCCGGCGAGTTCCGCCGCCATTCGGAAGGCGTTGCCGGCGGCATCGTCAATCTGTTCCCGTTGCGCCCGGATGGTATCGGCCACGGGAGCCAGTTCCGCCCGAATGAGGTCGGCGGTTGACGGTCCCTTGACTATGATGTCGCCGCGAGGTTTCCCGGCCTGCTTCCAATCCGTTGCCGCCCGCTGCAGTAGTGTCTTGCCCTTGCTCATGCCGTCCTTGCCTTTCGGATTTTCGCGCCCTTTGCGCTTTTTTTGGGGAGGATTTTCCAGAACCGCGCCGCCTCTGCGGGCGTTGCAAGTCCCTTGTAGGCGGTTTCCAATTCCGACGAGTTAGCCGTGTGTCCCATTGCCGATTGCAGAAGGTCGCGGCTCCCATGTTCCGCAAAGTGATAGGTTGCGAAGCTGTGGCGGGCGTAATCCTGCCCCCACTTCACGCCGGCCGCTTTCTCGATTGCGGCCCGGGCCCGCTTCCACGCCGTGGGCGTTGAAACGATGCGGCCCGACTTCCCCGACCCGTAGCGCACCAGCCACGCCCGAAGGTTGGCGGCAATCGGAATCAGGCGTTGCTGGCTGACCTTCGAGATTGCGGCCCGGATGCGGATATGCCCGCCGAAGGTGTCTACATCCTCCCAGCACAGACCGCCAATGACGGCATCCTCCCCGGCCCGCCGCTGGCCGGCCAGCCCGTACTGGCCCGACAACTCGACGGGACGAACCCCGGCGAAAAACAGGATTGCCACCGCCGCCGCATAGTCGGGCGCGACCGTTTCCGCCGCCCGCAACAGTTCCTTGCAGTCGCCGGCCGACAGGAAAGCCGGAGCGGAGGGAACCACCTTGGCCTTGCACAGGTGCGCGGTCGGGTCCGTGTCCAGCACCCGCATTTTGACGGCGGCGCGGAAGAAGTGGCGCAGGGACACCAGCCACGCGTTGCGCGATCGGGGCGAGAGGTTTGTCAGGCTGTCCAAGAACGCCTCAACATCATCAGGGAGGATCCCCGCAACCGGGGATTGTTCCCCGAATGTTTCCACCAACGCGCCCAGCCGTTGACGGAGGGCGCGGACGTGCGGCGCAGACAGCCCCGCCCGAACGCGCCCCTCGACGAACCGAGTCACCAGACCGCCAAGCGGAACCGCGCCGCCGTCCGGGTTGTGCTTCGCCCAGAATTGCGCCGCTTGGCCGACCGTCGCCCGACCGCCGAGAATATCCCGCGCCGTTGTCAGTTCCTTGACGGCATCCCGCAAGGAGGACTTGGCCGGCAGCAGGTCGAAGGCGGCGGCGGCATCCCGGCGCTGTTCCTTGTCCAACTCCAAAGCCCCCAGACCCTCCTGCCCGACCTCGACGGCCTTCTGTTCCGCCAAAAGACGCGCCGCCGCTTGGTCCGGGAGGGACCAGCGCACCCGCTTTCCGCCGATGCGCCCGTCCACTTGCCAAAAACCGTTGACGCGCCGCCCGGTCGGTTCGATGTGGCGGATTCTAAATCCCCGGTAGGTTTCGGCCTTGCGCTTGCGGTTGCCTGTTTTCCGTGTCATAGTCTGCCCCTGTGTTGCCATGTGCTGACAATGTACGCCATACCCCGGAATCGTGTCAACAATCTGGCAACACAAAAACGGAAGTGACGAAAATAAAGGGAATCCGGCGATATAGACTCTGATTTGTAATCAGCAGGTCATCGGTTCGAATCCGATCGCCGGCTCCAATGAAAGAAATCGGACGGAACACATGAAATACATGCTGGATATCGTGCTGGTGGTTGGATTGCTGTGGCTGGGACACTTGTGGAACGGGCAAAAACAGAACGGGGTGGCGCAGGGCGATGAGATTGCCCGGCTGAAATCGACCGTGGCGAGGCTGGAGGCCGACCTGGGGGCGGCGAAAGCGGCGGGGGAGAAGACGTCGACGGATTTGGTGGCAAGCCAGGAGCAACTGGCCCAAACGACTCTCCAATTGCAGGAAACGGCCGATGAGCTGTCGGCGAAAACAACCGAGGCCGAGGGGCTGATGGAGGCGGCTCGCCGCCTCAAGGCGCGGGTCGCCGAGTTGGAAGGCTACAAGGCGCAGGCCATCGTCGCCGAGATGCCGAAACCGATCCAGCCCTGATTCGGGTGGGGCGGCCCGCGAAAGGCCGGACGGTGAGGGAATTGATCAAGGAACAAGAACCATGAATCGTACAATCGTTGATGGCATTCACTGGGTTGGGCATGTGGACTGGAACATTCGGGATTTCCATGGGTATGTGACGGAACGGGGGTCGACCTACAACGCCTACCTGGTGCTGGATCGCGAGCCGGCCCTGGTGGACACCGTCAAGGCGCCTTATGCGGCGGATCTGTTGCGGAATATCGCGGAGCTGGTCAACCCCGCGGACCTGCGCTGGGTGGTGTGCAACCATGCGGAGCCCGACCACTCCGGCTCGCTGCCGGTGGTGATGGCCGCCGCGCCGAACGCCACGCTGGTCTGCGACCAAAAGTGCAAGGACACGCTCGATATCTATTACGACACCGCCAACTGGAAGGTCCGGATCGTGAAGACCGGCGATGCCCTGCCGCTGGGCGAGCGCACGCTGGAGTTTATCGAGACCCCCATGGCCCATTGGCCCGAAAGCATGGCCACCTGGGTGCCCCGCGACCGCCTGCTGTTCTCGATGGACGCCTTCGGCCAGCACTTCGCCACCAGCGGACGCTTTGACGACGAGGTCGACGAAAGCGCGCTGTTCGAGGAGGCCAAGACCTATGTGGCCAATATCCTGATGCTCTACACCCTGCCGGTGACGAAGGCGGTGGCGGCGGTCCGGAAGTTGGATCCCCACGTTATCTGCCCGAGCCACGGCCTGATCTGGCGCCGCCAGGTCGGGCGCATGCTCGACAGTTACGACCGCTGGGCCGTCTGTGCGCCGGTGCGCAAGGTGATGGTGATGTACGACACGATGTGGAAGAGTACGGAGATGATGGCGGAGGCCATCGTCGAAGGCGCCATCGCCGAGGGCGGGCCATCGGTCGATGTGAAGCTCTTTCATGTGCGCTCGACCACCGGCACGCGGCTGGCTACGGAAATCCTGGATGCCGCGGCGTTGGCCGCGGGCTCGCCCACGCTGAACGGCACGCTGATGCCGGCGATGGCGGACGCCTTGACCTACCTCAAGGGGCTGCGCCCGGCCAAGAAGTCCGGATTCGCCTTCGGCAGTTTCGGCTGGGGACGGGGTGGTGTGGAGGAGGTCGACGCCTACCTGAAGGCCATGAAGGTGGCCCCCCTGCGCCCGCTGCTGAAGCTGCCCTACAAGCCGTCGCCGGCCGGCCTCGAAGAATGTCGCGAGGCGGGGCGCCTGCTGGCCCGCCATGCGCTCACGGTTTGTCCGATCTGACCCCGGGACGGCCGGCTCGTGTCCAAGGTGATGGGTGTGGATTACGGCGATCGCCGGACCGGTATCGCCGTCAGCGATGATTCCCGCGTGATCGCGTTCCCGCGCCAAACTCTGGAGTGTCCGCTGCTGGAACAGGCCGCGGCGGCCGTTGCGCGATTGGCGGAGGCCGAAGCGGTTGCGGAGATCGTCGTCGGCCTGCCGTTGAATATGAATGGCTCGACGGGGCCGCGCGCCGTCCGAACGGAGACGTTCATGGCGGAATTGGCGAAGCGCACGGCCATCCCGGTCAAACGCTGGGACGAACGCCTCAGCACCAAAACGGCCGAATCGGTTTTGATCGAGGCCGGGACGCGGCGCGCCAAGCGGCGGAGCGTCGTGGACAAATTGGCGGCCCAAGTCATTTTGCAAAGCTATCTGGATGCCGCGGCCGGCCCGGCGGATCCAGATGATGACCCGGAGAATGCGCCATGAGCGGCAACCCCGCGGCGGCACAAAAGCCTTCGGCTTCTTCTGCGGGAGACCGCCGGCAACGGTATCGCATGACCCTGGCCTATGACGGGACGGACTTCTCCGGCTGGCAGGTGCAGCCCGGCAAGTCGACCGTTCAGGGCAAACTGGAATCCGCGTTGGAGACCCTGTCGGGCGCCACGGTTCATGTCCACTCCTGCGGCCGGACGGATACCGGGGTTCACGCGCGCGCGCAAGTGGCGCATTTCGATTGGCCAACACCGTGGCCGAACTGGAAATTGCACCGGGCCATCAATGCCTTGCTGCCGGATTCGATCCGCGTGGTCGCGTTGCGCCGCGCGCGTCCGGAGTTTCATGCGCGCTATGATGCCAAGGGCAAGGAATACCGCTACGCGATCTGGAATGCCCCCGTGGCCTGCCCGCTGCATCGGCGGATGGCGGTACACGTCTGGACGCCGCTGGATGTCCGGAGCATGCGCACGGCCGCCGCTCTCCTGGAAGGCTCGCACGATTTCGCGGCGTTTTCGGCCAATCCGCGCCGCGAAATCGGCAGTACGGTCCGGACGCTGTGGCGATTGGCCGTGACCAAGCAAGGGCCGCGGATCACGATCACCGCCGTGGGCGATGGATTCCTCTACAAGATGGTTCGCAGCCTGGCCGGGCATTTGATCCGAGTAGGGTCCGGGGCCGTCCCGGCCGAGGAGACCCGCGACCTACTTGCCTCCAGAACCCGTACGGCCCGCGTGGAAACCGCCCCGGCCCACGGACTGTGCCTGTGGAAGGTCCATTACAACAACCGGTGAGGCTCAATATGGGGCTTTTCAAAAAGAAGGGGCCATGATAGGATCCACAGTTGAATTGGTTGCCGAGGATTAGAAGCGCGAGGAGTCGACATGGCCGACATTAATTTCAAGTGTTCGCACTGCGGGCAGGATCTGACCGGACCGGAAGAAATGGCCGGGCAAACCATCGAATGCCCCGTTTGCTCGAAAGAGTTCGAGATCCCGGGCGGAATCATCGAATTGCCCAAGGCCCAGATGACCCCGCCGCCATCCCCTGCTTCGTCCGCGCCGTCCCCGCAAGCCCCTCCCGCGGGGCCATCCGACACGACCTCCATTCCACGTCCGGGCAGCGAGGATGAAAAGGGCAAGACCGTCCGCATCGACCTGCCGCCGGAGTTCTTGCAAGAGCCCGAAAAACACATTTTCAAGATCAAGCGGATTCAGCGGTAAATGCGGCGGAAGACGACGGTGGGGGAGGTAGACGCCGGGGTGTTGGCCTATACCGCCGGCCAGGATCGCGTCCTGGACCTGGCGCTGGTCGAGGCCGACTGCATGGGCACGGCCGCCCACGTCCGCATGCTGGCCCGGATGCCGGTCCGTCCGCCCATTCTGCGTTCCTCGGATGCCCGCCGCGTGACGGCGGTTTTGCGCGACATCGTCGAAGACGCCGCCGCGGGACGCTTCACCATCACGCTCGAAGACCAGGATGTGCACCTGGCGGTTGAACGCCGCTTGACGGAAGTCTTGGGGGACCTGGGCAAGCGGGTGCACGTTGGCCGCAGTCGCAATGACCAGGTGGCGTTGGATCTGCGCTTGTTCGCCCGGGTGCGCCTCTTGGAAACGGTCCGCGTGGCCATGGAGCTCTCGCGCGTGCTGCTGGGGTTCGCCCGCGAACATGCCCGGGTGCCGATGGTGGGCCGTACGCATATGCAGCCGGCCATGCCGTCCAGCGTCGGCTTGTGGGCCTCCGCCTGGGCGGAAGGCCTGCTGGACGATGTCGCCCTGCTGATGGCCGCCTATGATCTGAATGACCAGTGCCCGCTCGGTTCCGCCGCCGGCTATGGCGTGCCCCTCCCGATCGATCGACAGAGTGTCAGCGATTGGCTGGGGTTTGCCCGGCCCGTGCACAATGTCCTGCACGCCAGCCATGGCCGCGGCAAAATCGAATCGGTCGTGCTTTCCGCCCTCGCCCAGGTCATGCTGACCCTGTCGCGCCTGGCCCAGGATTTGATCCTCTTCTCGATGCCGGAGTTCGGCTACTTCCGCCTCCCCGTCGAATTCACGACCGGCAGCAGCATCATGCCGCAGAAGCGCAATCCCGATGTGCTGGAATTGCTGCGCGCCAAGGCCGCGCGGGTGCTCGCCCAGGCCGGCCTGACCGCCGAGATCCTGCGCGCCGCCCCGTCGGGATACAACCGCGATGTGCAGGAGACCAAGGCGCCTCTCATGGATGGATTCGAGTGTACCATCGACTCGTTGCGCATTCTCGTTCCGCTCATCCAAGGCCTCCAGATCGATCCCGACGCCCTGCGACGGGCCTTCGGGCCGGAGGTGTTCGCCACCGATTTTGCGTTGGAACTGGTCGCCGGCGGCATGCCGTTCCGCGATGCCTATCATCACGTCAAGGCCCGCATCGGCGAACTGGCCGGGCGCGACCCGGATGAGGCCCTCGCCGCCAAGTCCCATCTTGGGGCGACGGCGGGGCTGGATTTCGCCGGGTTGGAGGATCGCACGCAGGAGGCGGCGGCCTGGGTTGCGGAAGAACAGGCCCACCATCTGGACTGCCGAAACCGGCTGCTGGGCTTGCGAACAAAAAAAACGGCTCGCCCCGTTTGACAGGATTGGATCATGCAGTACCTTACAAATCAGGATCGGGAGGAGAGGTTTGAAAAAGCGGAAGCTATGACGACAACGACGTATGCCTTTGGAGATTACCATGTCTCCTTGAACGAGGAGGACAATTCCCCTCTCGGTCAACTCGAAGACTTGCACATCTGCCATCTCGGCATGCGCTTCATTTCCGCCCGCGAGATCCCTCCTTTCAGCATCTACGAGTTCAATATGTCGATCCGTCCGCTGGAGCCGGGCCAGAAACCCCTGAACGTGAAGTGTTGCGGTGTGGTGGTTTCCTGCGAACCCGAGGGCAATGGCTATCGAACCGTGATCCATTTTTCCGATCTGGGGCAATCCGATGCCAACTGCCTCGAGACAATCACCCGCGCCAACAAGATGCGCTGCGACTACTGCGCCAATTGCTGACCCGGCGTTCGCCGCTCCTCCCCCTGTCCAGCGGTTCCATGGCGGTTTGGAGCCGGGACGCCCTCGTCCCGCAGGGGAGATGCGGCTCGGCGCCGGGACGACATCGTCCCGCAAACGTCCCCCCTTCTGCAGAACGTCCATGCGCCCCATCCGGCCCCCTCCAGCCAAATCCCATTGCGAATTCCATCCGGGTGTCTTATAAGGACTCGGACAACTTGAGGAGTAAGAACTATGAACTATACTTGGCGATTTCTGTTGGTGCTCTTGTCGGTCGCGTCCGTCTGCCTGGCCGGGGGGCAGGTGCTGGTGATGGCGACCGCGGGCGATGTGGATTCGGATCTGGCCGAACAGGTCCGCTCCTATCTGCAAGACCAATGCGGCGCGGTCGTGCGGACCACCGCTCCGGTGGCCGTCGAGTCCGGCCAGAGCCTTGATGACATCGGCCGCGCCGCCGCGCAGGCGCTTGGCCAAGGCGAATTCGGCGTGATCGTGCTGGCCCGCGCCGAGCCCGATCAGCCCCAGGGGGTTTGCCTCCCGCATGAACGCTTCGGTATCATCAACATCTCCCGCCTGGAGGAAGGCGCCGATCGTACAACCTTGATTCGCCGTGCCGGACAGGATTCCCTGCGCGTGTCGGCCCTGTTGCTGGACATGTCCACCTGCCCGTTCCCCCTGTGCGTGCTGACCGGCTTTGAACGCACGGAAGACCTCGACCGGATGAGCGGCAACTACTGCCCGCCCTGCCAAGATCGCTTCACCCGCCTGGCCCGGACCGCCAACCTGCAGCTCTTGGAGCCGAAGCCCAAGGCGGAGGCGGCGGAGGACGCGGAGGTCCCCGCCGAACCCGAGGCGCACTCCCCCGGCGATCCCGAGTAGGGGGGGGCATGCTCGATCTCAAGCTCATTCGCGAACAGCCCGATGCAGTCCGTCAGCGCCTCCGGACTCGCCGGTCGGCTGTGGATATCGCCGCTGTGCTCGAGTCGGATGAGCGCCGCCGCGCCGCCATCACCGAGGGCGATCGCCTCAAAAACGAACGAAACGAAATCTCCAAAACCATCGGCGCGCGGAAAAAAGCCGGGCAAGACACCACCGAGATCCAACGCCAGACCCGGGACATGGGCGAGCGCATTGCCGAGCTCGATGCCGAAGTGCGCCAGATCGAAGAATCCCAGCGGACCCTCCTGCTGGCCATTCCCAACCTGCCCCACGAGAGCGTTCCGGAAGGCGATGACGCCGCCTCCAATGTCGTCGTGCGGGAGTGGGGGCTCCCCAAGGAGTTTCCCTTCGCCCCCAAGGATCACGTCGCGCTGGGCGAAGCATTGGGATTGTTTGATTTTGAACGCGCCGCCCGGTTGGCCGGGGCCGGCTTCCCGCTCTTCACCGGCGCCGGCGCGCGCCTGGAACGGGCCCTGATCCACTTCATGCTCGATCTGCATACCACCCGGCACGGCTATACCGAGGTGGCGCCGCCCCATCTGGTCCTCACCTCCAGCATGGTCGGCACCGGCCAGCTCCCCAAGATGGCCGACGACATGTATTCACTGCCCGCCGACGATCTTTGGCTGATCCCCACCGCCGAAGTGCCCGTCACCAATATCTATCGCGATGAAATCATCCGCCAACCCCTGCCCATCAAGCTGGTCGCCCATACCCCCTGTTTCCGCCGCGAGGCCGGGGCGGCGGGCCGGGATACCCGCGGCCTGATCCGAGTGCATCAGTTCGACAAGGTCGAAATGGTGCGGTTGGTTCCGCCCGGCACGTCCTATGAGGCGCTCGAGGAACTCGTCCGGGATGCCGAAGAGGTCCTGCAGGCGCTGGGAATGGCCTATCGGGTCGTGCAGCTTTGCTCCGGCGACATGAGCTTTGCCGCCGCCAAATGCTACGACATCGAACTGTGGGCCCCCGGTCACAACGGCTGGCTCGAGGTCTCCTCGTGCAGCAATTTCGAGGCCTTCCAGGCCCGCCGGGCCAACATCCGCTGGAAGAATCCCGACGGCAAGACCGAATTCGTGCATACCCTCAACGGTTCCGGCGTCGCCTTGCCCCGGCTGGTCGTCGCCCTTCTCGAGAATGGCCAGCAGGCTGATGGCTCGGTGGTCCTGCCCGAGGCCCTTCGGCCCTATATGGGCGGGCTCGAACGCCTCGGGCCGCCGTCGTAACCGGCCCGTGATTGGAACCGTCCAGCAGACCGTGGCCGCACGTTTTCCGCCGCTGCGGGGGCGGCGCGTACTGGTGGCCGCCAGCGGTGGCGCCGACTCCACGGCCCTGGCCCTGGCGTTGAAGCGCCTCGGCTGCAACCTGGTCCTGGCCCATGTCCATCACGGCATCCGTGGAAACACCGCCGCTGCCGATGTCCGCTTCGTCCGCGCGTTGGCCCGAAAACTCGGCGCACCGTTCCACCTCGGGAAATTCGACGTGCCCACCGCCGCGCGGCAGAGCGGCGAATCCCTGGAAATGGCCGCCCGGCGCATCCGGCGCGACTTCCTGCTGGCCACTGCCCGGCGCGAACGTCTCCGATGGATTGCCACCGGCCATACCGCCGATGACCAGGCCGAGACCATCCTGATGCGCATCGTCCGCGGGACTTCCGTCGCCGGGCTTGCCGGCATTCCTTATGCGAGCCGGGGGTCCAGTATCACCTTCATTCGCCCCCTCCGCGATGTCACCCGCGCCCAGGTCATCGAATTCCTCACCGCCCGGAAGCAGCGCTGGCGCTCCGATGAAACCAACGCCGATGATTTCGCCCTTCGCAACCGCGTGCGGCACGAGGTGATTCCCTTGCTCGAAAAACGACTCAATCCATCCGTGCGCCAATCCCTGTTGCGGTTGGGGGATATCGCCGCCGCCGAGGACGATGTCATGGCGGCCCTGGCGCTCCAGGCGCAGAAATGCGGCTCCCCCCAAGATCTCCCCCTCGCCATTCGCCGTCGTCTGGCCTTGCAGGCCCTCCACCGCCAGGGCCTTCCCCCGCAACAGATCGATTTCGCCGCCGTCGACGAGTTTTCCACAGCGTGGAAAAAAATTTTCCATGCTGTGGAAAAATCCTCGAAAAGTTTTCCATGCTGTGGAAAACCGGCCGAAAAGTTTTCCATGCTGTGGAAAAACCCCGCCGGCGCCAACTCCGCCGAGCGCCCGCCGTTGGTCTCCCATGATCCTGTCTCGTGCGAAGCCCTGGCTCGGGCCCCCCATGACCTGGTGTCATGGGTGAACAAGGTCGGCGTGGATCCCCGGCGCCAGCAGTCTTCTTCCGCCCCGCCCAAGACCCGGGGCCGTATCTCTCCATCCCCTCCATTTGTCATCCGTAAGGGCCGAGGCTTCTCTCGCCGCCCCGATGAGATCTGCCTCTCCGCCGCCGCCGTGGGCGACCGGGATCTGATCTTTCGCAGTTGGCGACCAGGCGACCGCATGAAGCCCTTGGGGATGACCGGCAGCAAAAAAATTTCCGACATCTTTACGGATCTGAAGATTCCCCGCGCCGAGCGCAACGCCAGGATCATCGTCGAATGCGGCGGACAAATCGCCGCCCTGTCCGGCTGGCGCGTCGCCCGCGACTTCGCCGTCGAAGCCCCCCGGTCCCCGTCCATCCGCATTCAATGGAAGCCGAAGAGTCCATCAAATGTTTAATTAAACATTTGATTTCATATTCTCCAAAACATCAAGATTCCTGTGATATCGGCAAATTATTTCTCGTTTACGAAATACAATGTTTAATTAAACATTGTATCGATGAGCCGGCGGGATAGATTTGGCGCTGGTCAGCCGAGGAGTCGGGGCGAGGCTCAGGCGATGATGCCGCGGAGCCGCAGTTCGTAGAAGGCGGACTTGCAGGCGCGGACATCGGCGAGGGCGTCGTGGGCGTCGACGAAGGTCTTGCGGAAGAGGACGCGATGGAGCTCGGTGAGGCTGGGATACTTGTAGCCCGTGCGCCGGCCCGGGAGTGCGCAGAAAGTGGTGGATTCCTTCATGGTGCAACGAAGGGCTTTGTCGCGCAAGGGATGGGGATGGCCGAGGCGCAGGCATTCGGCGCCAAGAATGTTTTCATCGAAGGAGATGTTGTGGGCAATGACGCCGGTGGCCGTGGCGATGTGGGGAAGGGCTTCGGCCAGGGCGTCGGCGAGCGGGACGCCCTCTTCCAGGGCGCGCTCGGTGGTGATGCCGTGGACCCGGGAGGCCTCGGCGGGGATCAGATACCCCTGGGGGCGGATGAGGCGATTGGCCGCGGCCAGCTCGTTGCCGGCGGAATCGCAAAGCAACCAGGCGAACTGAACCATGCGCGGCCAGTTGTCGAGAGTCTGCAGGGTCAGGGGCAGATCCCATCGGCGGGGCAGGCCCGTGGTTTCGGTGTCGAAGAAGAACAGGCGTTCGCCGGGGGACGCGGAGAAATCGAGCATCTGATCCATGGGGGGGGATCTTACGCGGTGGCGGCGTATTGCGCAACCTTGCCGGAGATGGAAAAAACGGCTGGAGAAGAATGGGCGGCGGCGGGTATACTGCGGGCATGAAGACGGGAACCAAAAAGCGGGAGCGGGGTTCCAGGCCCGCCGGCCCGACGTTGCGGGTGCTGTTTGTCGCATCGGAATGCGCGCCGTTTGCGAAGTGCGGAGGGTTGGGCGACGTGGTGGCCAGCCTGCCCAAGGCGCTGCGGGCCTTGGATGTGGATGTGCGCATCGTGATGCCGCTCTATGGCTGGATTTCGCGCGAGCGCTTTGGCCTGGAGGAAGAGGCGCCGTGCCTGGTGAACGCGGGCGGCGGGGAGGTCAATGACTGCGGTGTATGGCATGGCGTGGCGGATGGGGATGTGCCGGTTTGGTTCATTGAACAGGACCGGTTTTTTGCCCGCGGCGGAATCTATGACGAGAACGGGGTGGAGTTTGGGGACAATGCCTGGCGTTTCGGCTTGCTGTGCATGGCGGCGGCGCAGGTCTGTCACGACCGCGAGTGGATTCCAGACGTGGTGCATGTGCACGATTGGCCGACGGCGGCCTTCCCGGTGCTGCTGGATGCCTGGCGCAAGGCCGGTTCCCCCCTGGGGTGGGCGGGCAGCGTCCTGACGATTCACAACATGGCGTATCAAGGCTATTCGCATGTATCGGCCATGGGCTACCTGGGGCTGGGCGAAGAGTATTTTGTGCCGGAGGCGCTGGAGTCGTGGGGCAAGATCAATTTGCTGAAGGGCGGGATTTTTTTCGCCGACGCCATCACGACGGTTTCGCCAACCTATGCGCAGGAAATCGTGTCGGAGCCCGGCGGAAACGGGCTGTCGACGTATTTGCAGGTGCGTGCCCGCGACTTTGACGGGATCTTGAACGGCGCGGATTACGAGGTGTGGAACCCGGAGACGGATCGGATGATCCCCGCGAACTACCGCGAGAATTCGTTGATCGGCAAAAACCAGTGCAAGCGCGAACTCCAGTCGCAGCTTGGGCTGGAGCAGGATGCGGGAGTGCCGCTGTTCGGGGTGGTGAGCCGTCTGACGGTTCAGAAGGGGATGACGTTGATGCGCGAAGCGCTGCCGCGGGCGTTGGACACGATGAATCTGCAATTGGCGGTCTTGGGCACGGGCGATCCGGACGACGAGGCGTTTTTCCGCGGCCTGGCGCAACGGGATCCGGGGCGGGTGGGCGTGGTGATTGGCTACTCCGACGAGTTGGCGCATCGCATCCAGGCCGGCGCGGATTTCTTTCTGATGCCATCGCTCTTTGAGCCGTGCGGTCTGACGCAGATGTACTCGCTGCGCTATGCGGCCTTGCCGGTGGTGCATGCCACGGGTGGCCTCGAGGATACGGTGGTGCAGTACAACCAGGGCGAGGGGACGGGCACCGGCTTCAAGTTTTACACGCCGGATGCCCAGACGTTCTTGGACACGATCGAATGGGCGGTGGGAACGTGGCAGGATCGTCCGAGCCACATCACGCAGATGCGTGAACAGGCCATGAAGGTGCGGTTCGAATGGGATGCCTCGGCCCGGCGCTATCTGGACATCTATCGGCGAGTGGCATTGCAGCGGGCCGGGGGCGGCTGACGGCGGGGGATGAAGACGGTTGGGATTGTGCTGGCGGCGGGGGCGTCGCAGCGGATGGGATCTCCAAAGGCCCTGCTGGGCGCGCCGGCCGGGCGGCCGCTGGCCGTCTGCCAGGCGGATGTGTTGCGGGCCGGGGGGTGCGATCCGGTCGTGGTCGTCCTGGGCGCGCAGGCGGACAGGGTGCGCGCAGGGTTGCCGGAATCCTTGCCGACCGTTTCGAATCCCCGCTGGGCGCAGGGGCGGGCCACGTCGCTGCAAGCCGCGATTTCAACTCATCCGCAGGCGGAGGGCTACCTCTTCTTGCCGGTCGACACGGTGGGGGTGGCGGTGGAAACCATTCGGGGGGTATTGGCCGCGGCCGTTGCCAACCCAGACCAACCTTGGCGCGCGTTGTATCGTGGGCGAACGGGACAGTTGCTCTGGCTCCCCCGCGGGATGGCGGATCGGGTGCTGGCGCTGGCGCCGGAGGATCGGATCGATCAGTGGGTCGGGCCGCTGGCGCGGGGAGTGGAGGTGGAAGACGCGGCCATTTTGCGCAACGTGAACACTCCGGAGGAATGGGAGGCCTGCCAGCGCGGCGGGCCCGACACAACGGGACGCCGCGGATCCAATTCTCCGTAGCCACGACGGCTGGGCGCACGGCTTGGTAGCCTGATGGCCGGCCCTGCGGGGACCGGCTACCGCGACCGGAATTCACACCAAGCGCAACAAAAAGCCGGCGGAGAAATCTCCGCCGGCGTCGATCGCACGAACCGCCTACCAGAATACGGGTTCGTTGTAATCGGAAGGCGTATCGGACACCTTGGGGGTGAGGACGGGCTCCTTCTCTCTCGCCGGGGTGCGCCGGGGCCTGGGGGCGGGTTCTTCCACCACGTCGGCCTCTTCCATGACTTCGTCGATGGCTTCTTCCGCTTCATCGACGACGTCCTCTTCCTCGGAAACGTCGACATCGGCCGGCGGCACGTCTTCGAAATCGCCAAGGAATTCATCTTCCTCGGGGATCTCGAAATCAGGGATCGCCTCGGGCGGAGTGGCATCCTCCCAGTCGTCGAACATGTCGCCGAGGGGATCTTCGTCGATGGCGTCCCCGAGATCTTCGAGTTCGACATCTTCCTCATCGAAATCGGCAAAGGGGTCGAATTCGACGGCCGGGGCGGGCTGAACCTCATCGCCCAACAGGTCGGCAAAGGGATCGTCGATTTCGGGTTCGGCGTCGGCCTCGGGCAGATCGTCCCAATCATCGCCGAGCAGGTCGGCAAAGGGGTCGTCAAGCGCCGGCTCAGCAACAGGCTCGGGGACGTCGGCCGGTTCGGGTTCGACCGCGGCCTCGTCGTCCCAGTCATCGCCGAAGAGATCGGCAAACGGGTCGTCGACTTCCAACTCCGCGGCGGCCTCGACGGCCTCCGGGACATCCGCCGGGACATCCGCGAGCAGATCCGCGAAGGGATCATCGACCGGAGCGGGTTCCTCGGCAACAGCGGCCGGCGCCTCGGTGGGGGTATCGCCACCCAAGCCGGCGAGAATCGCATCCAAATCATCGAACTGGGCAAAGCTGCCGACGGCCAGCGCCAGCAAGCAAATCAAGATGAGGGACCATCGTTTCATGAAAGACTCCTTTGTCTGGTTGATCGCAGGGCAGGATATCCGGAGCGGGCGGTCAAAGGCAATATCTTATTGAGGGACTGGACGGCGGGACTGGACGGCGCCTGGACGGCGCGGTGAACGGATCGGATTTGCCCGTCGGGCGGTCTGGCGCCGGGACGCTCCCGTCCCGGCCCGATGCGCGGCCGGAGATGATCAACGCTGACGCTAGCGCACGGCGTCGCGGCCGAGCTCGAAGGCGCGCCGGTTGACATCGAGCAGCCGGGCCGGGATGCGTTCGCGCATGGCGGTCTGCCAGTGGTCCTCGGCGAAAGGAACCAGGGTGGACAGGGCGCCGACCAGCACGACATTGGCGGCGCGAATGTTGCCCGACTGCTCGGCCAGGGGATTCGCAGCCAGCAGCATCAGGCCCAGATGAGCCCCCAGCCGTTCGCCGACATTCTCGGCCGCCGGTTGCAGGCCGCTGGAGACGGTGATGGGCATGCGTTCCATGTCGTTGACCAGCACCCGGGCGGCGGGGCGGGCCAAATGCAGCCAGCGGAGCGCTTCGGTGCGTTCGAAGGAGACCAGCACGTCGGATTGGCCGTCGGGAATGATGGGCGAAAAGACCTTGCGGCCGAAACGGACCTGGCTGATGACGGAGCCGCCGCGCTGGGACATGCCGTGGATTTCGGATTTCTTCACGTCGAATCCGGCGTGCATCGCCGCTAGCGCGAGGATGTCGGACGTGAGCAGGGTTCCCTGCCCGCCGACGCCGACAAGGGAGACGTTGAAGGTGGAATCGACCGGGGCGGGGGAGTTCATCGCGGTGTCCTTCCTATTTGACCGGGGAGATGGCGTCGAACTTGCAGACCTGCGCGCACAGATTGCAGCCGGTGCAGAACATGGGGTTGATGTGCGACTTGAAGCGCTTGCCGTCGGTCCCGACCGGTTCGCCACGGACAATGGTGGGGCAGCCAATGCGGAAACACGCGCCGCAGGCCACGCATTTGTCCGGGTCGACTTCGTTGATAGATTTGCCGGCCCATTTTTCGTGCAGGACGCAGGGGCCTTGCACGACGACGACCGCCGGTTCGCCGCTGTCGAGGCATTCGGTAAAGACGGTTTCGAGATGGGCCAGGTCGTAGGGTTCAACTTCGTGGATGCGCCGGATGCCGAAGGCGCGGGCGATATCGGCGATACGCACGCGGGTCGTATCCGCGCCGAGCAGGGTGTGGCCGCTGCCGGGGTTCTCCTGGTGCCCCGTCATGGCCGTGATGCGGTTGTCGAAGACCATCACGGTGATGGGGATCTGGTTGTAGGCGACATCCAGCAGGCCGGTCATGCCGGAGTGGAAAAACGTGGAGTCGCCCATGACGGCAGCAATGCGCGCGTTCGGCAGGCCGGCCTTGCGCATGCCGATGGCCGCGCCGATCGCCGCGCCCATGCAGATGCAGGTGTCCATGGCGGAGAGTGGCGGGGCCGCGCCCAGCGTGTAGCAGCCAATGTCGCCGCAGACGGTGGCCTTGAGCTTGCCCAGGATGTAGAAAGGGCCGCGATGGGAACAGCCGGAGCAGAGCACCGGCGGACGGGTGGGCAGGCCTTCCTCGGGCTGGCGGGGCTCCGGGGGGGGCGTGCCGAGCAACTCGGCGCGAAGCGCCGCCAGTCGCGTAGGATTGAGTTCCATCATCCGCAATTCGGTTTGGGGTTCCGGCACCTCAATGCCCGCCGCGCGAATCTGGTCGGCCAGCACGGGGTCGGATTCTTCAATGACCACCAACTGCTTCAGGCCGGCGGCGAAGGCGCGGATGTTCTCCATGGGCGGCGGAAAGGAGAGGCCGACCTTGAACACCGGTGCCTCGGGGAAGACTTCCTTGACGTACTGCCAGGCCACGCCGGAGGCCACGAAGCCGATATCCCCCGTTCCGGGTTCGGCGAAATTGAAGGGGGACTCTTCTGCGATGCGGCGCAGGGCGGCAGTGCGTTCTTCGACCTTAAAGCGCATTTGGCGCGCAAAGGCGGGGATGGCGACGTTGCGCTGGGCGTTCTTGACATAGGGAATGGGGGCGGCCTCGCCGCGCTCGTCGGAGCCGATGTCGACGATGGTGGCGGAGTGGGAGGTGCGCGTGGTCAGGCGGACGATCACCGGGACCTGGAAGCGCTCGCTGATGTCAAAGCCGGCGCGGACCATGTCGAAGGCCTCCTGGGAGTCCGCGGGTTCGAGCAGGACGCAGCGGGCGAACTTGGCCAGCGAGCGGTTGTCCTGCTCGTTTTGGGAGGAGTGCATGCTGGGATCGTCGGCATTGATGATGACCATGCCGCCGATGGCGCCGACGTTGGTGAAGGTCATCAGCGGGTCCATGGCGACATTGAGCCCGACGTGTTTCATGGCGACCAGGGCGCGCACGCCGGCCAGGGAGGCGCCGATGCCGATTTCCATGGCGACCTTTTCATTGACGGACCACTCGCAGTCGATGGCGCCCTTGAATTCGGCGACATGCTCCATGATTTCGGTGGAGGGGGTGCCGGGATAGGCGGCGGCCACCCGGCAGCCGGAGCGGTAGGCGGCCCAGGCGACCGCCTGGTTGGCGGAAAGCAACATCTTCTTGGTCATGGTCTTCCGGTCGGGTTGGAACTGATTCACGCAGAATGTCAAAACAAGGCCGCGACACTACCAACGCCTCCCTCGCGAGAAAAGCCCTTTCTCCCCTGTCGGGGTCAGGCATTAAGATTTAAGATTTGAGCCAACAATCTTAAATCTTAATGCCTGACCCCGATGGTTAGAGCATGGTCATGGTGCCTTTGGCGAAGGAGATGTCGAGGGTCATGAGCATGGCGCCGCGTTTTTTGTCGAGGTCGCCGGTCAGGGCTTCGATGCCTTGGACCAGGGTGGTTTCCTCGTCCGCCGGGATCAAGGCGAGAATGGTGTGGCTGGTGTTTTTGTCGGTGCTCATGAAGTCCATGAAGCTGGCGAAGAGCGGCAGGTTGGAAATGTAGGCGCCCATGCCCTCGGAGCGCAGGATGGTGGCGCCCTGGATGTCGTGGTCGATCAGGAATTCCAGGATGTCGTTGAGGATTTCCTCCATGTAGAGAACGACGATCAGCAGCTTTCGTCGCGGGGCGGCGCCCGCGGCATGGTCTTCTCCGCGCAGGCTGCGCACCACGATCTCATGGAGGATATCGGGGTTGCCGGCCTTGATCATTTCGCGCTTGAGGTTGCCGCGGCCCAAGGCGAGGGAGATGCCGGCAAGGACCTTGAGGTGGTCGTTGACGCGGTCGGCGGGGGCGAAGACCACGACGAAGATTTGGACTTTCTTGCCGTCGAGGGCTTCGAAGTCCACGCCCTGCGGGGCAACGAGAAAAAAGATCAGGAAGTCGGTCAGATCGGGCAATCGGACATGGGGGATGGCCACGCCGTTGCCGATGCCGGTGGAGACGACCGCTTCGCGCGCGAGCAACAGGTCATAGATTTCCGCGGGCTTGTGCCCGGTCAGCAGGGGGGACTGGCAGGCGATATTGCTGATGCCGGTGAGGGCTTCGGCCTTGTTGCGCGCGGAAAAGCCGGTGCGTAGCAGGGGTTTGGCGATTTGGGTGGTGATGTCCATCACTCCTCCATGTCGTTGCCTTTGAGGATCGCATAGCGGATGAAGAGCGGCGAGAGCATTTCGTTCAAGAAGACGGAAAGCAGGATGATGTTGACGATCATGGTAAAGACGCGGGCGGCGCCATGGCCGTCAGCCAGTCCGGCGACGGCCGGAGAGGTCTGAATGAGGAGGACAAAGCCGAGCGCAATGCCGCCCTGGGAGAGCATGCACAACCCGAGGTTGCGGGCGATGGCTGGCGGGGTATGGCGGATGGCGCAGCCGGCATGGACGCCGATCACCTTGCCCATGCCGCGAACCAGCACATAGAACAGGCCGAGCGCGAGGACCAGCGGTTGCAGGAAGACGTCGGGCTTGAGTTCGATGCCGGCGATGACGAAGAAGAGCGCGTAAATGGGCGGGGTGAGCGGTTCCACCACCCGGAACAGCCGGTTATTGTGGCTGGAGAGGTTGACCAGCACCGCCCCCATCATCATGTTGGCGAGCAGGGGCGAGAGGTGCAGCACGATCGACAGGCCGGTCATCACGAAAATGACTCCGACGGTCACGATCAGCATTTCGTTGGGCCCCTTCATGCGGCGGGTCAGATAGTGCAGGGCGCTGCCGCCGACGGCCCCGGCCAACACCGAGAGGAAGACCTCGCGCAGGGACTGAATCAGCACGGCATAGGGCTGGGCCTGCAGGCCCAGGATGTTGGTGACCACGGTGAAGGCCAGTCCATAGATCACCACGGTGATGGCGTCGCCGATGGCCACGAGTCCGAGCAGATAGTCGATGAAGCGCCCATGCGCGCGCATGTGGTGGATTTCCGCCAGAATGATGGCGGGAGCGGTGGCGCAGGCCATGACGCCCAACAGGATGGCATAGGGGAATCCCACTTCGAGCGAGGGGACGACCAGATCGACGGCGATAAACGCGAGGTAGACGATCAGGAAGTTGAGGGCGAGCTGCACCCCGGTGATGATGAACAGGTCGCGCCCGATCCGGCGCATCTTGCGCGCGGAAAACTCGGCGCCGACCGTCAGCGCCAGAAAGCCGATGGCGGTTTCCGTGATGATGTGGAGGGTTTCGTCGAGGCGTTCGCTGACGAGGTTGGTGGCGAAGGATCCGGCCAACAGGCCGGCCACGATGAACCCGGTGATTTCCGGCAGCCGGACCAGGCCCGCGAGTTTACCGAGGTAATAGCCCAGAATGAGCAGGAACCCCACCAGGAAAAGGGGGTGGTCGGTCGCCAGCTCCTTGAAGCCGATCGCGTATTGAAGGGCCGCATCCATGTTTCAGGCCCGGCGCTTTCGCCTCCGAGCCCCTCCTTCGCGGGATGCGACGGACGACTTCATGACGGGCAGGGTCTCATGGGCCCTTGCGGAGGGTCAACCGCCGATGGCCGGGTGCGGGACTACGGCCGTTCGGCGAGGTCTTCGGCGATTTCGCGAGCGGCCTCGGCGGCCATTTCGAAGCGCTCGGCCGAGTCGAAGTGCCGGACGGCATCCTGGCCATCGGCCCAGGCGATCTGGATATCCTCGACCCCGATGAAGCCGAAGATGGCCCGGATGGCCGGGGTGAGGCCGTCGAGGACGTCGCCTTCCTTGTAGACTTGGTCGGAGGATACCAGCAGCACGACGGTGCTCAGGTGGTGGGTGGGGACCGGGCCGTCGGGACCGAAGTTGAACATCTTGCCGGGTACCATGACCTGATCGATCCACGCCTTCAAGATCGCGGGCATGCTGTTCATCCAAACCGGCAGGGTCAGCACGAGGACATCCGCATCCACCAGGGCCTGGGCGTTGTTGTTGGAGTAGTTGGCGGCGGTTTCTTCGGCCTTGGAGGGGATGTAGGCGGGATCGGCGACCGGGTTCCAAAAGTAGTTCAGGGCCTCCGCGCTGACGTAGGGCGGCTTGTTCTGGTACAGATCAACATTGTTCACGACCACGTCCGGGTTTTTCTCGGTCAGCGTCGTGAAAAATTCCAGGGCCAGCTTCTTCGAGCTCGACGTCTCGGCCGGGCGCGGGTTGGCGATCACATGCAAAACATTCATCCAAGTCTCCTGTTGCGAGGGTAGGGGGTAAACCAGCAGGTGGTGTTGATGCCACAGAACGCCCGCGGAATACAACGAAAAAATCCCGCAAAAAATCCGCGGCAGGAGAAAGCCATTGATCTCCGGGCGTCGGCATGAATAATCAGCCCGTTTTCTGGAAAGGAGTTTTGAATGGATATTCAACAGCTATTTGCGCAGCGCATCGGCGGGGATCAATTCGGGCTGGGCACGGAGATCTACAAGTTTGAGAAGATCAAGCGGGCGAAGCAGGCGGCCCGGTTGGCGCACCCGGACGTGGAGATGCTGGACTTCGGGGTGGGGGAACCCGACCAGATGGCGCCGCGGGCCATTCGCCAGGCCCTGAAGAAGGCCGTGGATGATCCAGCCAACCGGGGCTATGCCGACAACGGCATCCGGGAATTCAAGAGTGCGGCGGCGAAATACATGGCGGATTTCTTTGGTGTGACGGACCTGGATCCGGCGACGGAGATCAACCACACCATCGGGTCGAAGCCGGCCCTGGCCATGCTGCCGCTGTGTTTCATCAATCCGGGCGATGCCGTCCTGGCCACCATCCCGGGCTACCCGGTCATGGCTACGCATACGAAGTATCTGGGCGGGAACGTCATCCCCGTCCCCCTGACCGCCAAAAACAAGTTCCATCCCGACTTGAAAGCCCTGGAGCAAACGGATCTGTCCCCGATCAAATTGTTTTACGTCAACTATCCCAATAATCCGACTGGGGCGGCGGCGACGCCGGAGTTCTTTGACGAGTTGATTGCCTTCGCTCAGCGGCACAACATCCTGATCGTGCAGGATGCGGCCTATGCCACGCTGGTCTATGGGCGCGAGCGGCTGTCCATTTTGTCGCGCCCCGGCGGCAAAGAGACCGCCATCGAATTGCACTCCATGAGCAAGAGCTACAACATGACCGGCTGGCGGCTGGGATTCGCGGCCGGCGGGGCCAAGGCGGTCAACGCCCTGGCCGAGGTCAAGGACAACATCGACAGCGGCCAGTTCAAGGCCATTCAAGTGGCGGCCTGCGCGGGCATTGCGGACATGCGGCTTTCCGAGAAGATCCGCGCCCACTACCAGCGGCGGTTGCGCGGCCTGGTCAAGGCGTTGAAGGCCGCCGGCTTCAAGGTGCGCATGCCAGGCGGGACCTTCTATCTGTATGCGCCGGCGCCCAAAGGCGCGGCCGGCGGAAAGACCTTTGCCACGGCCGAGGAGGCCTCCCAGTACCTCATCACGGAACAGTGCATTTCAACGGTGCCATGGGACGATGCCGGGGCGTATCTGCGGTTCAGCGCCACGTTCGAATCGGCCGGCCGTGCCGACGATGACCGGGTCCTGAAGGAGTTGGGCCGGCGGCTGGCCTCCGCCGGGCTTGTGTTCTAGTTGCGCGACAAACGCCCCCCCGCCGGAGGATTACTCATGGAAGCCAGCCACATCGCCTGGAGCAAGGGGATTCAGCTTACGGTATATCTCGATAACCGCGAAGGCACGCTGGCTTCGCTCGCTCAATTCCTGGGCAGGCACGGGGTCAATATCCATGGCCTGACCCTGGCCGATACCGAGGGGCATGGCTATGTGCGGATGATTGTCGATGACACGGAGAAGGCTCGTCAACTGGTGGAGGATTCCGGCGAACTGGCGGCCATTCGCGAGGTGCTGCTGATCCGACTGGCCAACCAGCCCGGCCAGCTTGGGCGCGTGTTGGCGGCGCTCGCCGCCCGCCATCTGAACATGGAATATGGATACTCGACCGGCGGTCCTGGAGGAGAAAAGGGACTGGTGCTGGTGCCCTCCGATCTCGATGAAGCCGTGGCCGCGCTCGAGGCCATGGTCGCTCCTTCATCCTAAAACGATGAACGCTCCCCGGGTCAGCATCGTCACCAGCACCTATAACCGCTCCGCGGTCCTGCGGCGGGCGATCGAATCCGTGCGCGCGCAGCGGGGATTCGACGACTGGGAGATGTGCATTGTGGGCGACTGCACCCCCGACGACAGCGAGGCGGTGGTGGCGTCCTTCAACGATCCGCGCCTCCGGTTCCACAACCTGCCCCAGAAGTCCCCGCCCATGGCCCATGGGGCCATCGCGAAAAACCATGCCGTCTTTCAGATGGCCCGCGCCCCTTGGATTGCCTATCTCGATGATGACGACGAATATCACCCCGACTTCCTGCGCGTGATGATGGGGGCGGTTGAACAGCACCCCCATTGTGTTCTTGTCTATTGTCGTGCCCGATACGTCGATCGGGATACAGGGCGACGCATATGGGGCAATCCGTTTCACGGAGCGATGAAGTGGTCGCGAGACAATCTCATGAAATACAACTATTTGGTTTCAAATGGAGTGATTCATTCCCGGGCGCTTCTTGATGAAGTCGGCGGTTGGAATCCAGATGACTATTTCGATGATTATGATTTGTGGAAGCGGATTTCAGCGCGGGGCGATTTCTTCTTTGTGAACCGAGCCCTGAGTGTGGTCTACACCAAGGCAGACCCCTTTTTTCAACGCCTGGTCACCAAGGGGTGGAAGATTCTGCGCCATGGGCGGCGGTTGCAGGATCAGGGCTGAGGGCCATCCGCGCAGGCTGTTTCGAGCCCATTCAGCAGCGCGCGAATCATGCGGATTCGCCTCTCGTGGGCAAGCCCTGAGGCCAGGGTGCAGATGTCGATATCCCGTCCTGGCGGGAATTGTTCCAAGGTCTTCTGGATGGCTTCCCGCCAGGGGGCTGCGCTGGGCACCTGCGGATCCGCCGCCATCTGGTAGATCAGCAGAACTCCCTGGGGTGGATTTTTTACTGGCCGCCACTAGGGAATGGGGTATCGTTCGGGGCATGTCGGATTGTGATCCAGCGCAACCGTTATGGGCCCCGTGGCGCATGACGTTTATTCGTGGCCCGAAGGAAAAGGGCTGCTTTCTATGCCGGATACTTGCGGAAGGACCGTCGGCGGATGCCGCAAATCTGGTGATTTGCCGGAGGGAGCAGGGGATTCTTCTGCTGAACCGCTATCCCTATATCAATGGGCATCTGTTGGCGGCACCCATCCGGCATGTGGGCACGCTGGGGGAGCTGACCCGGGATGAGCGCGCGATCCTCTTGGATCTGACTTGCCTGGGGGAACGCCTGCTGCAGTCGGCTGCCCGGCCGCATGGTTTCAATATGGGGATCAACCAGGGCGCGGCGGCGGGAGCCGGGTTGAAGGACCACCTGCACCTGCACATCGTACCCCGCTGGGAAGGGGATACCAATTTCATGCCGGTTGTGGGGTCGGTGAGGGTTCTTCCTCAAGCCCTGGAGGACATGCATGCCGAGTTGGTGGACGCACTATCACGGGAGAACGCCGGCTGATCCCGGGCATGCTCCTCATGGCGGAACAAACCATCCATTTTGACAATGCCCGCGAGGTTCAGGACATCACCGGGACGCATGGAGAATGGCTGCCGGACCTCGAATCGGCCTTTGGGGTCACGGCGGTTACGCGCGACTTATGGCTGAAACTGGAGGGCAAAGTGGCACAAGTCGCGAATGCGGCGGCCTATGTGGATGGGCTGCTGCGCGCCCGCCATGCCGGGATGTCGCTGAATCGCCACGCGGTGGAGGTTGCCCGTCAGTCTTATGCCGCGGGGCGGGGGGGCGAGTTTGACAAGCTGAGCGGTCTGCGGGTGGATGTGGCCCCCGGCCGCGCCCCGGTATTCCCGCGAACCGTTGGCCAGGCGACCTTTCTGGAAACGATTCGGACCAGCGAATTGACGTTTGGGCTGGGCCCGGCCGGCACGGGCAAGACATGGCTGGCCATGGCGATGGCCGTTTCGGCCCTTTTGAAGAACGAAGTGTCCCGAATCATTCTGACCCGCCCGGCGGTCGAGGCGGGAGAGGCGCTGGGGTTTCTGCCGGGCGATCTGCAGCAGAAAATTCTGCCCTATCTCCGTCCGCTGTATGATGCGCTGCACGACATGATGCCGGCGGAGCAGGTGCCGGGGCTGGTGGAGCGCGGCATCATCGAAGTGGCGCCCCTGGCCTACATGCGTGGGCGTACGCTGAATCGGGCCTTCATCATCCTGGATGAAGCCCAGAACACCACCCGGGAGCAGATGCTGATGTTCCTGACCCGGCTGGGATTCGGGTCGAAGGCCGTGGTCAATGGCGACCTGACCCAGGTCGACCTGCCCCCGCACAAGATGCCGGGCTTGCTGGAGGCGGAATATCTGCTTCGCCAGGTTTCGGGCGTGGGGATCGTGCGGCTGACGGCGGCGGATGTTGTGCGGCATCCGCTGGTGCAACGGATCATCGAGGCCTACAAAGGTCGAGAACGCGGACCCGGCAACGGAGGATCGGCCTGATGGCAACGCTCAACCGACCGAAAAAGAAGCCGATTCTGAACGGCAGCCCCGTGGCAACAAAGCCATGGAGCGGCTGGGGCTTATTGGGCCATCTCGCCCTGTTGCTGGGAATCTGGCTGGCGGGAGTGCTGTTCATCAACCTGGGGGGGCCCCAGCGCTACGTGGGGTTGGCGGAGGGGCAGCGAGCTCCGGCAACGGTCGTGGCCGCGGTCGACTTTGAGTGCGTGAACCTGGCGGCCACGGAGTTGTTGCGCCAGCAGGGACGCGAGCGCGTGGTGCCGGTCTTCAGCATCCAGATGGGCACCTGGCAGAGCATGTCGCGCGCGCTCGGCAAGCTGGCGGATCGGAGCCTGGCACTGCGCCAGGCGATGGATGCGGCGGGCACGGTAGTGTCGGAGGATGAATCCGAAAAGTCGGAGGACCTGAAGGCAAAAGAAGCCGAGCTTGCGCTCGTGGCGGATTTGCTGGGCATGTCGCTCTCCGGCGAGGCGTTGGCGCATCTGTTCGCACCCGAGCGTGAAATGGCGGTCCTGGAGGCCCTGAATGAGAGCCTCCGCGAAGTCTGGCTGAACGGAATCCTCTCCGAGGCGGACCGCGAGAGCGGCTTCCAAGGCCTTTCCCAGAGCCCGAAGATTGACATTCTTCAGCCCGCCGAAAGCGGCGACGTCCCGACCTATCGATCGGTGGCGCCCCGCGACCTGCCTTCGGTCGACCTGGCGCTGGAGACCTTCGTGGCCTTGGCCAAAACCCGGCTGGAGGGGCTGGGGGTGGAGGCTTCCGAACGGTCGTTGGAAGGATTGGTGCGCCCCTTCCTGAGGCCGAACCTGGCCTATGACGATCGAGCTACGCAGGAACGAAGGCTGGCGGCTTTGAGGGGAATCGAACCAGTAATGATGACGGTCCGGGCCGGCACGACGCTGATGGAAGAGCGCACCATTGTAACGGCCCAAACGGTTGAAATGATCACGGCGCACAACCGCCGCCTGGCCGAGCTGGAGACGCCGCGGGATCGCCGGACCAAACAATCGGGGGATGCGGCGCTTCTGCTGATCGTGCTGGTGATTTGCGCGGGCTGGCTGCATAGCACCCAGCCCCGGGCCTACTTCAAGGCTCGCCGGAAATGGATTCTGGTGATGCTGGGCTTGTTGGCGATCGCGCTCGTGAGCCTGTATCACTACCTCTCCGTTTCCCTGAACTGGATTCCCCCATGGCTGGTGCCTTTTGCCATTCCCATCACCCTGACGACCATGCTGGCGTCCCTGCTGCTGGCGCCCTCCGCTGCGCTGGCGCTGGGGTTGTGGAGCAGCCTCGCCGCCGCATTGATTTTTGACCGCAGCTTTGAGCTGCTGTTGCTGGGGTTGGGCGGATCGGTGATGGCCATGGTGCTGCTGCGCGCCGTCCGCAAACGCTCGCAGGTGATGCGCGCAGGACTGTTTGTCGGGGTGGTCAAGGGATTGATGGCGCTGGCCCTGGCCGCGATGTACCAGCACACCCCGGGCACATTTCTCGCGCAGGTGGCGGCCGGCATCGCCAGCGGACTCTTTGCCGCCCTGGTGACCTTGCTCTTGCTTCCGCTGCTGGAATGGCTCTTCCAGGAAACGACGGACATTACCCTGCTGGAGTTGACGGATATGAGCCATCCGTTGCTCCAGCGGCTGGCGCTGGAGGCGCCCGGGACCTACCACCACAGCCTCATGGTGGGCGCCATCGGCCAGGCCGCGGCCAACCGCATCGGGGCTAACGGACTGCTGGTGGCCGTCTGCGCGAATTTCCACGACATCGGCAAGCTGACCAAGCCTGAATTCTTTACTGAGAACCAGCGGGGCGGGGAAAATCCCCACGACAACCTGGCGCCGACGATGAGCGCGCTGGTGATCCAGTCCCATGTGAAGGAGGGGCTCACGCTGGCCAAGCGCTACAAGCTGCCCCGTCCCGTCTGCCAAGGCATCGTGGCCCACCACGGCACCACCCTGACATCCTACTTCTACCAAATCGCGCGGCGTTCCATGAAAGAGGCCGGCCTGTCGGAGGATTCCGGCCTGGAGCACAACTTCCGCTACGATGGGCCGCGCCCCCAGAGCCGTGAAATGGCCATCCTGATGCTGGCCGACACCGTCGAGGCCGCTTCGCGCTCGATCGAAAAACCCACGCCCAACCGAATCGCCGAGATGGTCGAGTCTCTCATGCGCGAAAAAATGCTCGATGGGCAGCTCGACCACAGTACCCTGACTCTGGAAGATCTGCACCAGATCCGCGAGTCGTTCGTGTTCTCGCTGTCCAATATGCTGCATGGAAGGAGTCCGTATCCCCGTGAAGATCCATCTGCGCAATCGCCAGCGGCATCTGCCGGTACGTCCATCGGCGATCCAGCGCCTGGCGCAACGGCTGGTTCAGCGGGCGTTTCCCCCGGATGAGCCCGTTGCGCTGGCCGACCTGACGCTGGTGCTGGTGGATGACGAGGCGATGCCGGACTACAAGGCCCGTTGTTTCGGCAGGCGCGTCCAGACCGACGTAGTCGCCCAGGCCTATGCCGCGATTCCCGGGGTCCCACCCGCGGCGGAGTTGATCCTCAATGCCCAGCGAGCCTTGGTGGAAGGGGAGAATCATCCCGGCGGACCCGCGCGGGAACTGGCATTGTACCTGGCCCATGGGATCGATCACCTGTCCGGACGGTGTGACGATACGCCCGCCCGCCGCCGGGCCATGCGCCGTCGCGAGACGGCCTGGCTCGATGCCATGCCCGAGCTCGTTCGCGAAGTGCTGCGCCCGTGATTCTCCAGGACCAAGCCATCGCCCTGCGGCTCCGGCCATTTGGAAATACATCGCGGATCGTGGTCTGGCTGACCCGGCATCATGGCAAGCTGGCCACCCTGGCCAAGGGCAGCCAGCGGGAGCGGAGCCCCCTGCTCGGACAAGTCGACCTGTTCTATACCTGCGAAATCCTGTTCTACTCCCGCGAACAGCGGCAACTGCACGTGTTGAAAGAATGCGCCCCGATGGAATGGCGTCCGGCCTTTCGATCCGATTGGCGCGCCTGCGCCGCCGCTTCCTACGCCGCGGCCCTGATGGACCAGGCCATGCCCGTTGGCCCGGCCCCCTCGGGATTCTTCCACCTGCTGGAGGCGACGCTGGATCAGCTCAGCCGGCGGTCTCCCGGTCCGGCCTTCCTGCTCTATTTGGAATGGCGCTTGTTGAACGAACTGGGATTGGCTCCACGGTGGGATACCTGTTCACGCTGCCGGGCCGACCTGGGCGGGGACGCGCCGGCCCGGTTGGATATCGCCCACGGGGCGCTGCGCTGCGGAACCTGTTCCGGCGACGAAGGCCGGCCGGTCGCCCCGGAAGTCCGCCGGGCCATTCGCCACATGCTGGACGGAAGCCTGCCCGTGGCCCTCTCCGGTCGCGTGTTTCGGGAAATCCGCGATCTCTCGGGAGGCTTGCTGGACTACCACGCCGATCTTCATGGGTCCTCCCGCGCCATCGCTTTTCAGATCCTTCAACAGACCGATCCGGCGGCCGGGGCAACCGCGCGAGTCTCCTGAAAACGGGGGGGGGGCGCCGCCGTTCCCCTCAGCATTCCAGAACGTACAGCGGCACATCCAGTTCGTTGGTGGAAAGCCCTCCGTGGTTGCCCAGCGCGAGCTTCTTGGGCGTACCGTGTGCCGGCGGATAAAGCAGGGAGTGGCCGGGAGCGGCAAACAGCGTGTAATCGCCCAGGCGGTTGGCCAGCGCGGGGTGGGGTTTTCCCGGGCCGAGAACGCCGGAGCGAAGAATGACCGCATGCGGGACGCACGCCGCGACGCCCAGCAGCGGGGGGGTGCGGGTATGGTGCAGGAATTGCGTGAGGCGTGTCGGACGCACAAAGCACTGAACCATGCGCGCATCGCCGGAAGGCAAAATCGACAGGCAGTCATAGAAGCCGGGGATGGCCGACAGGTCGATGGCGGTATGCGTTTGCATGTGGCCGTGGTCGGCGGTGATGAGCAGCCGCGTATCGGTGCCGGCGAGGGCGCGCTGCACCTGCGCCAGGAACAGGTCCAATTCCGCCAAATGGCGGGCCGGCACGCGCCCCTCCGGTCCATGTTCATGGCACAGCGTATCGTAATCCGGCCAGTAGGCGTAGGCCGTTGCGCGCCCGCGGGAGCGTGAAAACGCGCGGAGCTGCCGCAACAGGCCGTCGAGCTTTTGAAACGATCGCCGTTCCGTCCACCAACTCTGGGCCATGGAGGTCCGGCTGGTGGGGATGTCGCCTTGCGAGATCAGCACCCGGCGACCCGGGATGGTTCCCATCGGAGCGGGCAGCTTCAGGTAGCGCTTCAGGTCGAAGTCGTCGGAGGCGAGGGGGGAGTCCGTGCGAGTTATGAACGGCAGGATCGTGCCGACGAGTCCGAGGTCGGGCAGGTGCAGATGCCAGCCCAGGATGGCGTGTTCAGCGGGGGATGCGCCAGTGGCCAGGGTCGTGACGGCCGCGGCGGTCGTCGCCGGACAGATGGTGGTGATCTTTCGCCAGGGATGCTGGGCGAAAAATCGGTGTCCCTTTCCCTGCAGCACGAAGCGGTGAAGCTGCTCGGCTCCCAATCCGTCGATCACCAGCAGAACAAGCTTTTGGGGATGCCGGAGGAAAGCGGCCGGCAGGCCAGCCAGCATCCGGTGAGGGGAGCGCCCGCCCCGGGCCCGGATGATGGAAGCCATCAGGTTGAGAAGGCTCCCCCCGGCATAGCGCGGTTTGGGCAAGTCACGAAAACGAAGCGGAGAGATCATGTCCGGCAGTCTATCGGCGGAGCCCCCGGCTGGCAATCGCAACCGCGACATCGCTTTATAAATAGTATCACTGCTGTCCGGTTGTAACTGCTCAGGTAGCCGCCCCAGGGCGGGCGGCAACCTGAGAGGGGGTG
>CAYNSH010000039.1:0-31132 GCA_964399775.1 uncultured Verrucomicrobiota bacterium
CCTCCTAATCCCCTCTCTCTCTTCTGATTGTCGGCATTAAAGACACAGCCCTGCCGCACGGAGGCGGTTGGCGGCAATTGGCGGAGCGCAAGACAAGATTCTTCATCACAGCCGGGATCCCCCCACGGATGCCTGCGGCGACCCACGGACGCCCCGGTTTGGGTGCACCTCAGGCGGGCAGAGCGGCCTCTGCGCCGGCGAGGGGCACCTCGGCGCCGGGGAATGCCCGGCGGGATGCGGCGGCGAGGGCATCCAATTCGTCATCGCTGCGGGAGGGGCCGTGATGGATCAGCCACAGCCGGGGAATGGATGACGCGTTGGCGGCATCGATGGCGTGACGCCAGGTGCTGTGCCCCCAGCCGCGGTGGGTTTCATATTCTTCGGGAAGGAACTGGGCATCGAAGAGCAGCAGGCCGGCGCCGGCCGCAAAGCGGAGAAAGGAGTTCCGTGCGTCGCCCTCCAGCGCGGGCCATTCGATATCGGTGGCCACCACGACGGCGGCGCCCGTGGCGGGCTCTTCCACGCGGTAGGCCAGGCAGCCATCGGGGTGAGCCACCGCATGCCAGGAAACCCGCAAGCCGTCGGCTTCCAGGGGCGCGACAGGATCGGGGCGAATGGTCGCCGGTGGCAAATCCACCGGCCACACGGGCGGGGAATAGATGCGTTTGAGGATATCCGCCAGATCGCCTCGGGGCAGAATCAGTTCCCGCGGCCATACATCCGTCAGCAACGGCAATCCAATCAGATGATCCAGATGCGTATGTGTAAAAAACAGGCGGTTTTCAGGCCGGATCCGGGGGCGCAGGCGGCGCAGACCGGTTCCGGCATCGATCAACACCTGCCCGCCGCTTTCCGCTTCAATGAGCAGGGCGAAGGTGTCCCCCCCATAGCGGAGAATGTCCCGGCCGGAAACCGGCAAACTGCCTCGCGCGCCGCCCAGAATCACCTTCATGACGGGCTTGGCCTTATTTTTCGGTCAGGTTCCATATACCATCCCACTCGGCGCCGGGGCCGGCGGCGGCCAGCTCGCGACACCGCGCGGCATAGGTGCGCGCCGCGGCCTCGTCGAGCCGATCAAACGCCGCCGCCGCTTCCGCCCAGCGGCCGCCGCGCGCCAGGGCGAGCGCCGCCTCGAAGTCGCGTTCGGGTTGGCCGGCCGCCTCGCCTTCGAGTCCGGTCGCCTCGTAGACCCGCACGGGCGTCTTGCGGCCGACCACGCGCAGGTGCCCCAGTTCGCGCCCCGGAAACGCCCCATGGGTGAGTGCCCAGGTGGATTCGGCGATCATCAGGTAGGTGCCCAGCGCCTTGTTGGCGCCTTCGAGACGCGAGGCCAGATTGGCGGCATCGCCCAGCACGGTGTAGTCGAAGCGGTCGCGCGAGCCCATGTTGCCGACCACTACCGGGCCGGTGTTGAGGCCGATGCGCATCTGGAGCACCGCGCCCGTGCGCTGCTCGAATTCGGCGCGGCGCTCCGCCAGCTTGCGCTGGCAGCGAACCGAGGCCCGCACCGCGCGCAGCGCGTGATCGGGCTGGCTCAGGGGGGCGTTCCAGAACGCGATGATCGCATCGCCCTCGTACTTGTCCAGCGTGCCGCCTTCCTCGAGGAGAATATCGGTCATGTCCGTCAGATAGTCGTTGAGGAGCTTGGTCAGGTCTTCGGGGCCCAGTTTTTCGGAGATGCTGGAAAAGCCCTGGAGATCGGAGAAGAAGATGGTGAGTTCGCGGCGTTCGCCGCCGAGTTTCAGGCTGCCGGGATCGCGCAGGATCTTCTCGATGACCTCCCCGCTGAGGTAGTGCTTGAAGGCGCCCTTGATAAACAGTTTCTGGCGGCCTTCGAGCACGAAGTTGACGACAGCGCCCCCGAGCAGCGCCAGCACCACGGCGGCCGATGCGCCCGCCACCGGCAGGACGTATCCCGACTGCCAGGCCGCGAGGCCGGCGAGGGTCGGCAAGGGAATCAACACCAGGGCGGCGGTCGCGCTATGCCAGCCGCTGCGGGCCGCCGCGGCCGCCACACCGGCCAGCAGCGCCAGCATCAGCACCCACAGCCAAACGGCGATTGGCGGGGCATCGCGCAGAAAATCCCCGGCCAGCAGGTTGTCGAGCATGGTCGCATAGATTTCCGGCCCCGGGTAGTCCCCGCCCATCGGCGTGGGTCGCAAATCCTTCAAGCCTGGCGCGCTGAATCCAAACACGACATAGGCCTCCCGGAGCGATCCGGCATCCTCGATGGGCGGACGTCCGCCTTCCAGCAGGCGCAGTTCCGATTGGATGACTGCCGCGGCCGAAAAGGCTTCGTGGGTTCCCGACGGCCCGCGATAGTTCACGACCATCCGGCCCGAAGCATCCAGCGGAATGCGCCGGCCGGCCACTTCCAGCGCGCCGGGGGAGATGTGCGCAACGTATTCTTCGGCCCCGGCGCCCGCCAGCCAGCCCGCCAGTCCAAGCGAGGGCAGGATCTGGCCATCGAATACGCGAAAGGGCGCCGTGCGCCGAAAGATGCCGTCGCCATCCGGAACCTCGCGCACATTGGCCAGCCATTCGACCTGCGTAGCCAGTTCCGGAACCGGGAACGCCGCGCCGGTCGCAACGATTTCCGCCGCCGCTTCCGGCCGGGCTGTCAGCCAGTCCTCCAGCCCCTCCACCCTCATGCGGCCGGGCGGAACCCCCTCCGGCCAGGCCAACGCCTGATCGGTCTGTTGCCCGAGAAAGACGGCCGCCACCACGTTGCCAAAGCGTGCGGCGGCATCCCCCAGCGCCTCGTCATCCGCCACGCCATAGGCCGACGGCTCGGTATACAGGACATCCAGCAGGACCGTGCGGGCCCCGCTGCGCTTGAGATAATCCAGAATGGCGGCATAGGCCTCGCGGGGCCAGGGCCATGACCAGCCCAGGTTGCGGCTGGCCCAGTCCAGGCTGGCCTGGTCCACCAGCACCAGCTTGACCTGATCCGTCGCCGCCGAAGGCTTGGCCAGCAGGCCCGCGCGCCAATCGGACATGGGATAGTCCCAGCGCGATGCCAAGCCGATACGGTCGAGAATTCCGGCCGCGGCCACCGCGACCAGTCCCGCCAACAGCCCGTAGGTGATTTTTTTATTCACGGAAATGCTCCAAGCCGATTTCCTGCCGCCGGTCCCGGTGGGGCCCCGCGGGGGCTACCCCCACCCGCGCCGATCGGTCACGGCCCTGTTGTGCCGTTCCGGCATCACAGCGACTGGATGGCGGCGGCGAAGCGCGCCTGGCGCGCGGGAGCGGTATCCTTGGCGGCGGTGACGCCGGCCCGGCGAAGCTGGGCGATGCGATCCGCCGGCGGCGGATGCGTCTTGGCGAAATCCAGCCGCGCGGGATTCCAGTTGCGCTGCATGTTCTCCAGCATGGCGACCAGGGCGCCCGGGGTATAGCCGGCTTGGCGCAGGATTGCGACCGCCGCCGCATCGGCCTCGTATTCCAGCCGCCGCGAATAGCCGCTGTTCATGAGCGTGGTGGTGACATCGCTGATGGATTCGTCAAACGCCTTCGTCAGTTCGGCCAATTCCCGTCCGCCGAGATTCTTCGCGCTTTCCAGCGCCAGCGTTGTCAGCGCGCCGCTCAACCGACCGGTTTTGATGGCCCGCAAGCCGTGCAGTTTTTCGACATGGCCGATTTCGTGGGCGAGCACCGCCGCCAGTTCGTCTTCGGTCTCGCAGCATTTCAGCAGGCCGCGCGTCACCAGGACCAGGCCGCCCGGGGCGGCAAAGGCGTTGATCTCGTCGGAATCCAGCACCAGGAAGCGATAGCCGCCGAAGGTTTCCGGCCGCGTGGAAAACTGCGAAAGCGACTGGCCCACGTGGTTCACATACCAGTTGAGATCATCGTGGTTCAGGGGCGTGTAGCCCATCAGGACCGTGGCCGCGACGGATCGCCCGATGTAATACTCCTGCTCCGGCGTGATGTCCTCGAACGTCTTGGTGACCGCGCGGGTCGTCCGGGTGATGCTGCCCGCCTGCTCTTCGCTCAGGTCGCCGGTGGCCACCGCGATCGAGGCGCCCAGTTCCGCGACCTGGTTCAGGCTTTCGCAGCCCGCCAGCCATCCCATGCCGACGGCCAGTGCCGCCGCCATCCAGATTCGATGCCTGTTCTTCATGACGCGCCTCCTCACTTGGCCAATCCGCCCTGCACCAGAAATTCCACCCGCCGGGCCGGGGGCACGTCGAATTGCCCCATCCGGTCCACCCACGAGAAATCCAGGTTGCGGTTCTGCTTCTTGTATTCCGCCTCGACTTCGGCGCTGAACCCCTTGCCGGCCAGCGCGATTTCCGACCCGCTGGCTCCGACGCGCGCATCGTCCACGCCCGACCCCGCCACCAGCCGTTTGGTGGTCAACGCCGACTCATGGATCCATCCTGTTTGGCCGGTCGCGGTGGCCACTTCATACCAAGCGGTTTGCTTTTGGCGAATAGTGACGGTCTCGCCATAGGCCAAGTTGGCGGTAACCGTCCCGAGAAACGACGCGCGGTTGCGCAACTGGCCCTCGCGCACCTGCACGTTCATCGTCCGCTGGGCCCAGGCGCTGCCAGCCAGCAGCACTAGGATCATCACCATCAGGCATTTTTTCATGGGGCACCTCTATTCATTCTTGTTCATTCAGTCGGGATTGTCCCTGAAACGTTACCACCAAGGCCGCCATTTTCCGGCCCAGAACCTCGTCATCCGCCGCGGCGGCACAAGCCACCCCGTCATCCAGCACCTGCACGGCCTCATCGGCAAGCCTCAGCGCCCAGAGGCTGCGAGCGGCGCGGTAGAACCGGTCGCCGGCCGCGGCCGGATCGCCCGCGCCGCGGTAATGGCGACCCGCCTGGGCCAGGGCCCGCGCGCGCTCGGGCAGACGAACGGCTTCGCCCCACCGGTCCGCCGCCGCGTCAAAATGGTTCGCCGCCGAAGGGCAATCGCCGAAGGCCGCATCGATCTGCCCCAGACGCTCCAGGCGCTCCGCGAGCACCGCGACCGGCAGCCGGTTCCACTGGCGGTCCGTCATGCCCTCGGCGAGTTCGAGGCCCGCGGAAGTCGGATCCCCCTTGGCCAGCCAGGCGGCGCTGCGGGCCAGCCGCGCCTGCGCCCGGGTAGTCGACGGCGGAGACAGCGCCAAGGCTTCTTCTCCCTGGGCCAAGGCGTCGTCCGGCTGCTCCCGCGCCAGCGAGGTCCGCGCCCGTGCCACCAGCAGTTCCGCACGGCGCACCGGAGGCACCCGCGAATCCCCCAGCGCGGCCTCCAGGATCAAATCGGCCTCGACCGCCCGGCCGTCCGCCAACAGGCAGATGGCGCGATTGACCGACGTAATGGCCACGGCTTCGGCGTCGTCCAGCGCCTGCGCGCGCAACAGCGCACGTCCATAGGCATCCCCCGCGCGCCGGAAATCCCCGCGCTCGTAGGCGCCGCGGCCCGTAGTCGAGTGCGAAACCCAGTCCGCATCGGTCAACCGCGGCTGCGGCGTCGAACAGCCCGCCGCCATCCCCAGCGTCAGCACGACCCCCAAAAACACCCAGCGATCCACCCTGCGGAATGCGGAATGCCGCCCCCGGCCCCCTGTCCCCTGTCTCCCGTCTCCTGTTTCCTGTTCCCTATCTCCTGTCCCCTGCCCCCTGACCTCTGACCTCTGACCTCTGACCTCTGATTTCTGAACTCTGTCGCTCTTCATGGCACCAAGACCTCCTCGGAGAGGATCGCGTCGTCCGTCTCCATGTATTTCCGCAGGAACCAATGTCTTTGCAGGCCATCGAGCAGCGTGGTGGACTCGCGCATCAGCGACTGGGTATCGCCGATCAGGACGGGCAGGTTGTCCACTTCGCCCGCGATCGTGCCGGCCATCGCCGGCAATTGATCCACCACCTCCTGCAGGCTCGCGGCCATGGCGTTGACCTTGACCAGGAGTTGTTCGATCTCGGAAACGATCCCCGCCACATTGTCGGCCATGGCCGGGTCGTTCAACACCCGGGCGGGAATGCCCTCGCCCGTGCGGATGTCCTCCATCATTCCGTTGGCATTCGCCAGGAGCGACTGGAGTTCGCCGTCGGGGTCGTTCATGTTCTCTGCCAGTTTGGTGTACTCCAGGATGGCCGCATTGATCAGGCGCAGGGTGTTCTCGGCCTCCATCGCCAAGGTGTCCACCATCTGCTCGAGCATTTGCAGGATTTCCGTGTCCTGCATGCATTCGATGGAGGCCCCCTCCTTGGGCAGCTCCGCGCCTGTCCCGCGGGTCAGTTCGATATAGGCGTCGCCGGTTACCACCAGCTTCTTCTTCACCAGCGCAATGGAGTCTTCGCGCACGAACCGCATGAAGGAGCCGCGCACGCGAATGCTGCCGGTGATGCGGTCGTCCTCGTCGACCAGGATGTCCTGGACGCTGCCGACCCGCGCACCCAGCAGCATGACCTCCGCCCCCTTCTGCAGATCCATGGAGCCCTCGGGCGGAAAGCGCAGCTCAATTTCGTACATTGGTTCGAACCAGTGCTGGGCGCGGCCCGCCACCAGCACGCCCGCCAGCAGCAGCAAAACCACCAGCAGCACGAAGGCGCCCACGATTTCGTTCACATACCGGAACTTGAATTTCTTCGCCATGATCCGCTCCTCATTCGTTCTTGGGCCTGGCCAGGACCAGTGGATCCAGCGCCGCCCGCAGGGTTTCATCCGGGGCGGGCGCAATCCAGGCCACCGCGCCGCCTTCGGCCCGCAGCCGGCGCACGCCTTCCAGCAACGCTTCGCGATCCTCTTCGGCCGCGTGGCGAAGGGGCTGCTCCAGCACCAGCAGCTCGGGCCGCCCGGCAAAGGCCCGCGTCCATAGAATGCGGCGGCGCCGCTTCTCCGCGACCGCCGGCGCCCGTTCGGCCGGCAAGGGCCAGCAGTCGAAAAACCGCGCCCACTGCTCGATGGTTTCCGCCGCGTCCTTCCGGTCGTGCATTCGCGCCGGCAGCCAGACGTTTTCGTCCATGTCCAGATTCACGATCAATCCGCCGGTCGCATACAGGCATCCGATCCGGCCGCGTTCGGCGGCGGCCGCATCCGGCCCGCGCTCCCGCCATTCCTGGCCCTTCCAGAAGACGCTTCCCGCCGGCGGGGGCTCGATGCCCGTGAGCCAGTCCAGCCATGCCCGGCCCGAGTCGCCGTCGTCGGGAATCCATACCGCGCCGCCCGGTGCCAGCGCAAACGACCAGGCGCCCGCCTCGCGGTCGGGCCTCAGCCCCGCCACCCGCAGCCTTTCGCTGGATTCCGTTTTGCTCATTCGTCCGCTTTTCCTAGAGATAAGCCATCAGCGAGATCAACAACGACATCCCGAACAGCGCCGCCACCGAGCGCATCACGCCGCGGGTAGCCGCAATGGGCACTTCCGTAATCGCTCCCCCCACGCCCAGCCCCTCGTCGCAGCAAATCGCGCCGGTGAACAGGCCGGGCAGGATCGACTTGGCCAGCAGGCTGAACACGTCCGTCACCGTCACCGCCCCGATGATGTTGCCGAAGAACAGCCCCATGTCGATATCGCCCAGCAGAATCACCCACATGCACAGGAAGCCCCCGATGAACGTCACCGCCAGGAACAGGATCGTCAGGCAAAACGTGGACGCCGCCACGCCGAGAACCCGGGGAATCACCAGATAGACAAACGGATCGATGCCCATCGAGTCGAGCGTGCGCACCTCGCCATGCACCTTCATGTTGGCCAGTTCGGTGGAGATCGCCGTTCCGCTGCGGGCAATCACCACGAAGTTGGTCAGCAGCGGCCCCAGTTCGCGCAGCACCACGGCCGTCAGGATCGGGCCAATCAAGGCGGTCTGGCCCAGGCGCATCAGCCAATACTGGGCCTGCACCACCACCAAGACCCCCACGATCAGCGCAATCATGGATACGAACGAGGTCGCCTCCAGGCCCGTGAACAGAATCTGCCGCGCCAGCACATTGCGCATGGGCGCCTTCCACGTGGATGGCCGCGCCGACTTGACCAGCACCGCCCAGACCAGCGCCGACGTCCGGGCGCCCTGGCCCAGCCAGCCCAGCGTCTTTCCTCCGATGTGGCCCAGCAGGTTCATCTGTCGCGCACTATAGACCAAGGAGGGTTCGGCATACAACGGTTTCCCGGCGAACGCCGATGTTTAGCCGACCGGATGGCCTTCCGGCAAGCCGCCGATGTTCAGCGGACGGGCCGGATCCCCGGCGAGATACAGGGTCTGGGTCGGGAAGGCGAATTCGATCCCGGCCTCGTTGAAACGCCGCAGCAGCTCCAGGTTCACCTTTTCCGTGAACGCCATGTACTTCCAGAAATCCGCCGGATGGTACCAGTAGATCATGAACAGATTCAGCGAGGTGCTGTTGAATTCGTTAAAAAACACCCGCGGCGGAAAGTCCGGGTGCATGCCTTCGTGATCTTTCAACACATCCTGGGCAATCTCCAAGGCTTCGCGCACCTTCTCCGGCGGCGTGTCATAGGTGATGGTCAGGTTGGCGATGCGCCGGAAATGTGGACGCTTGGCGATGTTTTCAATGGTCTGGTTGGCCAGCTCGCCGTTGGGGATCGACACCAGATGACCTTCCAATGTGCGCAGCCGCGTGGAGCGGAATCCCAACTGCTCGACCACCCCGTCCGCCGCGCCCACCTTGATGCGCTCGCCCAGCTCAAAGGGCTTGTCCGCCAAAATCACCAGCGACCCGAAGAAATTCGCAATGGTGTCCTTGGCCGCCAAGGCCACCGCCAGGCTGCCGATGCCCAGCCCGGCCAAGATCGACGACACCGGCTTGTCGCTCAGCGCCTGGGCGATTTGCACAATCACCAGAATGATCAGCGTCACGCGCAGGCTTTTGCTGACCATCGGCACCAGCATGTCGTTGAGCTTGCTGCTGGATTGGGACGCCCAGCCGCGCAGCCATTCATCCGCCACATCGATCAGGCAGTACACCAGGTATCCCACCGCCAGAATGCCCAGCACATCCAGGCCCGATGACATCCATGGCCCAAACCGGTCCCCCAAGATCAGCGTATTCACTCCCAGTGCCAAGCCCCAGATGAACAGCGCCGGCAGCGCCGCCTTCGCCAGCGAATGAAAGACCGCCCCGCGGACTTTCCGCCCGTGGGCATCCAGATAGACCGCGGTTTTCTCCAAATAATGCCGGACCAGCCGCCCCGCCACCAAGCCCCCCAGGACCCCCGCCAGCAGCGCCAGCACCCGCCATAATTCGTTGCCCATCACCGAAGTTGTCAGCCATTCCTTCATATCTGTCTTCCTTGCCTTCTGTTGCGCTGTTTTCCAACTTCCGTCCACCCTAGCATGCCCGACCCCATCCCGCAATCCCTCGGGCGGCATCGTTCTTGCCACCGGCCCCCGCAATCCGCTACCGTCTCCACCCGTTCATGGATGCTCATTCCAGCCATATCACCACCGATGTCCTGATCGTTGGCGCGGGGCCGGCCGGTCTGGCCTGCGCCATTCAGTTGGCCCGCCAGTCCCGCGAACCTCGCCAAATTCTGGTGCTGGAAAAATCCGCGACTCCCGGCGGGCACCTGCTCTCCGGCGCGGTCATGCGTCCGGAGCCGTTGCAGCGTCTGCTCACCGCGGACGAGTTCGCCACCCTGCCCCTGGGCCCGGTGGTCGAACGCGAGTCGTTCCACGCCCTCCTGCCGCGGCTGGCCCTGCGCCTGCCCTTTGTGCCGCCCAAGATGCGCATGTCGGGCCTGCGGCTGGTTTCCGCCGCCGCCCTCGGAAAAACCCTGGCCCGGATCGCCGCCGACCTCGGCGTGGAAATCCTCCAGAGCCAGACCGCCGACGCCTTGGAATGGCAAGGGGACCGGGTCGTCGGGGTGCGTTGCGAACGGGACAAGATTTTCGCCGCGTCCACCGTGCTGGCGGAAGGCCCGGCCGGGCTTCTTTCGCGCGAGTTGGTCGAACGCCATCCGGACAGGCTCGGCCCGAACCGGCAAACCTACGGCATCGGGTTCAAGGAATGGGTGGAAATCCCTCCCGCGCCCTCCACCCGCGGAACCGTCGCGCACACCTTCGGTTATCCTCTCGGCCTCGGCGTCTACGGCGGCGGATTCCTCTACCAGTTCGATGACACCCATCTCGCCCTGGGCCTGGCGATGGCCCTCGACTATGCCGACCCCGCGCTGAACCTTCACGACCTGTTCCGGCAATGGAAGCGCCACCCCTTCGTACAGGCGCGGATCGCCGGCGGGAAAATTCTCGAGTACGGCGCGCGGCTGGTACCCGAAGGGGGCTGGCATTCCCTCGTCCGCCTCGACGCGCCCGGCGCCTTTGTCATCGGCGATTCCGCCGGACTGGTCGACACCATGGAACTGAAAGGCCTGCATCTGGCCGTGGAGTCCGGAATCGCCGCCGCCAACGCCATCGTCGCCGACGCCCCGCTTTCCCTGGACGACATCCCCTCGCTGGACGGCCTGCGCCGTACGGCCAACTACCGCGCCGCGTTCCGCGCCGGACTGCCCCTCGGCATGGCCGCCGCCGGCATGACCTGGCTAACCGGCGGGCGCATCCCGTGGGGTCGCATCCCCACCCGCGACGACCGGACTTCCCTGCGAACCCACCGCGGCCAGGCCCCCCTTCCAGGCGGGCCCGACGACGGACCCCTCGACCTCGGCCTGGATTCCGACCTCTATCTCGCCCACCTGCGCGTCCGCGAAGGCTCCGAGCACATCGAAATCAAGCAACCCGACCCCTGCCGGATCTGCTTCGAGAAGTATTCGGCCCCCTGCCTGCGCTTCTGCCCGGCCAACGTCTATGAACCCGCCGCGGATGGCCCCGCCATCGTGGTCCGCGCCGAAAATTGCATCCAGTGCCGCTGCTGCACCCTGAAGTGCCCCTTCGACAACATCCTCTGGAATACCCCCACCCACGGCGTCGGTCCCGACTATCGCGACATGTAGTCGCCTGACTCCTGACGACCCGAGCCGTTCCACCGAATCGGCGGTGAATCCGCTTATCCCTTCCGCAGCAGGGAAGACATCAGGTCGCACACCAGCGGCAGGTCAGCTCCGGCGGGAATGAACTCATCAAACGCAGCCGAGGCATCGGGAGCCTCCGCCCCCAGCGGTCCATCCACCCAGGCGAACGGAACCGGATCGCTGGTGTGGCCGCGCTTGTGGATCGGCGTGCGGTGGTCCGTGCAGACCATCAGGCGGTAGGGCTGCCCATCAGCCTCCAGCGCCGCCCAGACGGGCGCCACGACCTGATGGGCAAAGTTTTCGATGGCGCGCACTTTTTCCTCGGCCATGCCCTTGTGCCCGCACTCGTCCGGGGCCTCCACGTGAACATAGACAAAATCCGACCGCCGCAGGCAGTCGATGGCCGCCATGGCCTTGCCGCGGTAGTTGGTATCGATCCATCCGGTGGCGCCCGGCACTCGGATCACCTCCAGACCGCACAACTCGGCCAGTCCGCGCACCAGGTCCACGGCGGTAATCACCCCGCCGCGGAGCCCATAGCGCTCGGGATAGGGCTGCAGCGACATCGCCTTCCCGTACCCCCAGAACCAAACCTGGGTGGCGGGCGAGAGCCCCCTGGCGATTCGCGCCTGGTTAACCGGATGATCCGCGAACACCTGCCGCGAGAGATCCATCAGCGCCCGAGCCTCTTCCTGCCGCGGACCGGTTGGCAAATATCCGGCCACGGGCTGGTCGGCGATCTCATGCGGCGGAGTCACGGACAACTCCAGCGGCCCGTCCCGCCAGATCAGGAGATGCCGATAGCTGACGCCGGCATGGAAGCGCAAGTCGTCCCGCGCCACCGCCTGGTTCAGCGCATCGATCAATTCGCGCGCCTCGTCGCTGGAAATGTCGCCGGCCGAATAATCCAACATGCGCCCGTCCTCGATGGTGACCAGATTGGTCCGGTAGGCCACATCGTTGGATTCCAGCGGCAGCCGCGCGCCGGCGGCTTCGATCGCGGCGCGGCCGGTATAATTTTCGCGCGCGTTGTATCCCAGCAACCCCATGTTGGCCACATCGCTGCCGGGGGCCAGTCCGTCGGGCACCGTATGCACAAGCCGGACCTGTCCCAGCCCCGCCACGCGGCGAATGGAGGGAATGTCGGCGACCTGCAACGGCGTCCGGCCGCCCAGCACCGCCACCGGCTCGTCACCCATCCCGTCGCCAACCAATACCGCGATTTTCCGTTTTGCGCTCATGATTCAGTCCGCCCACCCTACCCGAGGCGCATCGGAAAATCAACCGAAGTGACACCGAAGCGACCCTCTGTCGTGGGCGACACACCGCGGTTCTGCCGCTTTCATCCCCCGACGAGGGCGTCGGGTCTCATCATATCGGCTGTTGGGAGCCGGGACGCCCCCGTCCCGTACCCTCCTCCTAATCCCCGCGCCCAGTGGGCGCAGCCAGGGCTTCGAGGCGGATGGTTTCCCATCCGGGCAGGGCGAGGCCGTATTCGAGCACGAGGGCGCTGGCGAACGCGTCGAACAGCGCGTCGTGCCAGTCGCGTCCGGGACAGAACTGGCGGGTGCGCTCGACGAGGCCGAGGGCTCCGGCCACATCCGCCAGCGAGTGTCCATCCAGGTCGGGGCGAATGTGGCGCGCCAACCGCAGGGTGTCGATCCAGGGCCCCAGATCGTGGAGCGGCGCGGCGCGGCGGATGAACTTGCGTTCGGTTCCGATGTTGTGGGCGGCAAGCGGGCGGCCTTGCAGCCACGGCCGCCAGACGGGCCAGAGTTCCGCCACGACGGGCGCGCCGGACAGGACATCGCGCAACTCGGCATGGCGACCGGGGGCGTAGGGATTGAACGGGCGGCCAGCCTCGACGCGCAGGTAGCTCTCGTAATGGCGGCCGGTGACGCGCCCGTCGCGCATTTCCACCATGCCGACCTGCCACGGTTCGTCGGGATAGCCGCGCACGGCGCCGGTGGACTCAAAGTCCAGGACGGTCAGGATGGCCTCGCGAGCTTTCACGGCGCCGGGGAAGCCAGCGCGCCTTCGAGTTGGTCGAGGACCTCGCCGAATTCGGCAAAAGCCTCGCGCAGCACGCCGGCATCGCGCAGATCCACGCCGGCGGCGGCGACGGCCTCCAGGGGATCGCGGCTGCCGCCGGCGCGCAGCATGCCGAGATAGGCGTCGACGCCTTCGCCGGCGCGCAGGCGGCGAGCCAACACCAGCGCCGCGCAGAAGCTGGTGGCGTACTTGTAGACGTAGAAGTTGTAGTAGAAGTGCGGAATGCGGCACCACTCCAGGCTGATCGGCTCGCTGGCGGTCAGCGCCGGACCATGGAACACGCGGTTGAGTTCGTAGTAGTGCTCGCGCAGAAATTCGGCGGTCAGCGGAGTGCCCTCCTCTTCCCAGCGGTGCAGGTCGCGCTCGAACTCCGCGAACATGACCTGGCGGAACACCGTGCCCTTGAAGGAATCGCAGAGGTGGTTGAGCAGATGCGCGCGAAGGGCCGGATCGGTTGCGGCATCCAGCAGGTGGCGGGTCAGCAGGAGCTCGTTGACGGTGGAGGCGATCTCGGCGAGGAAGATGGGGTAGTGCGCCATCCGGTGGGGCTGCGTCCGGTTGGCCAGCCACGTGTGCATGGAGTGGCCCAGCTCGTGCGCGAGCGTGAAGGCGTCGTCGAGCCGGTCGTGATGGTTCAGCAGCAGGTAGGGCGGGCTGTCGTAGCATCCGCTGGAGTAGGCGCCGGACCGCTTGCCGCGGTTTTCGAGCCAGTCGATCCAGCGCCCGGAAAAGGCGGTCTCCAGGGCCGCGCCGTATTCCGGGCCGAGAGGCCGGCAGGCCTCGAGGACCCAGTCGCGGGCCTGGTCCCGGGGAACCTTCACGGCGCAGGCGGGCACCAGGGGCGCATACAGGTCGTACATGTCCAGATCGGGCAAGTCCAGTGTGCGGCGGCGCAGCGCGAGATACCGATGATAGTGCGGCAGGGCGTCGTGGGTCGCGGCAATCAACCCGTCGTAGACGGCCACCGGCACCTGGTCGTCGAACAGCGCCGCCTCCAGGGCGGAAGGGAAGTGGCGCACTTCGGCCATGTAGACGTGGGACTTGACGGTCGCGGAAAGCGTCGAGGCCAGGGTGTGCTGCAACTTGCCGTAGCCCTCGAGCAGGGTCTCGAAAGCGGCCCGGCGAACGCCGCGATCGGGATTCTCCAAATGCGTGCGATAGGTCCCCTCGGTCAGCGGCAGCGCCTCGCCGCCGGGGCCCTGGATATCCGGGAAGGTCATGTCGGCATTGCTCAACAGGCTGAAGGTCTGTTCGGAAGCGCCGAGGACTTCCGCGGCGCGAGCCAACAGCAGCTCCTCGGCGGCGGAGAGCACGTGCGGCTTGTTGCGCAGCACCTTGAGCAGCGTGCGGCGGCAATCGGCCAGGCGAGGGTCTTCCATCCAGGCGCGGATTTCGTCTTCGGGATGGGAGAGCAGTTCCGGCGTGATCCAGGCGCATTCGGCGGCGATTTCGACATAGCGGGCGCGGATGCGGGACTCGCGGGCCTGGTCCTCGTTGCGGGCGGTGTCTTCGTCGTGGCGCAGATGCGCGTAGGTATGCAGCCGCTCCAGCAAGCGGTCGAGCACCGTCTCCGCCTCCAGCAGGCGCGCCACCGCCTCGGCGCTGTTCAACTGGCCCTGCAGGGCCAGCACCGGCGCGGCGGCTTCATCCAGGCGCGCGAAGTCGGCCTCCCAGTCCTCCGGGGTGGCATACAACGGCGACAGATCCCACGTCAGGTCTTCGGGAATGTCGCGACGGGCGGGCACGGCGGCAGGAGATTCGGCTGGAATGTTCATGCGCCACAGGGTCCACAAAACCGGCCCGCTCTTCAAGACTCGATCTTGACGTCAGGCGACACGCGTCCAACGCGGAAGGGCCGGTGACCGCCAGTCATTTTCCTTTGGGTCCTGAAAATCTAATCCCATTTGGGCAGTGCGTTTCGCGCCACACGAAAGCCCCAATCATTTCCGAAGGTATCCGGGGGAAGATACCCACGCCACCAACATTGCAAATAGATGGCGTAGCCCCCCCAACTGCCTCCCCGAAAGGTTCGATACGATCCGCCGAGCGGCCCTCGCGGATCGTATTGGATCGAATTCTGATCCGGATATCCCCCGAACCAATCCCAGCACCATTCCCGGACATTGCCCGCCATGTCGTACAGGCCAAAACCGTTTGCCGGATAGGAGCCGACCGGACTGGTGTACGGCATGTCGCCCGATATCCAGTTGGTGTCGTATCCTTGATATCCGCGATCATAGTGATAAAACGGCATTCCCAATAGCCATGCGCAATAGTAATTCGCCCGATCATGATCAATGTTGGCATCATCCGCCCAGGGAAATCGAGATCTAGGAGCGGCTCCTCCCCCCCATGCCGCCTTCTCCCATTCCGCCTCGGTCGGTAAGCGGTAGCCGTTTGTTTCCCAGTTGACGCCGGAATAGGAAATATCCACCTGGCCGGTTCGGTACACGGCGGTCTGCGCTTCATCGGTATAATAGATTGGGGTCAAGTATTCCTTTTCCGACCGCGCATTGCACCACTTGACCACGTCGTACCAGTTGACGTTGACGACGGGATGATTGGAACCCTTGGCGAACCCCTCGTTGTCGAAGTCGTACCCATGGTCGATGGCCCAGGCATAGACCTCGTCCCAAAGGGTTTTGGTTGTCTCATAACGGCTGACGTAGAAAGCCGAGACTTCGACCGCATGCGGGGGGGGAATTGTCGCTGAAAGACTCCCACCAGTCCCCCATCCTGAAACGCCCCGCTGGAATCAAGGCCATGTCGGGCGGCGCCGTCTGGTCATAGATCCAAACAGACATCAGCGTGCCCGTGGAGACAATTTGAACGTAATTCTGCCAGGACGAAGTGGACGATAGGCTATAGGCTTGCTGGACTTGAACCGTCTGGTTCGGGATGGAATTGGACCAGCTCAAGATTTCGCTTTTGGGAAGGGTGATCGCGCCGGAGAAGGCCGAGAGCCGGTAAAAGGCCCGGTTGGGACCTTGGGCGTGGGCTTGTGGCAGGGTGAGCGAAAGAAGCCCGGCACAAGCGGCAATCCATAGGGTTGTTTTCATAGCGAGTTGATCCTCTTTCATGTTTATTCCAGTTCCACCATCAGACGATACACGGCATGGGGGCGGGCGGGATCGATCGGCGCAATGATCTGATCGCCGACGATGGACAGCGTGGCAGGCAACCAGAGGCTCCAGTCGAGCCGCAGATCGGTCGTGTAGCGGGCGGTATAGACCCGGCCGGGCAGGGCGGTGCCCAGTACGATGCCATCGCCGGCGGGCGTGGTGGTGGCGGCGCTGGCCCTGAACAAATCGCCTTCCCGGGTGGGGTCGGTGCCGGCAATGCGCTCCTGGTCGTTGGTGAAGCCGTCGCCATCGGCATCGTCGCCGGGACCGTTGGGCAATTCGCCCCAATCGAAGTCGGCGGCCCAGTCGGCATAGGGGTCGCCGGCTTCTTCCACGCCGATTGTATAGGCGCCCGTGGCCGGGTTGGCTCGAACCGCAACGTAGCAAGGGCCGGTGTACGCCGCGGGAAAGTCCAGGCTGCCGGTGGAGCTGCTCCAACGGTACCAGGTCTGGTTCAAATAGACCCGCAATTGCAGGCCGGCACCGCTGGTCAGGCGGTAGGTGGTGCCGGAGGCGACGTTGAACACAAAATAATCCTGGTCGCCGGGCGCTTTCAAATCGTTGGCCACCGCCGGCCCGCCAACCTCCAGGGGAATGGCGCTGGCCCGGTCGTTGTCCGCGTCGTCGTCAAATTCGCTCACCAGGAATTGATAATCCACGCTGGCGGGATCATAGTTCCAGCCCGCCACCACGCGAACGCGGCAGTTGCCGTTGGCCGGGGCGGTGAAGAAGTCGCCCCAGTAATCGCCCGGCCAACTCCAGTCGCCGTTCAGGGAAATAGAGAACTGCCCTTGATCCGGGCAGTAGAGGGCGTAGGTCTTGCCGGCCACCGCCGGGAACAGGAACTGATCCACGTCGGGCTGAACTTCGATTTGGCCGTTGGCCCAAACGTTGGGCTGAACGGTTCCCGATGGCGGATTCTGGTATTCCCATTCGCCATAGTCGTCCACATAGGCCTGGACATGGATCCCGTAGTCCTCGTCTTTGGCCTCGTTGGCAAAAACGGTAAAGGCATAGCTGGTGTCGTCATGCGTCTCAAATGTGAGTCCCGGCCAGGGCGTCCCGGCACGCCGATACGGGTCACTGTCGTATGACTCAAACACGCCCAGGTGATATCCCGAATCCACGATGGCGCCACTGGAATCGGTGAGCCAGACGCCATAGTGGGTGTCGGGCTCAAGGGTCATGGACCAGGTGTCGATTTCGAATGCCGTGGCGATGCGGCCGCTGCCCTCGCCGCCTGCCAGCGGCACGGGCGCACACGCCTGAAGGCGCAGACCGCAGGCCTTGCCGCCGGGCCCCATGTCGTCCCAACTGCGATAGTTGTTCAGTGAACGCAGCGTGCCCGGCTCGTCAAAACGAATGAGGGTCACGACCTCCCCGGAATTAAGCCAGGGGCCCGTGCCCCACCCTGCCGAGGGGTGCTCTTCCCACGAGGCGAACTGCGGCGACGGCCATTAGTCCTCCATGGGGCACACGCCGACGGCATACAGTCCGGCATCCAAGCTGTACAGGCGCGCATCCACGGGGGCATCCGGGCTCAAGGTGTATTCGACCAGGTCGCCGATCGGAGTCGCGGTCTCGGGGACGACGACCGAGGCCATGTGGTATCCGTCGCCGCCCGAACCGGAGCGGTAGGATATCTTGAAATACAGGGTCTCGTTTCGGCCAATCAATGAGCTTCGATGGAGAAAACAGTAGAGGTTGTCCGATTCTGTTGGATAGCCTGGGTGATCCCATTGCATGACGGCCTTGACGTTGGCATTGCCTGGAAAAACGGCGATCCCGTAATAGGGGGAAGGGGGCGGCGACCAGGTGGTCTCGAAATAGTCCACGTCGTCGGCCGTTTCCAGCGTGCCGGCCACAATGCTTCCAAGAGGAAACGCCGTGGCGGTCCCCATCGTGTTTCCATGGTCGTCACCTCGCGCGTCGCCGAAAGGCAACCCGAACCACACAGAAACCATCAACCCGAGCCAACCCACTCGCGTCTTCATGATGCCTCCTTAGGGCGCGCCAATGGTGGCGCACCCATCCGAAAAGAAAGCGCTGTTCAGTCCGCGCGGGCACACGCCCGTTGAATAAGGAGCCGAAGAAGCGCCTTCACGGCAAGAACGCTAGCAAAAGCAAGCCTAAGGCGTCAATATGCCGCATCCATATTCTCTTTTCTGCGACCTACCCGAGTGTCCTGTATCGCGATGCTTGATCCGCGACTCGATCTTGACTGGATTTTCCCGGAAAACAGTCTAGGCTATGTCGCATGAAAAGCCTGCCCAAGTTCTTGCTCTGGCTCGCCGGGGTCACCGTGTTTCTGGTGCTGACCGCGCACGTCACCCTGCGCTATTCGCTTAATACGCCCAAATTCAAGGCGGCAGCCACCCGCTACATGGAACGCACGACCGGGCGAACCGCTGAATACGACCGGATCGACTACACGCTCTTCCCGTTCTCCCTCGTAGTTCGTGACGTGAGCGTCAAGGAGCGCGACGGCACGCAGGATTTCGCCTCCATGCGGGAATTCGCCGTCCTGGTGGATTGGCGCACCAAGGAAATCACCTCGCTGAAGTTGGCCGAACCGACGATCCGGATTGTGCAATACGCGGATGGCCGCTTCAATTTCTCCGATCTGCTGCCGACGCCCCCACCGGCCCCCCCGGTCGCCCTGCCGCCGGATCCGTCCGCGCCGCGGCCCGTCGAGGCACCCGAACCCAAGCCCGCCCCGGTGCCCGCCGCGCCGACGGAGCCGCCGCTATCCATCCGCCTGGTCGCCATCGAACAGGCCCGCTTCGAATTCGTGACGGTGCGCGCGGACGGACAGAAAGACACCTTCGCGCTGACCGATCTCGACTTCACCTTGCGGGATTATGCGCCGGGCCTGCCCGTCCACATCGAAGGGAAAACCACGCTCGGCAAAACGTCCTCCCTGGACTTCCAACTGTCGGGGCCGCCCCTCGCCGACCATGCTGGAAATCTGGGCGCCTGGCCGATCGATCTCAACGCGCGCCTGGATATCGGCGACGTAGCCGACCTGCGCGTCTTCCTGCCCGACGACACCCTGCCGTTCCAGCGCCTTCAGGCGACGCTGGAAACCTCGGGGACCCTGGCGGATCGTTTGCAAATCGTCCTGCGGCTGCAAACCCCGGAAGCCACCGAGCGACATCCGCTCGTGTTGCAAACGGTGCTTCGCTCGGAATTTTCGCTCCCGGGGCCCGTGGTCAGCCACCTGGTGTCCGGCACGCCCCTCCCCGAAGAATGGCGCGTGGATTTTCCGCCCTGCGATCCTCCGCCCGGCACCATGGCCCTCACGGAGGATCCCGCCACCGCCCTGGCCCTTCGCCATCTGCAAGCCCGCCTGGACCTCACGTTCCCGAACATCGCCTACGGCGCCCATGTCCTGACGGATGGTTCCGCGACCCTGCAAATGCACAACGGCATCCTCTCCATTCCGGCGTTTTCCTGCACGGCCTATGGCGGGGCACTCCAGGCCCGCGGCGAAATCGACCTGCTGGCCTGCCCCCTTTCGTATGCGTTCGAGTCAATCACCGCGAACCATCTCGCCATCGAAGAGGCCCTGGTCGCCAGTGATGTGTCCACCGTCGGCGAGCTGTCCGGGCGGCTGCACCTCGACGCCAGCCTCGCGGGTCAGGCCGTCGGCGAGCCCGCCCTGCGCTCGCTTTCCGCCGATGCCGCGCTGCGCATCGACGACCTCCAAACCGTCGGCGACAGCGGATCGCTGATGGATCAGGTCTGGCTGCAACTGGACAATGTGATTTTGCTGCGCCTGGCCCCGCGGCTGCGCACCAAGGTCGACGAAGCCAGGCAGTCCAGCGGCACCGTCACCACCTCCCGCTACGAGGAGGCCACCGCCACGCTGGCCCTGCGCGACGGCACCGCCACCCTCTCCGACGCCCGGCTCGCCCTCCCCGGCTATCGCTTCGCCCTGGCCGGCACGATCCTTCCCTTCGACGACCGCATGGACCTGACCGCGCGGCTGATCGCCTCCCCCGAGGAAACCCGGCGACTGACCGATGGCAAGGACCGCTCCGCCTATCTGCCCTATGAAGACGGCGGCCTGATGATTCCCCTGACCCTGCGCGGACCGCTCCGCAAGCCTGTCGTCCTGCCCGATCTCGACCACCTGCTGAAAAATGCGCTCTCCGGGGGTGCGCTCCCGGCGGAAATCGCCCCCCACCTCGAGCGGCTTTCCGAATCCGACCAGCAGCGCCTCCAGGAAGGCCTCGAGGAGGGAATCCAGATCCTCCGCGGCCTCGGCCGCCGTTCGCGCTGAGATTTTCAGGTTTGACGGACCCGCACCGCTGGTCCTATTCTGCCACCCATCGGCATTTGGAGATCGTACGATCCATCTTTTTGGCGAAGGAGCGCATCATGGAAGAAGTCACGCTGGAACAAATTCCCCGCAAAACCCGCGACCTGTATGAAAAGGCCATGGCGGCCCTCGAGCGCGGCAACGCCGGCTACGCCTTGGACATGCTCAAGCAGGTCATCTCCATCGAGCCCGGCTTCATGCTGGCGCGCAAGAACCTGCGCATTGCGCAGGTCAAGATCATGCTGGCCAGGAAACCCAACGCCATGACCCATCAGATGGCGTCGCTCAAGGGCACGTTCACCCTGATGAGCGCCCAGGGCAAGCTGAAGAAGAATCCCCAGGCCGCCCTCGAGGGGGCGGAGAAGCTGCTCGAGATCGATCCGCTCAACCTGCCGTTCCTGAAATTTTTCGCGCAGGCCGCGGAAGCCGCCGGCATGCCCGGCGTCGCCGTGCAGACCCTGGAGATCACCCGGCCCTACTTCGCCAAGGAGGTGTCCTTCCTGCGCCTGCTGGCCCGGCTCTACATCGAAACCAACCAGCCCGGCGGCGCCAAGGACTGCTATGCCGCCGTGGCCGACCTCCTGCCCAACGACCAACTCGCCATCAAGAATCTCAAAGATGCCGCCGCCCTCGATACCATGAAGTCCGGCGGATGGGACAACATGAAGGGCGACTTCCGCACCAAGCTCAAGGACAAGAAAGAAGCGATCCTGCTGGAGCAGCAGGCCAAGTCCGTCAAGGGCGAAGCCGATATCGATTCCTTGATCACCGAGCGCCTGAAGGATATCGAGCGCGAGCCCCAGAACATGAACTTCCGCCGGGCGCTGGCCGATCTCTACGTCCGCGCCGAGCGCTTCGACGAGGCCCTCCAGGCGCTGGACGAGGCCACCCAGGCCGCCGGACGCTCCGACCCGCAGATCGAACGCACCGCCTCGCAAATCAAGGTCAAGAAGTTCGATCTGGCCATCGCCGAGGCCCGCGAAGCCGGCGACGAAGCCACCGCCGCCGCCCAGGAAAAGGAAAAGGCCGATTTCCTCTACAACGACGCCATCGACATGGTCAAACGCTACCCCAACGACCTGCAATTCCGCTACGAACTCGGCTACCAGTTGTATGTGCGCAAGCAGTTCAACGACGCCATCGAGGAATTCCAGCTCGCCCAGCGCAATCCCCAGCGCCGCACGCGCGCCCTCTACTACCTCGCCCTGTGCTTCACCGAAAAAGGCCAGTTCGACATCGCCTTCGAGCAGCTCCAAAAGGCCGCGTCCGAACTCACCCTCATGGATGAAACCAAAAAAGACGTCATCTACCAAATGGGCCTGCTCGCCGAGAAAATGGGCCGCACCGACGAGGCCATCGCCTTCTTCAAGGAAATCTACGGCGTGGATATCAAGTATCGCGATATCTCCCAGCGCATCGAAGCCGCCTACCAGAAAAAATAGGAGGTCCCCCATGCAGACGCGTCTCGCCGCCGCCGGCCTGCTGCTCGTCGTCCTTGCCTTCGGAACCGCCGCCTGTTCCGCCCTCGATCGCGGACCGGGCCAGTCCGCGCCGGAAACACCCGCCTTGCCGCGCCCCGGCGAAGGCGAGTTCTCCGTCATGACCTTCAACCTGCACCAGTACCGCCTTTCCGATCCCGGCGAATCGGCCGAGGGCCTCGTCCCGCAGCCCCGTCCCGGCGTGGAGGGTCTCTTCCGGGTCATTCAGCAGGTGTCGCCCGACATTCTCGCCGTGCAGGAAATGGGCGATCCCCCCGCCTGGGCCGACTTCAAGCATCGCCTGCGGCAGCACGGCCTGGAGTACCGTTACGAAGACTACCAGCGCCAGGATCCGGACGACCTCAATCTCGCCGTGCTCTCCCGCTACCCCATCGTGGGCCGCCATCCCCGCACGAACGACATCTATACCATCGGCCCCTTCAAGAACCCCGTGCGGCGCGGCTTCATTGAACTCGAAATCGAGATCAATCCCGCCTACCGCTTCCGCCTCATGACCGCCCACCTCAAGTCCAAGCTGTTCCACGAATACGGACAGGCCGAAATGCGCCGCAACGAGGCCCGGCTGCTCGGCAACCACGTGCGCTCCGCCCTGCACGCCAACCCGCATGTCAACCTGCTGGTCGTCGGCGATTTCAACGATGTCCCCGGTTCCCGCCCCCTGCGCGAAGTCCTGACCTATCAAAACGAATCCATCCTGTTCGACCTGCGGCCTACCGACGACGCCGGCGACGCCTGGACCCAGCGCGTCGAAAGCGACACCCATCACCGCGTCGACTACATGCTCGTCAATGCCGGCATGCTCCGCGAAGTCGTCCTCGACAAGACTTATGCCGTGCGCTCTCCGCTGCTGTTGAACGCCTCCGACCACCGGCCGCTCGTTGCCACGTTCGTCGCCCAAGAGCGCCCGGCGGACGCCGCGCCGGATCTGTCCACTCGCGAGCCCCCCCTCTTCCCCACCAACGACTGACCCCCCTCCCCACCGATCCCATGCCTGCCATCGGTCCCACCGCCATCCTGCTGGTCTGCTGTCCCGACCAGCGCGGCATCGTCGCCGCCCTTTCGTCGTTCATCACCTCCCACGATGGCAACATCATCGCCCTCGATCAGTATGTCGACACCGCCGACGGCGTCTTCTTCGCCCGCATGGAATGGGAACTCGATGGCTGCACCCTCCCCCTCGAGGAGTTCGCCGCCCGCTTCGACCCCATCGCCAGGCCGCGCCACATCGATTGGAGCCTGCACCGCTCCGATCGCCGCCTGCGCATGGGGGTGATGGTGTCCCGGCAGGCCCATTGCCTTTACGACATCCTCGCCCGCTACGAAAGCGGCGAATGGCCGGTCGATATCGCCCTGGTCCTTTCCAATCATCCCGACCACCGCGGCCTCGCCGAACGCCACGGCATTCCGTTCCAGCATCTGCCCGTCACCGCGGCCGACAAGTCCCGGACCGAGCCCCTCCAGATCGCCGCCCTTCAGGAGGCGCAGGTGGATTTCATCGTCCTGGCCCGCTACATGCAGATTCTCAGCCCCGCCTTTGTCGAGGCCTTCCCCGCGCGCATCATCAACATCCACCACTCCTTCCTCCCGGCCTTCGCCGGCGGACGCCCCTATCACGCCGCCCACGACCGCGGCGTCAAGATCATCGGCGCCACCGCCCACTATGTCACCGAACGCCTCGACGAAGGCCCCATCATCGAGCAGGACGTCATCCGCGTCTCCCACCGCCACAGCATCGACGACCTGGTGCGCCTCGGTCGCGACCTCGAAAAAATCGTCCTCTCCCGCGCCATCTATTGGCACCTCCACCACCGCATCCTCGTCTACAAAAACCGCACCGTCGTTTTTGGGTAACGGCTTTGCCAAGCCGTCGAACACGAGTCGATGGCGGCGCCTCCCGGGCCGACGCGCCCGGCGGGCGCCTCTACAGCCGAACCCGACCGCCCCCCTGTAGCTGCGCTCGTTGAGCGCGGTCCCCCTGTAGCTGCGCTCGTTGAGCGCGGCGGCTATCCGGCCAGAAGGATCCGCAGGCGCAGGTAGCGGGCGACAGCGCCGGGCCGCAGACGGTATTCAACGGTTTCGGTCACTCCGTCGCCGTTCGGCGCGGCGCCAACGAATTCGAGATGCATGCCGACGACCGCATCGGTCCAATCGTTGGCTTCCAGGTCATCGCAAAACTGGATGCCGTACACAACGCCGCTGGCGGGATCGAGGAGTCGGCGGTGGCGATAGTAGGCCATGGCATCGGCAACCCCGCCCAGCGGGCGGAAGTCGTGGTAGTCGTCGGCCCGGCTCATGCCGAGGCCGTAGCGCAGCAGGTTGGGCACGCGGGGCTCGTCCGGATCCGCTTCCGGCCCGCTGATGGCCGGATCGGCCTGATCCTCGGGCGAGAACTCATTCTGCTTCCAGGCTTCATAGCCGGTCGGCGCGGCGCCGCCTTGGACCACCAGCGCCAGCCCGGCGGAGAAGTAAGCCGTTTTGTCCCCGCCAATCGCCACGGCGGCGCCCGCACCGAGGTTCGCCACGTTGGCCGTATTCACCTCACCGTCGATCAACGGATACGTCCCGGCAGGCGTATCTTCGTCCAAGCCGATCAGATCGACGACGCCGAAGCCGCCGAAGGTGGCCGTGCCGCCGACCCCGAGCGGTCCGGACGGATCGAAGAGCCAGCCGGCGCCGGCGTTGAGGTGCAGGTTGCCGCCGAGGGAACCGGTGCCGCCAACAAAGGTGCCGTTCTTCATCAGGACGGACGAAGCCGGAATCGCGGCTTGCACCATCAGGCCGCCGGTTTCGACTTCGATTTCGCCGGTGTACGTCGAGCCAGCGCCGGCGAAGATCAGCGTGCCGCCGCCGGACTTGCTGAGGGCGGCGGCGCCCGATAGGGCCCCCGCGAATTCCATCTCGTTGGATTCATGCGCCACATGAATGCCCGCCGGGGCCGTGATCTGCACCGGGCCCAGCACCACGGCCCGGTTGGTGGTGGCCCCCGGCTCGTAGCGCAAGGCGCCCAAAACGCCCATCCCCTCGCTTTCCGGCACGCCGCTGCGCCCGCTGCCGCTCAAGGAGAGCGTGCCGCCGAAGGAATAGATGCGCGCGCCGAATTCATCGTTGGCGGAGGTCAGCCGCACCTGCCCGCCCGGCTGGACGGTGGTCCCGGCGCTGTTGGTCGGCGACGAGGGCTGGGTAAACGCCAGCACACCCTGCTCGATCCGGATGGCCCCCGCGAACGCCTTGTCGCCGCCCGTGAGCGACGCCATGCCGGCGCCGGCCTTGACGATTCCGCCCGGACCGCTCCAGCCTTGGCGGAGCCGCAGCGCACCGTACTCCGGATCGCCGGCGATGTTGTCCACGGCGATCGCCAAATCGCTGGCCAGCACCGCGCCGCCGACAACCTCGAATTCGACGAATCCCAGGTCGTCTCCCAGAATGGTCAGCGCAGCGGTGCCCGAGGACGCGGCGAAGGTCAGCGAATTGCCCGCCACCTGTCCGCGGATGCGATTGCGGACGGCCGAATCCGCGTTGTCCACGGTCAGCGCGCCGATCGTGATCGGTGCATTGACGTCCACGTTGCGTGCGGCCGAGGCCGGCGCGAGGATCTTGGCCGCGGCGTCGACGGCGTTTGGAAAGGCGGCGCTGGTCCAGTGGTCGTCGTTGTTCCAGGCGGCGGTCCCGCCCGGGAGGAAGATGGGATCGGCGTCCACGATCACGGTCCCGGAAACGGCCGGAGCGAGGCCACTCGCCGTTGCGCGCAGGACGTGGGCGCCCGCGCCGGTGATCGTCGCGGCATCAAAAACCGCCATGCCCGCGACGGCGGGGACACTCGTGTCGCCACCGAGCACGCCGGACCCGCTGTCCAGCGAGAGGGATATGGTGCCGGCGTAGTTGATGTCGGTCAGGCCGTCGCCGTCCACGGCCCGGACCGAAAACGGAGGCAGGGCTGCCCCGCTCAGGGCGTAGGCGGGCGGTTCGATAGCGAATTCGAGGGCGACGGCCGGCGCGGCTGCGTTGTTGGCCACGAGGACGTCGTCGAGCCGAAGCTGGGCGCGGGCGCCGGTGGCCCCCAGCGGATCGGTCCAATAGTAGCGCCACAGCACCTGCACGTATTCCTGGCCCAGGGCTGCGGCGGGCAGCAGGACCGACCCCATCGGCTGGCTGTGGCCGGTTGTGTTGCGGATATACTCCACCGGCTGGTCGTCGCCGTCGAGCACATCGAGGAACTCGCCGGTGGCGCCGGCGCGGTACTGGAGGCGGATGGCATAGATCCGCGTATTGGCCAGCACGGTGCCGCCCAGCCACGAAACGGGGGCGACATCCACGTTGCGCGTATCCAGCGCCAGCAGAGTGCCGCCAAGGTCCCGGCCGCTGCCGGTGTTGATGAAGGCAATGCCGTCGTCGTTCAACCCGTTGATGCGCGAACGACCCGTGTTGTTGTAGGGAAATCCGATCGTCCCGGCGTCGTTGGCGTGATAGTCGTCGTGGGCAATGTGGTAGGCGTAGGTCAGCGGCGTGGCAAGTTCCGTGTCGCTCCGGTCGCTCTGCAGAAACAGCATGTGTTCCGGATAGGTCTTTTCGGGCAGGTCGGGGTCCCATTCCCCGAAACGGAAGTTGCTGTGTTCCAGCGCATGCGCTCCCGGATACACCAGCACGCGAAAGGTGGTCGAAACGGGCGGGTTCTGGCCGTCGTCGGCGGTCACGGTCACAACGGCCCCGCCGCGCCGCAGCGGCGTGACGGACAGCGTCGCGCCGGTCACGCCGACCGCGACAAGGGCAACGTCATCCGAGCTGGCATCGAATACCAGCGGATCGCCGTCGGGGTCCGCAAAGACGTCGTTGAGGTTGATCGTGACGGCGGCCGCACCTTCGATGAGTTCCTGAAGCGGCACAGGGGCGATGACTTCCGGCGGCAGGTTGATCTCGCCCAGCGGCGTCCCCTCGACGGTCCAGTTGTCGAACCGGTTGTTGCCGGTGACACCGCCCGTGCCTTGCTCAAACTCGATGCGCAGGCCGAAGGCGGGATTGTCACTGGTGCCGGCAATGGCCGAGAAATCCAAGGGGTACAGCGTGGGGATTTCAGTGACGACGAGGGATTGCATCGGGACGTAGCTGGCCCCATCGGTGGTATAGGACAGAATCTGCGAACCCGCGCCGGAGGTCGAACGGCGGGTTTCGTATTGGATCACAACGTCTTCAAACCCCGTCGTCGGCATCGCCACATCCATCGTCGCGCCGATGGGATCGTTGAGGCGCAGGTGGGCGCCGGCCGGATCGTCAAAACGGGCGTTCTCGCCCCAGAAGTCCTGGCCGGTGCCGGAGGTCACCACGGACGCGGTGCCGGTATCGATGGCGATGCCCGCCCCGGCCACCAGCGTATAGGAGGGCGCCAGTTGGGTCTCCGGTGCGTTGAAGTTCCAGTAGTGGATCAGGACCGTTTCAGAGCCGCTCTCGGTGAACAGAGGCTCGATCGTGGACGTTGAGGAAACCACCAGGGTATCGGACTCCTCGCCCGGGTCGTGGGACCAGCCGGCGAACGCAAACCCCGGCCGGGGAACGGCCGTCACCTGCACCGGAACCCCCAGGAAATACGTGCCGGTCCACGGATAAGGCTCGGCGCCGATCCCCGGCTCGCCCGGGGCCACGTCCAGCGAGTTCACGCGGAGGTACCCGGCTTCGTCGTCGGCCACGTCCACGGTCAGCGAGAAGGTGCCGGTGACTTCGGAGAAGGTGTTGACGATATGGGTGCGCATGTATCCCGCGCGGGCCAGCGCGAACGTCCGCATCGTCTGGACATGGTTGCTCCAGGCGGCGGTGTTCGCCGGATAGCGCCAGCGCCGGATGTGCTCGTGGACTTCCGGGGCGTATTGCGCCTCGAAGCCATTGATGACGGCGGCCGCGTGGTCGGGATGGAAGCGGGAGTTGAGCCGGTCCGCAAAGCGATTGATGAAGCGGGCCCGGAAGGCGGCGCTGTGGGTCAACTGGCGGAGCATGTAGGTGGACCACGGCGGGTTGGGCCAGTTGGGATCCCCGCTGGCGTTCCGGGGCCCGTCGGGATCAAGCGCATATTCCAGGGTGTTGTGGCTGGCGTCGTTGTTTCCATTTCCCGCACCCGACTCCCAAACATACCAGAAATCGAGGCCGAAGCCGAAGTCGGTGTCGAGCAGCATCCAGCGCCAGCGGCCGTCGAGGCCCCGCGGCGCCGCCGGATTGTAGTCGGCGACAAACCGCCAGAAGGGCTGGTTGTTGCCGGGCCAGTCCGTATCGCGGAAGAAGATGCGCGCCGTTTGCAGGTCGATGAAATTGTCCACGTCCATCTGCGTTTCAACGTATGCCAGATTCTCCGGATCGGCGACGCCGGGGCTGGCGAGAAACGCGCGCAGATCGTTGTACAGGGCCACGCCGGATGGGTCGCCGCGGTCATACGAACCGGAGCCGGTATCCACCCGGTCCTCCAACACCGTGATGTTCGCCTCGTCGCCGGTGCCATAGTGGGTGTCCAGATAGCGGTCGTCGTAGCGGTCGCGTACGTTGTGAAGGCCCCAATACTCGCCGTTGACGAAAACGACCGCCGGACGCGAATGCTGAATGTCCATGTCCGTGCCGGCCATCAGCGACTGCATCATCGCGTCGCGGAACAGCGTCTGGTCCCAATCGTTGCCGGAATTGCGCAGCAGGAAGCGCTTGTAGCGCGTGATCTGGGGTTTGTCCGGAAAGAGCGGATACTCGATCCAGGATTCGCCGTATTCGGCGCGGGCATAAACGCGCAGGGATTTGCGGGGGCGGTTGCGCGTGGTGCCGCCGTGGATGCGCAGGCCGATATCCTGCGCGAAGCCCAACGTGCCGTCCGCCTCGAAGAATTCGATGTGTGCGGGGCGCTCCCAGTCCGGGCCGCGCTGGAAGTAGTTGTCGTTGTTTCCCTTGACATAGATGCCGACGTTGGCGTCGAACAGATTGTCCCGGTCGGTGGCAATGGAAACCACCGGCACCGAATAGCGCGACGCGGCGTCTGGATGGACCAGATAGCTGCGGGTGACGATCCGGCTGGGCAGCGCGCCGTCCTTGAAGACGCGGGCGCGGATGGTGTGGATCTTGAAGACTTCGCCGTCGGGCGGCTGCCAGGACTCCCCTTCCCAGAGGTCGGCATTGGTCGGAATCATCGAGATGTCGTTGGGCTCGCCGGCGCGGCTGGCGAGGGCGAGCGGCCCGCTGACCGCGGGCGAGGCGGGAGTGGGCGCGGAACCATCCGTGGTGTAGCGAACCGTGGCGCCGGGCGAATCCGCGGCGATGTCCAGCGAGAAGCCCGCGGCATACAGGCCGGCGGCGGCGGAAAACGCGGGCGGGGAAAGCAACTCACCATAGCCCGGCGTGTCGTTGGCCGCGCCCGGCGTGGGTTGATCATAATATAGCCAGGTGGCGGGATCGCCGATCGAACGGCCATGGGAAATATCCGCCGGCAGCGGCAGCGACGGCGACTGATCCACCATGGCCCCCTCGGGATTCGTCAATTGCAGCGTCTCGCCGGAGGCGCTGATTGCGAAATTGGCGTGCAGTTCGCGGTCGGAGAACAGGTGGTGTCCGGGAATGGGCCGCTCGAACGAACTGTCCGGCAGCCGCCAGCCCACGGCGAGATGGTCGCCCTGGTCGCCTTCTTTCATCAACGCGCAGATGTAGTACAGCTGCCCCTCTTCGAGCGGAATCAGCGCCGAGCGCTGGGAACTGTATTTGTCCCACTGACGGAACTCGGTCCACTCGGGCACGGAGGCAATCAACTCCGCGTTTTCCGGGTCCATGTCCGAACTCAGATACAGCTCGGAGTTGTCGTCGCTGGAGATGTAGAAGCGGTAGGTGCCGGTCGCCGGCGCGAGAATATAGCCGTGCATGCGCTGGCCGTAGTGGTCGCCGATCCAACTCGGCGCCTCGAACAGTTCCGTTTCCACATGGCGGCTGTCGGGATGATCGGGAAAACGGGGATGATTGGTCAGGGCGGCCACGCTGGTGCCGGCGATGTCCCGGTACACCTCCCGGAGGATGCCGCTGCTCAACTCGCCATCCGCCGGCCGGCGGTCCTTGCCCGACGCCCAAACCAAACGGTATTCCCCCGCGCCAATCGTCACATCCGGGAATACCCAGCGGAACGGGATGGCCGGATCATCGGTCAGGCCATAGCCCAGCAGATTCACCGACTGGTCGCCCGGATTGTACAGCTCGATCCAGTCGGAAAAGTCGCCGTCCTCGTCCGCCAAGTTCGCCGCGTTGGACGCCAGGAACTCGTTGATGCGAATCCCCGGCCCCGGGGGCGCCTCGCCGGTGCCGACGATGTAGGCAAAGTTGGCGCCGCCGTTGTCGTTCCAACGGATGGCCTGGAGATCGGCGTGGGCATGGGTCGGCTCGGCCACCGTGGTCGTCAACACGTAATAGGCGTTGGTCCAGCCTTCCTCGGCCGGGTCGTGTTCGATTTCGGCGGTCCAGTTCGTGCCGCTGCCCGCCGCCTCGGCGAACAACGAGGTCGCCCAGCCGTCGAGGCTGTGGCGCACGTACATCTTCTCGCCGGCGCTCGGCTCGGCCGACGTGCCCAGCGTGACACTTGTCGTCAGCCCGTCCGCGGAATGGGAAACGGAGGTAATCGACACCGGCGCATGTTCCGTTTCCTGCACGATCATCAGGCCCGGCGTTCCATAGCCAACGTTGTTCATGGCGATGGTGTAGTGGCGGCCGACGGTGGCGCTGATCGAGCTGTTTCCCCCGGCGGTATAGGCGTCCACGACCGTACCCAGCGCAAGGGTTCCGTCATGGGTCCATTCGCCGCTGTCCCAGTTGGTCCAGGCAATCTTGAAATGATGGTCGCCCTCCTCGGCCGGCAGCGTCACCCGCCAGACATCCAGATCCAGCGACATCGCCTCGTATTGCCAACTGTTCCAGCGCCCCCGATAGCCGCGCGGATCCTGCCCGCTGGCCGCCGTGACCCCGCTCCAGGCCAGAATCAACGCCAGCCCGATTTTCGGCCCCCCTCCCCGCATCCGCCCCCAAAAACTCCAAAACCCCATCGTCCCTGAAAGAAAACTATTCATTCGGGCAGTCTACCGCATGGGCCCCCGTCGGTAAAGCGTTCCAAATTCTCCGCCCAGGGCAGGGCGCAAGACAAGATTCTTCATCAATACCAGGATTCTTCCACGGATGCCTGCGGCGACCCACGGATGAAGAACAAGAATTCAGGAAAGAAAGC
>CAYNSH010000040.1:0-31053 GCA_964399775.1 uncultured Verrucomicrobiota bacterium
CCAGCCCCGCCGTGATGGCCAACTGATGACCAAAGTTGCGCGACAGCCTCACCACCCGCACATGGCGGTCCTGGTCCGCCTGCCCCGCCGCCCACTCCGCCGACCCATCCGTCGAGCCGTCATCCACCAGCAGCAACTCCCAATCCTCCTCCCGTTCGGAAAACACCCCCCGTACCCGCTCCAGCAGTACCGGCAGGTTGTCCTTCTCGTTCAGGAAAGGCACCACGATCGTGATCTTCTTGGGTTCGCTCATAGCGGCCACATCCTATCCCAACCCCTCCCCCGAAATCAACGCGCAAGCGAGAAATCGCCATGGACATTCGTACCCCGGATACATAGAATTCAGAACATGAAGACTATTCTACGCTCTGGTTGGTTGGTCCTTGGCGTTCTTCTGCCCATTCTGTGCGGCTGCACGACCGCCCGCATGGCCGTTCCAATGGATTTCGAGGCGCGCGCCGATGTGTTGCCCTGCATCGGGCGCAGCGGCTGGACGTTTTCGGAGCGGTTCTCGTTTCCCCCCTATGAAGTGGTGCAAGTCCGGCGCGGCTGGACCCGCCGCCACGGGTGGAGTGTTCCCTTCTATGATGAGTACGCCGCCAGCCAGTCCTATGAGTTCACCCTTTTGGCTCCCGGCGGCGAATTCTGGCAGGGACAAGCCACCACGGGCGTCCGCCGTCAAGATGCGCGCGGGTGGATCGGCGGCGGCCACCTCACCTGGGGCATCAGCCATCAGATTGACTACCTGGTTCAAATCGGACAGGACGGCCGGGATACCGCTTGGACGCTTTCCCTCGCCGAGGGAGGCTCCGACACCACGCTGGCCGGTACGTTCAGTGATGGCGCAACCACCTACCGCGTCGAGGGTACCCACCACTTGGCCGGCACATCCATGCCACTCGTCGACACCGCCGGATTCCTTTTCTATGACGGCAAACGGGCCGTCGCGGCCGTCGATCTGCTCAACGCCGGCGCCGTGCATTTGGATCGATCGCTTCCTTCGGCCCAGCGCGACCCGCTGGCGGCGGCCGCCGCCGCCCTCCTTCTCTATCAGGACATCTCCCGGCCGCCTGCTCCTCCTCCTCCTCCGCCACCTCGTCCCCGCGATCCTCCCGGCTATGCCCCCCCTCCGCCCGGGCCAGCACCGGCACCTCCACGCGGCCCACCTCCGCCTACTCGCGGAACACCTCCGCCTCGAAGACCGTGAAGCGGGCCGCCGCATCCTGCCACGCATCGGGACGAAGGCCCGCCTTGTAGGACAGATGAGCTAGCGTGGTTTCCAAATCCCAGCCCTGCTCCGGCGCCACTTGGGGCAGGAAAACCGCCGACCGGCCGCGAAGTTCCAGGACCATTCCATGGCGGCCGATCTCGATATCGCGCCAACTGTCAACAGGCGCGGGCGGGGTCAAGGCGCTGATTTCAATACGGACCCGGGACGCTTCTGCCGCGGTCAACGGCGGAAAGCGCGGATCTTCAAAGGCCGCATCCAAGGCGTGATCCATCACCACCCGTACCAGGGGCCGGCGCGGAAATATCTCGCCGATGCAACCACGCAGCTCGCCTTCGATCGTCAAGGTCACGAACGCCCCGCGGGCCTGTTGCAAAGCCGGCCCGGGGGCAATACCCACATCCTCCGGCGCATGCCATGGCCTGCCCGCCAATGCGCCTTCAATGCAGGCCCGCGCCAGGCGCAACAAGGCGCGGCGTTCGTCTTCCGTCAGCGCGGCAGGCGTGCTCATGTCGCGGCCTCCTTCCGAAAAAATCCCAGTGTGGCATAACTGACGGAATGCGAAAAATCACCGGTGCTTCGGCCGGATGTGTCATAGGCCAGTTCCTGTGCTTCGTAGACTTCGGGCAGCATACGCAGGAGCACGCCGATGGAATCCTGCCCGCAGATCGTCGCGCCCGTCTCATTGCAATACACCGCAAACCCCTCCGCATCTCCGGCCAGAATCCGTTCGATCGCGCCGCCATCAAGCCTCCGCAGGTTGGCCTCGATGTCGTTCCGAAAGGGAACATAGCCGAAATCCGGCCCATAGTGCGTGAAGTCGGAGCTGACCACCATCGCGGTGTCGTCCGTCATCAGCGGCTTCAGAGCCGCCGCCACCTCTCCCCGGGCATTCCGATCAAGCTGGCCAAGGGTCACCGGAATCAGGCTCCAATCGCGCCCCGCCAATGCCACCTGCAACAAGGGCAGTTGCATCTCAACGCTGTTTTCTCCACGCCTCGTCGACGGCACATCCCTTATCAGCGGCTGCTGGAGCAATCCGGCTATCGCCTCCGTATCCAAAGGTATTTCACCCAGGGGCGAGCGATAGTGGGTTTCGCTCGCGGGTATGCTGACCCCATTGGGCAAATGTATTCGATGACTGAATCCCAGCACCACCACCCGGCGCAGATTCGGATGCGCGGCGATCGCCTTCGCCCCGACCGCTGCGCATTCCCCCGAGTAGGCATATCCCGCATGCGGCACCACCACGGCATAGACGGGCGGATGATCGCCGGGCTCCGCTTTCCGGAGATACAGATCCAGTTGCGCTTTCAACCGGCCTGGCTGGGCCTCATACCACGTGCCCGCCAAGGTGGATTCCATGTAGACCTTGTTCATGCCTCACCTCACCGATCGGCAGTATACCACACCCGTCATCAGACGTGGCCAGCCGCCAATGAGCGTCCCGCGACATCCAATCCAGCCCCCCCACCACCACGTCCACCCCGTCCCTCGCGCAACACTTTTCTGCGCTATACCCTTCTTAAGAAAACATCACAGTTAATTAAGTCCGATAATCTGCGTAATGACTAAAGTAACTGATTTTCAATCACTATCAGATGGTTACGAAGAAGTATTCATCACAGTTAATTAAGTGTGATGATTTAGCTTCAAGAATGGTTTCCGATTTACGGGTCCCATTTCCAGGACATCTCGCCCGGATCAATCATTCGCCACATGCCATCGTGCCGAGCCTCGCACCCATCCTGACGTCGACAGGCTGAATCCATGAAATCCCGGCCATGCGCCTATTCATTCCGCAAGGCCTCTGCCGGGGGGAGCCAGGATGCCCGCCATGCCGGGCCCAATGAACACAACACCGCAATCGCGAGGGCCAGGGCCATCGGGATCAACCTGGCGGTCGCGCCAAAATAGAATGGAAGGGGAAAACGGATCCCAAGCCACCGAAGGACCCCTTCGGCTAATCCCATCCCGACCAGTGCCGCCATCCCCGTCAGCGCCATCGCTTCCGCCACGAACAGCGATGCGATTTCACGTCTCCGCGCGCCCAGCGCCCGGCGCAGACCGATTTCCGGAATGCGCTCGCGTACCCCGGTCATCAGCATGCCGGCCAACGTGGCCGCCCCCAACAACAGCCCGAGCCCCCCTCCGGCCCCAGCCGTCCAGGCTACGGCCCGCTGCCACTGCCGGATATCTCTCAACAGGGAGTCCGGCGTAATCCACTCCACATTCCGGCGGTCCATGTCCGGCTGATGGAGCAAGGCCTCAATCCGGCGTCGCAACGCCTCCGGCGCGGTATCCGGCCGGGCCCGGAACATCAGCGCATCCACCCGTCCCGCGTTGTGTTCCTCGCCGGTTTCCAGCACGTCCGCCGTGAAGGGAATCAGCACCGCGTTTTCCGGTAGTGGCGGCAAGACCCATCCGCCGGCATCAAAACATCCCACCAACCGGAAGGCTTCGGTCCCCAACAAAATGATCTGTCCCACCTGCCACCCGTGGCGGCGGCACAGGTCAACGGGCGCCATCGCGTGGCGTGTCCCCTCGTGGATATCCGCCATGTCCAGCGCCCGCCCGGAAACGAAAGACATGCCGCGAATCGCCGCCAAGGATTCGTCCACGCTGGCCACCGCCACCTCCACCCCGGGCTGATCCGCCAGAACCTTCACCCCACCCACCCATGCCGCCTCGCCCAGGTTCCGGCGGAAGTAGTCCACCCGATCCCATGTCCACGGCACCTCGACCGTCCCCGTGCGCAGCAGGACCATCGATTCTGCGCCAAATTGCTGAACCAACTCCCGCGCTTGACGCTTCAAGGCATCCATCGTCGCCAACAGGATCGTCACCGCAAACAACCCCAGGGCCAGGCTGAAAAACGCCAGCCCCGTTCGAGCGGGTGCGGTGCGCAGTCCCGTCCAGATATCAGCAGTCATTCGGTTCATTGGATTACGGCAGGATGATCGGGTCGCCTTCCGAAAGGCCCGAAATCACCTCCACATGGGTGGCACTGGCCAGCCCGGGTTCGATGCCAATTTCTTCCGGAGGCCCGCGGTCCGTCCACCGCCGCACCATGGCCCGGGTTCCGTGCCATTGGATCGCCTCGCGCGGAACCAGCAGGGCCTCGCTGACTTCCCCCGCCAGAATCTCGACGGTGGTGCTGAGGCCAACCGGCATGGGCTCCGGAAGCGGCTCCAGCGCAATCTGGATCGGGAAAAACCGGCGCCAAGCCGGGTACCCCGGGCGCGTCTGGGCCATGCCGCCCACGGTTTCCACCTTTCCGCCCAAGCGAACATGTGGATACGCCGCGGGGATCGCCTCCGCCGCATATCCCGGACGCACCCACGGCAAATCGCCTTCGCTGATAAAACCGCGCACGACATGTTCGGCCGGGTCGGGCAGGCAAAGAAAAGTCTGGTTGCGGTGGAGCGTGTCCCCGACATGAGCCGTTCGCCAGTCGCCCCCGATCGGCAGCGGCACCAGAGTGGCGATTCCCCCCACGGGCGCGCGCACCTCGCACATGTTCAGTTGCTCCCGCAGAAAGTCCCGCTGCCGTCCCGCCGCCGCCAGCGCGGCCCGGGCCTTGGCCAGTCTCGCGGCATGCACATGCTCCCGCGTCAGATCGATGCGCATGGCCAACTGATCCGCGCGGGTGTTCAGCGCGGACACGCGGGCCTCCTGCTGGGCGACTTCCGACTCCGACATCAGTCCGCGCTCCATCAAACCCCGCGCCGATTCCAAAAACTGCGACTCGGCCGCGATTTCCGCCCGGCCTTCCGCCAGTTTCGATTCCATATCCAGCAATTCCAGGGGTAGCTCCGCTTTCTCCAGGCTTTCCAATTCCTGCTGGGTTCGGACATACTCGCTTTCCTGGCGAGCCAGATCCTGCTCAATTTGCGAGCTGTCAAATCGTGCCAGCAAGTCTCCCGGTTGCACACGGGTGCCCTCCTCCACCAGTTCCGCCAACACCGCCGCCCCCTGAACACCCACGGAAATCAGCTCGATGCGCCGAGCTTCGAGCGTCCCCTGGAAGGGCAAGGTCGCCCGCAGCGATCCGCGCACCACATTCGTTGTGCGCAGGTCCTCCTCTCGTGACGGGCTGCACCCCGCCCCCGTCATGATCGCCATCAGCACAATCCATCCAACTGGATTCTTCATTCTCAGATCCTCCCCTCTCTCATAAGCAACTCCCGTGGCGCCGGCACCAGCGTTCCCAGCGCGTGCAACAGCCGATAGGCCGAGAGCGACGCCTCCCGTTGCGCCGACAGCGCCGTCAATTCTGCGCTGAGGAAATCCGCCTCGGCATCCGATACCGTATCCGCGCTGGCCCGCCCCGCCTCGAACAAGGCCCGGGCGAGCTCGGCACGATTCGCCGCCAGTTCCCGATTGCGAATCGCCAATTCCAATTCGGCGCGAGTTCGGCGATAGGTCGCCACCGCGCTATTCACCTCCAGGGCTAGCCGGTGTCGCACGATCTCCGCCGCCTGCCGTCGACTATCCACGTCCAGTTCCGAACGCTTTGCGTCCAGCCACGCCCCGCGAACATTCAGGTTCACATCTCCGGTCAGCCCGACAAACCAATCGTCTTCTTCCAACCGTCCCGCCTGGCTCCAGTCATCGCCCTCGCCGAATACCGATCGCCGCGCGGTCAGCCTCAAGTCGGGCAGCAGCGCCCGCCGCGCCAGTCGCCATTGGCGGTCGCTGCTTTCGATGTCCTGCAACGCCTGGGCATAGTCCGTGCGCTCCGACAGCGCCACCCCCAGGGCGCGCTCCGGGTCCGGCACGTTCAGATCCAGCAACTCCGGGGGCTGCAGGCGGAACATCGATTCAATCGGCTGCCCGAGCAGATTCGCAAATTCCTGAAACTGAATCGCCAGGCGCGATCGGCCGGTTTCCAGCCGGACGGCGGCCTCACCCCGCTGCAAATCCATGCGCATGACTTCCGTTCGCGATGTTCGTCCCAGGCGCTCCCGCGCGTCCGCCAATGCCCAAAGGCGATCCAGCCGGGCGGCAAAGGCCTCGTCGCTTTCGATTTGGAATCGCAGCAAGACCAGTTCTTCGTACAGCTCCACCACCCGCACCACGAGGGCTGAGCGGTCGCGTTCCCAGACCCGGCGGACCGTCCGCAACGAGTCCGTGGAGGCGGCCACCGGTTCATTGCGAACGATGGACCCGAAGTTGCGGAACAAGGGCTGGGAGATCTCCACCTGCACTTCGCCCCGGCGGAAGCGGGAGGAGCCATCCACCTCGATCTGCCGGGCGGCGGCGCTCACCCCCACCCGGGTCCCCGGACTCGCCGTGGCCTGAGCCCGAAAGCCCGCGCGCCAATCTTCGCCATCGGGTCCCCAGCCGGCAGAACCGTCGGGCGTCAGTTGCAGCCCCCGCACGGATTCCCGGGCAGAACGCAGAGCCATTTCGGAGCTCTCCACGTCCAATGTCCCTCGCGCCAAATCCCGGTTATGCGCCAGCGCCAATTCAATGGCTTCGGCCAGTGTCAGCCGCACCGGCTCTGCCGGCGAGTCGTTCGCCGGAGCCAGTTCCGCCAGGCCCAGCATCACCGCCACAAACGCCATTCGCCATCGATTCGACATGCGCCCCATCCTAGCGGTTTTCAATGCGCTGGGAATTGTTTTCCGCAACGGCTCGCACTCAGTCCGGCGTGGCCACTCGGCGATTCATCCATCGGTAACAGCCCACGATGCCATGGCGTACAAGCCCATGAATCGCCGCCTGGAGGGACCATCGGCCCGCATCCGCGGCCGCCGCTCGCCATTCCTCCGCGAATTGCTGCTCGTAGTGCCGGCCGCTGATTGATCCCGGATGCCACTGAAAATCCGCCAGCGGGGCGCCGGGAATGCGCACTCCCCCGCCCTGTCGCCACAGACGCAGCGTCAGGTCGTAGTCCCAGGCGGCCTTGTAATCCGTCCGTAGACCCCCCGCCGCCGAGAGCGCGGATCGCCGGAACCATGAGGCCGGCTGGGAGACGTAGTTGATGCACTGGATCAGGAACCGGCACGAAAAGGGGAAACACGCATTTTTGACCCAGGTCGGGAATCCGCGAACTTCCCGGCCGTCCTCATCGACAATCCGGCACTTGCCGAAGAACAACGCCGCGCGCGGCTTAACCTTGGCCATGGCGATGGCCGCCGCCAGCGCGCCAGGATGGTAGACATCATCCGCGTTGAGCCATCCGATCAAATCGCCTGTCGCCCGCGCAAAGCCCTTGTTCAGCGCGTCGGCGGGACCGTCGTCCTTCTCGCTCACGATCCCGGCCAACCGGTCGCGCCGGGCCCCGGCGATCTCCATTGAATCGTCGGTACTGCCCCCATCCAGCACCCAATACTCCAGTTCATCCCCGGCGGCCAATTCCTGCGCCAGCACGCTGTCCATGCACCGCGCCAGCCAGCGCGCGCCGTTGAAGTTCGGAGTGAGAATCGTGATTTTCATGGCGACCCCGCAAGATGTACCATGGATCGCCCCGCCGCGAAAAGAAAGAGAACGGGATCCACTCAAATGGAGCGCTTGAGCGTAGGTCTTGTTCTGCGAGAACGGTCTCCGCCAGTTGCAATTCCACGAGAAAGGTGCTTTACGGCTGGCGCAATCGATAGAACCGCGAGGTTTTTCCGGGAGCTATCCAATCGAGCCAGCTATGGGTGCGGCCAGTTGCGGCAAATGAATGGATAGCGGTCCAGGCGGGATGAGTCAGAGCTGGAGTGTATTCGAGTACGTTGGAGCCACCCGGCATTAGGAAGTGGAACGTGAACCGAGGTCCTTCTGCTTGGTTTTCCACATGAATCGTTGGCCTTTGGCGAAGACGCCAAACATGCGCGATGGGCCGGTCGCCGTCGGCCCAGGGTTCCAGCACGTAGAGGAAACCGTTTTCAAAATCCACGGCGCTGGACATCACGCGGTCCTTGTCGTTGAGGGCATGAGCGTTGAACAGCACGTCGTCCACGTCCAGCACGGCATAGGGCTGCGGCTCGTGCGGGGCCCGGGTCCCGGCCGCCACCGCCGCGAGATCGCCCGGATCGTAGAACATCATCCGTGCGCGGAATTCGTCTGCCCACCAGCCGCGGCCCTCCCATTCATCGCACTCCGGCAGGCATTCGGGAAAGCGCGCACCATTCTGGAATCCGTACCAATAGTCCCCCAGCCCCTTGGTGCCGACGAACACCACGGCCGAGCGGCCATCCGCGGTGGCTAGCCAGTCGACCCCAACCCACTCATCGGCATGGGTGTACTCCGCCAGCCAGTTGGTCCCCATGAAGTCGTCATAGTGCAGCAGGCGGACATAATCGAGTGCCGCACCCTCCGGAGGTGGATCGCCCTGCTCCCAGGGGGAATAGGCATAGAGCGGCGGACCGCAGCTCTGTTGGCCGCCGTCGCGGAACCGACCGGTCATCAGGCGCTTGGCGGCCGTATGCGCCGCGGCCCACACCTCGGGAATGGCTCCCAGATAGCGTCCCAGCGCCTCCTGGTGCGGGGAGCCGTTGCTGGGGCCCAGGAACCAGCCGCCTTGCGGCGCCGACAGGTCGAGTTCACTCCAGCCGAACTGCACGCCTTTTTCGAACTGCGCATGGCGGATCCAGGACTGATGCAGCTTGGCGGTCGTCTGGGTCCCCTGTGGCGGCAGGATTGCCAGATCGCCCATGATCCATTCGCCCTCGCCGTTCGGATTAAAGGCCCTCGCATTGGCAAATGCCCTCAACGTTGTCGCCTCGGCCAGATCGGACGGATTTTTCGCAGGCGAAATCACGGGAACGGGGATGGAGATTTCCGAGACGAATCCAAGATGGTCGTGGCCGATGCCGAAGAGCGACCCCGGGAACCCATCGGCCCCGCCGCCCGGATCGCCATCGGGAGAATGCCCCAGTCCGCGCCCGCCCCATTCCCAACTCGTCCCGCCGGAGCCACCCGGCAGGCGGAACGCGCCCAGATACACCAGATCGGCGGTCGGATCAATCCGCCCCGTGCCAGCAGGTGGAGTCCCGGCAAACGCCTCCCATGTCGCATCGAGGAAGTTGTCCGGATTCTCGACGAACGCGGCGGTTGCGGCGGCATCCCCCGCCCCATTGGGATGTCCGTCGCCCCAGCCGCCGTAATCGGCGTGGAGACGGTTTGGAAAGGTGGCCGAATTGCTGGGATAGGCCAGCACATCGAACAGGTCGAACACGGCCACATTGTTGATCCCGGGGTTGGCGGCGTGGTAGGCCGGCAGCCATTCGTCTTTCAGCCACGTGTTGAACCCTCGCGCGCGAGCGGCGCGTTCAGCGGTGACCCCGTCGCCCTCGATCGCCCCCGGCGGGGGCGTCACCGCAATGAACAGCGTGTCCGGGTGGTCTGCAAAAACATCTTCCAGCGGCCGGTACACCTGTCCGTCGATCAGGTAGGTCTGTCCGGAACCCGCCGGATGCCGGAAAATCGCCTGGTAGTTCGGGACCGTCGGATCGCCGACCGGGTCGCCAAGCTCCGCGCCGTCATCCACGTTGCTGTTGGGATAGCAGCTCTTGAACAGGAGGATGCGGTTCACGCCGTCCGCACAGCCGTAGGTCTGCAGGCTGCCGAGATAGTCGTTGAACCACAGGAGCCAGTGGCGCATGTCGGTATGGTCGCCCGGCGTTCCGCCCAGGCTGGACGGCCGGCCCGGATCGGCCGCCACGACCGAGCCGTAGAACACGTCGTTGCGCTCGTCGATGTAGGCCTTGGCCAGCAGCGCCGCCTCAAGACTGTGATCCAGCCAGTCCGCGCCCACGGAATGATGGATAAACAACAGGTCGTCGGTGGTCTGCGCCCGCACGGCATTCGCCGGACCCAGCCCGCTCAGCATCGTCAGCGCCAAGCCAATCCGGAAGGTGTGTCGGTTCATGCCCGGCCTAGCTTTCCCGTCTTGGCCTACCAGTCGCCCCGGACGGGCCAGACCGCGCCACCGGCCGTACCCTTGGGCGCGGGACTGACGGCGCCGCCGCTGATGCCCCAGCCCCAGTTTTCAGGCTCGATCCCATGGTAGGATGTGCTGGTCCAGTAGATCGGACTCGGCGGCGCTCCGGTAAAGGGGTGGCCTTCCGGCAGGAACGACGGCCGTCCATAGTCGAGCAGGCTCCAGCCCTCGCGACGTGTTGGCAGCCGCCAGTCGCGGTACCCGCCCAGTTCGAATTCATTGCATTGCTGGACCGCCAGCCACCAGGCGTCAGCGGTGTCAATCCCGTCGGCGCGTGTCCACATCCGGCCCCAGAGGTTGTCGAAGACAAGGTTGGTGTCGGACTGGATGGTGAAACGCGGAATAGGCCAGAGCTGTCCCGGTTGGAGATCGCCGTCGTCGCCGGCTCTCAGGCTTGTGGTCATGCCCGTCTTCGGCACGGGAGACGGGCCAAAGGTATGGGTCCTTACCGGCCAGCAGTAGGGTACGTCGTTGCTCCGGGCCCAACTGTGGATGGCGCCATCGACCACGCTGATTTTCCAGGCGTGGTTGGTATTGTTGATGTTTCCCGTGCTGGTCCAGTAATGAGTCGTGACATTCACGAACGGATGCAGGCCCGGCAGCGCCGGATTGTAGGCGCCCAGATCGATCAGACTTTCCATCTCGCGAACTGTCGGCATCCGCCAGCCGTTGTAGTCGTATATCCCGTCCAGAGCAGAGACCATGTCCAGGCAAAAGTCCCATGCGCCGTAAATCGGACTTGCGAACCGCATCCACATCAGTCCAGTCAGATTGTCCACCACCACGTTGGTGTTCACTTCCGGCACCGTGAAGCGCGGTGGCCAGGAATGCCCCGGCTGCAGGTCGCCATCGTCGCCGTCGTGATAGGTCCATCGCTGGCCTGTCCGCGGAATGCGGGACGGATCGGTCGGCTCGATCAACTGGAACTCTCCCATCACCATCATCCGGTGGTGCTCTTGGCTGATCCAGTTGGAACGCATCATGTCCATGGCGGCCTCCAGCACGATCACTCCACCTACATCTTCGTGGGAGATGGCGAATGCGCCATCCGTGAAGAAGATGGTTTCGATCAAGCTGTTGGTGCTGCCGCGCATCCGGTAATAACGCTGCTGAACGTTGTTCCAATGACAAGACTCCTGCGCCTGCGCCCACCCCGCCAATAACACCACCCCCGCCAACCAAGGTTTCCAGTTCATGGGGACCTCCTCGGCCGCATTCTCCGCCAATCGGCCCGCGACCATCAAGCCCTGAAAAGGGGTCAGTCCCACTATTTAATCATTTTGCTGCGCCCCGGCCCCCATGTCGGAGGGTATGCGTGGGGAAAAATGATTAAATAGTGGGACTGACCCCAGGGGAGATCATTTCGATGGACTTCCAGCGGCCCCGCTGAAAACGGAGCCAGAAAATGCCGGCGAGGAGAAAGACAAAGACGGTCATCCACAGCCAGGCCGCAATCAGTCCGGCATCCAGCCAGAGCAAGATCACCAACTCCCCGGGGATCCACACCAGCCACGTGGTCAGCGTTGTCGCCATCAGCACAAAACGGGTATCCCCGGCCCCGCGCAGCGCGCCGCCCAGAACCAGGTTGATGGCATCCAGCATGCCCCAGAAGGCCATCATGACCAGCAATCGGCGCCCGGTTCCCATCACATCGCCGAGCGGCACCATGCCTTCCGTCTCGCCCGTAAACAGCGAGAAATACACCCGGGGCATCAGCAGAAAGGTCAGGGCCACCACCCCCATGTAGGCCCATGCCAGCTTCATGGCCGCCATGCCGGCGCGCTGGGCGGTTTCCGGGTCGCGTGCCCCCTGGTACTGCCCCACCAGGATGGTGGCGGCCATGCCCATTCCCAGCAGCGGCATGAAGGCGACGTTGTTGATCGAAAACGCAATATTGCTGGCCGCCATTTCCGCCTCGGGTAGCCGCCCCAACAGGACCACGAAAAACGCAAAGGCGCCGACATCCTGCAAAGTTTGCAGCGCGGCGGGCGTCCCAAAGCGCAACAGCGGTTTCATTCGCGCCCAATCCAGACGCCACCCGTTGCGCCATGTGCCGTACTCCTTGCGGAATCGGCGGCGCAGGTACAGCGCCAGCACGATGACCAGTCCGATCGCAGAGGAGGCCACCGTGGCCACCGCGGCTCCGGCGATCCCCCAGGCGGGAAATCCCCAATTCCCGAAGATCAGGGCGTAATCCAGAACGATATTGGCCATGTTGGCGATGACGCTGGCCACCATCGGGGTACGCGTGTCGCCTCGACCCGAGAAGAACCCCGACACGGCATTCGTCAGGGCCCAGAATCCGCCACCGGCCATCAGAATGCCCATGTAGGCCTTCTCGGCCTCGAGGACGTCCGCGGGGTGCCCGGCCCATTCCAGAATCCAGTAGCCCATCGGAATGAGGGCGATGCAGACGGGCCACGTCAGCAGCCCCAGCCAGATGCCCTGGGCGGTGGACCGGGCGCATTCCGTCTTCTGCCCCGCCCCGTGATATTGTGCGACAAACGTACCCGCATAGCCCGCCAGCGACTGGAAAAACATCGTCATGGTCAACGCCAGCATCCCGGCCGGCAGGGCCGCCCGCAGTGAAACCGATCCGTGCTGGGCGAGAAAGATCCGATCGATGAACTGCATCACGGTGAACGACGCCATCGACACAATGATTGGCGCGGCGACCCGCCACACCTCTCGGTAGCCACCGGGAGACGGCGCGCGGGTTACGGGGCTGGAAATCGTGGCCATCAGGCCATCTCCGTCGATTCCCCGCTACGGAAAGCCATTTTCCATGCCGTGGAACCATCCGGCGTGAGTTTTCCACGCCGTGGAAAATCCCGCCCCCGTTTTTCCATGCTGTGGAAAAGTATTTTCCACGCCGTGGAAAAAATCACCGCCACTGTTCCACGCTGTGGAAACTCATGCGCCCGATTTTCCATGCTGTGGAAAATAGTTTTCCACGCCGTGGAAAACCCGGCGAGGGCATTCACCGCCGCTCTCCCTTGGCTTCGCCATGGCTGGAGCGGTAGCGCAGGATCAACGGCACCCCGGCGAGATCGAAGGCCGCGCGCAGGCGTCCCGCCAGATACGCCTGATGGGTCGGATTGCTGAGCCGGGGATCGTTGACGAACAGGGTCACCCGCGGCGGATTGTGTCCGGTTTGCACCGCATAGTAGAACTTGAGCTGGCGCCCCCGGGCGAAGGGGGGTTGCGACCGCACAAAGGCGTCGCGGATGACGCGATTGAGCACGCCGGTCGGCATCACCGTATCCAGGCGAGTCGCGACAGCATCGATCACCTCAAAGCTGCGGCGGATCTGCTGTCCGCGCAGGGCCGATACGAACAGCACCGGGATATCCCCCAGGAAAAACAACGTTCGGCGCATCTGCTCTTCGTAGTCCGCGGCGGTCACGCCGGTTCCTTTGGCCAGGTCCCACTTGTTGACCAGCACGACGCAGGCCTTGTGGTGCTGGCGAATGAGCGCCGCAATTTTCTTCTCCTGCGTGGAGGGTCCGGCCTGGGCCTCCATCATCAGCACGACCAGATCGGCCTCGGCAATGCAGGCCTCCGCGCGGAACAGGCTGAATTTCTCGACCGATTCATGAACCCGGCCCTGTTTGCGCATGCCGGCGGTATCCACCAGCGTATAGTGCCGCTCCTGGCCATCGGCCGTGCGCAACGAAAACGGCACGGAAATGGTGTCGCGGGTGGTACCGGGGACGCTGGACACAATGACCCGATCTTTGCCGACCAGTCGGTTGATGTAGGAAGACTTGCCCACATTGGGCCGGCCGGCGACCGCCACTTTCAGGCGCGGAGGCTCGTCCGCATCTGCCGCCGCGGGCAGGTGGGGCAGCACGGCTTCCATCAGCGATTCGATGCCGCGCTTGTGGGCGGCCGAGACCGCCACCACGGGAAAGCCCAGTTCGGCAAACTCGCTAATCTTTTCGTCCCATTCCGGCAGATCCGCTTTGTTGGCGGCCGTCACAACCGGACGCCCGGACTTGCGCAGCAGCCGGGCCACTTCAACATCCAGCGGCTGCAACCCGGCCTTCAGGTCGACCACCAGAATCACCGCCGCCGCATCTTCGATCGCCGCGTGGACCTGTTCGGCGGTCGATTGCAGGATTTCATCGGAGGATTTCGCCCGGTCCATCAGCGCCAGGCCGCCGGTATCGACGACTTCAAAGCGCTGGTTCAGCCACTCCGCCGGCGCCATCAGCCGGTCGCGCGTGACGCCTTCCTCCGAATGGACGATGGCCAGCCGCCGACGAACCAGGCGGTTGAAGAGCGCCGACTTGCCCACGTTTGGCCGGCCCACAATCGCCACTATCCGCTCGAATTGGAGGGTTTCGCTCATCAACCGCCTTTGTGCAGAAAATCCCGATACCCAACACTCAACATCCCATGTCCAATCGTCACGGAACATCCCTGCCGGATCTTCACTTGTTCGGTTGGAGAGTGGTGAATGGTTATTGGATATTGAATGTTCCTAATACTGGAAAAAGCTCTTGCCGATGAACTCGCGGATGACGCTGGTGGGCGGGACGCGGTCGGTCGGAATGACCAGGAAGTTCGAGAGGAACTGCTGGATGCGCACGGCTTCGACATACTGCGGCATGGAGGGCTTGATCTCCGCCAGCAGCGGCTCGGCATAGGGGCGCAGCACCGCCAGCTCGTAATCGAGGGCGGAATTGAACGCGACATCGGCCTCTTTCTGGAATGGGAAGATCCAGGTTTTCTCGCCCCGGCGCACCTTCGGCCACATCGACAGCGTCTGCAGCGCGCTGTGGCTGCGGAAATTGTTGTCGCGGACCATCCGCCGGATCAGGCGGTTGTCCGTGGTGGAGATGCGGTTGTTGCTGTCGATGTTCAATTGCGTCAGCGCACTGATATAGATGCGGAACTTGTGTTCGATGGGAATGCTGGTGGTGAGGCGCGGATTCAGTCCGTGGATGCCCTCGAGCACGACGACATCGTCGGGGCCGATGTGCATCATCTCGCCACGCCACTCGCGTGCGCCGGTATGGAAGTTGAAATAAGGCATCTCGACTCGCTCGCCCGCGTCCAACTGCGCCAGCTTCTCATGGATCAGGTCCAGGTCCAGCGCCTCGATGTGCTCGAAGTCCACCTCGCCATTCTCGTCCAGCGGCGTCTGGTTGCGGCCCACGAAGAAATTATCCAGCGAGATCGGCTTCGCGTTCATGCCGCTGGCCTTGAGCTGCAGCGACAGGCGCTTGGAAAACGTGGTCTTGCCCGACGACGAAGGCCCCGCGATCAGGATCCACTTCACGTGATCGCGCTTCTGGACAATCTGTTCCGCGAGCAGCGCGATCCGTTTCTCCTGATAGGCCTCGTTCACGTCGATGAAGTCGTCGATCTTCTTCTTGGCAATGCGTTCGTTGAGGTCGCCGACCGTCCGGACCCGGACAATGCGCCCCCAGTCCTTGTGCCCCTTGAAGACATCGTAAATGTAGTGAGCCGGGTCGAATGGCGGGAACGTATCCAAATCCATGCGATCCGGCCCCATGACCACGAACCCCTGCTGGTAGGCGATGAGCTGGTAGTTGCCCAGCGCCGCGGCATGGTTGGCCAGGGGCTGATGGGCCAGGTCCATGAACTCGCCGCACCGGTAGACGCTGACCTTCGAGCTGTTCTTGAATCGCAGCAGATTCAGCTTGTCCGTTGCCTCGGCGGCCTCGAAGTGGGCAATGGCCTCGTCGTAAGTGATCTTGATGCGCTCAATCGGCGCCTTCTGGTCCAGCAACTTCCGCAGCGCGGCATCCAATTGGGCCAACTGGTCCGCCGTGATTCCCGCCTCATCGCCGAGGCGGAAACTGCAATAGAGCCCCCTAGACAGCGAGTGCTCAACGGCGAAATCGCATCCCGGAAACAGTTCATTGGCCACTTTGGCCAGCAGAAATGCAATCGTATGCCGGTAAATGCGCTGTCCGTACGAATCCCGATAGCCCAGGATGCGAACGGCGCTATCCGTCTCGATCCGGTACTCCACCGAGACAAACTCATTATTGACCAGCGCCCCCAGTGGGGTATACCCAAGGTCCTCCGTCACTTCCGGATGCTCCGCCAGGATCTGGCGCAGGGCCAAGCCGGCATCCACGTCGATTTCGGGCCCATGCCCAAACTTCACTTTCACCATTCGATGCGTCATGTTTACTCCTATAGATATAAACGTGGAACTTTATCCGTGCGGGTTGCGCCAAGGCAAGCTATATTGCCTGGCATGATCGAACCGCTTAACCCCAGTCAATCCGATTATTTGCGTGACGAATCGCGGCGAACGGGTCATGCCGAGCGCATCGCTCTGCCGCGCACGGAAGAGGATGTCGTATCGATTCTGGCCGAAGCCCGGATCCAGGGCCTGCCCATCACTCCCCAAGGGGCCCGGACCGGCGTCACCGGAGGCGCCGTTCCAGCGGGCGGTCTCGTCGTGAACTTGGCGCGAATGGACCGCATTCAAGCGGACTCCGGCCCCACGCTGCGCGTCCAGCCAGGCGCCATCCTGTCGGCCATCCGGGCGGCCGTGCCACCCGGACTGGCCTTCATGCCAGACCCCACGGAAGCCTCGGCGTCCATCGGCGGCATGATCTCCTGCAATTCCTCCGGCGCCCTCTCCTATCGACATGGCCCGACGCGCAATCATATCCTCGGCCTGCGCGTGGCCACGCTTGCCGGAGATCTCCTCGACCTCCGGCGCGGACGCGACCAGGCGGATGGAATGCGTTTCACGCTGGGCTCCATCCGCGGCGAACTGCCCCCCCTGCCCCGCCCCGCGGTCAAGAATGCCGCCGGGTATTTTGTGGAGCCGGACATGGATCTCGTGGATCTCTTCATCGGGGCGGAAGGAACTCTGGGCATCGTGACCGAAGCCACCTTGCGGCTCCTGCCCGCCCCCGGCGCCACCTGGGGGCTGATGGCCTTCCTGCCGGACACCGCTTCGGTTGTCGGCTTTGTCAATGCCCTTCGCGCGGGTTATTCCTCGTCCATCGCCTACCAATCGCCATCCCATCAGGCGACCAACCTCGTGCAGCCCCGCCAACCCTATCTGGTCGCCATCGAGTATTTCGATTCCCGCTGCCTCGATTTCCTGCGCGCGCATGCCGCTGAACTCGCCTCCCAGAACATCGCGGTCCCGGCCATGCCGGACCGCGCCGCCTGCGTCTACGCCGAATGGCATGCCCCCGACGAAACCGCGGCGGAATCGGCCGTCCTGACCGCCGCCGAGCTTTTGGCCGACTTCGGGGCCGATCCGGATGCCGCCATTCTGGCGGACAATCCCCACGACATGGAAAAGCTGAAGCTGTTCCGCCATGCCGCACCGGAGTTCGTCAACGCGGTTCTGGACGAGCGACGCCAGGTCCATCCCGAACTGGTCAAACTGGGCACCGACATGTCCGTGCCCGATGACCGCCTGGCCGACGTTATGGCCCTGTATGCCACGGACCTGGCCACATCCGGGCTGGAGCACCTGACGTTCGGCCACATCGGCGCCAACCATCTGCACGTCAACATCATCCCCCGCGATCCCGCCGACCAAGCCGTCGGCAAAGCCCTCTATCAGCACTGGGCCAGGCAAATCGTGGCCTGGGGCGGCAGCATCTCCGCTGAACACGGCATCGGGAAGAACAAGCGCGAACTCTTCCGCTCGATGGCCGGCGAGACCTCGCTGGAGCACATGCGGGACCTGAAAAAGAGGTTCGACCCCGACGGCCTGCTCAACCCCGGCACGCTCCTGTGACCCGAGTCCGGAACCCTTCGTTGGCAATGTCTGAATCCAAAACCAAACTGGAGCGATGGGAATCGCGCTTGAAATCGATCTTCGATGAGATCGACGCGGAGTTGGAAGCCGAGGGGGCTTGTCCAACCTACACCCGGCATCCCGCACGCCCTCCCTCGGGGACGACCAGCAACCGGGAGGATGATGGCTTGTTCGACTTGGGCGCGGCTTTCACCGTCGGCTATGGATCCCGGCACGGCCCCGGCTATGTCCTCCAAGCTCGCATCGCCACTCTGGATCACGTGCCCGCCGAGACCCAGGCCGCCTTTGAAGAGAAAGTCGCCCGCCGCCTGCGCGAAAAACTACCCCGCGCATTCCCCGACACCACCCTCCACGTCAATCTCGATGGGCATGTCTATAAAATCCACGGCGACCTTTCACTGGGCGAACGGCCCGCACATTCAAGATTCAAGGGCTGACCCCAGACTGGGGTCAGCCCTTGAATCTTGAATGTAATGTCGGATGTCGATTGACAATGTCGGACCGGCGCCAGTAGGTTGTGCTCTCCACAAATGGCGGAGCTACAGCGATGACCCCCCCCCCCGAATTACTGCGTTACCACCCGGATGTTCAGGAAGCACTGAAGCAAGGCCGGCCGGTCGTCGCCCTGGAAAGCACGCTCATCACGCATGGGCTGCCCTACCCCGTGAACCTGGAGGTGGCCAGCGGCATGGAGCAGGCCGTGCGGGAGGCCGGCGCGGTCCCGGCCACGGTCGCCGTTTTGAAGGGGCGGATCACGGTGGGGCTGACCCGGGAGGAGTTGGAATACCTGGCGCAGGCCCGAGACGTCCGCAAGTGCAGCCGGCGGGACTTCCCGATCGTGCTGGCCCAAAAGGGCGATGGCGCCACGACCGTGGCCGGCACCATGATCGTCGCCCACATGGCGGGCATCCGGGTGTTTGCCACCGGGGGCATCGGGGGCGTGCACCGCGGGCACCCCTTCGACGTCAGCGCGGACCTGATGGAACTGGCCCAGACGCCGGTGGCCGTGGTTTGCGCGGGAGCCAAAGCCATCTTGGACCTGCCCCTGACCCTCGAAGTACTCGAAACCCACGGCGTGCCGGTGATCGGCTACCAATGCTCCGAATTCCCAGCCTTTTACACGCGGAGTTCCGGGCTGTCCCTGGATGTCCGCTGCGATGCCTTCGAGGACGTTGCCGGAATTATCCTCTCGCGCGAAGAGCTGGGGTTCCGCACCGGCACGCTGATTGCCACTCCGGTTCCGGAGAAGGACGAACTGCCTGGGCAGGTGGCGGAAGCCGCCATTGCCCAGGCCTTGAAGGAAGCGGATAAGCAAGGCGTCCGGGGCAAAGAGGTCACGCCATTCCTGCTGGCGCGCGTCAGCGAGCTGACCCATGAGGACAGCCGGACGGCCAATGTGTCGCTGCTGCACAACAACGCGCGCGTCGCGGCAGGGATCGCCCGGGCGCTGGGAGATCGGTAGCGACCGGGGTCAGCCCTTGAATCTTGAATCTTCTTAATTCAAGATTCAAGGGCTGACCCCAGATGGGGCGGGCAGTGTCCACGCGGCAGCCGGTCCCGATGAAGCCGGCCATGAATTCTGGGGGCTACGGAGTATGCCGTGGGATCTTGATCCGGTAGTAGCGGGTGGCGGCATCCGGATAGGTTTCGTCTTCCCACTCGGCGGTATCCGACGCATCATTGGTCAAGGAGCCCAGGTGGTACCAGGCGGTCAGGCCATCCGCGATGGTGTCGTCCTTGCCCTCGATGTGGTAGATACCGAACGGCTTGGCCTTGAAGGTCAGTTTCCAGACCTCGCCTTCCCTGCCCTGCCATTCCCAGCCGATGTAGCTGCCGGGGGCGGTCGGATCGGTGCTGGCGACCCACTCGGCGTAGTTGGGGAATCCGTCTTCGTCATAGTCGCCGTCGGCGGTCTGATGGAGATCGCCGAAGTAATGGAATTCCCAATCGTCGGGCATGCCGTTGCCGTTGGAATCCCACGGCACGACAATCGTGGCGGTGTTGGTCACAACGTGGGTTCCGTCGCTGGCGGTGAAGTCGATATGGTTGGTGGTGCCGGCGGTGCCCATCCCGAGCACATTCCAGGAGAAGGCGCCGGTGTCGGGGTTGAAGGTGGATCCCACGGGGCGCGGTCCTGAATCCAGCGTGACGGGGACGAGTTCCGGATCGATGGCCACCACGGTGAAGGCATTGGTGGTGCCCACCACGTTGGTGTAGGGCCCCGGCGGAACAAACGTGATCTCAGGCGGGAGATTGCTGTTGTCCTCGCTGTAGAGTTCCAGGGTGAAGACCAGGGTGTTGGTTCCGACCAGTTCCACGGTGCGGGTCTGGGCGAGATTGAGCATGGGGACGGAATCGAAGCCTTCACCGTCGTCGTCGGTGGCGGTCAGGTTGACCGCGCCCTGGGTGATGGCCAGTTCGATGCCGGTATTGTTTTCCGGGGTTTCGAGGGCGACGGTCCCGCCGGAAACGCCGAGGGTATCAACCAGGCCGGACTGCCCGCGCACCAGCAACTCGGACAGATGGGGCGAGAGGCCGTGGCGAACATAGAGCACGCCGCCATTGAGCGTCGGGTCGATGGCGTAGCTGACGGCAAACGCGGTGGCGTCGGGCGCCAGCGTGATGGTCTTGGCGATCTTGCCGTCGGCCGAGGTCAATTTCCAACCATTGACCACGCCATCGGTGGTGGCCGCATAGAGCTGGTTGACGTATTGGTCGGTGCCCGCCCACCAGTCCTTCAGGGCGGAATTGCGATAGGTCTCCAGCCAGACGTCATCGCCGTCGCGATTGACGCTCCAGGCCCCCTCCTCCTCGGTATCCTTGCCGGCGTAGGAAGCGAGGTTGCCGATCAGTTGGCGCACCCCACCCTCTGGGGTGCGCAGCCAGGCGGCGATCATGCGGCCGCCGATGCGCTCGAAGACGGCGGCCACGTGCTTGTTGTAGAGCACGTATTCGGTTTCGCCATCGAGATCGACATCGAGGCTGGCGGTTTGGGTAGCGGCGAGTCCCGCGGCCGCGGCGGCCCAAGTGTCCACCCACGAATAGATGGCCGCCATGCGGGTCTGGTTCTGGGCGATCTTGGCGAAGTCGATCAATTCCTGCCAATCGCCGGCCGGGTCGATGTAGCCGCCGAAGCTCCACCGCGTCAGGTTGTGGTTGTTCTCGCTGTGGAACGCGGTCTCGAACACGGAGGCGTGGAGGGTTTCGCGCGCCAGCCGCCGCACATCGGGATTCGCGAGGGCGGCCACCTGCGCCCACGCGTTGGACACCAACCCGCCAGAATACATCATCCCGTACGGCGTGGCGTTGGTCACGCCGGGCCGCAGGAGAAACCTCTTGCCTTCGAGCCCTTCGTGGCGGTGGCTGCCGACATACCAGTTGTCGTAGTTTTCGTTGTTGGCGTGGTCGATCCAATCGTGCGAACGCTTGGAGCCGGCGCTGAAGCCGCGCTCGATCGGCTCCCAGTACTGGCCGGCCGGCAGGTCGATATGTTCGGCCGCGATGTCTTCCAGCGCGACCAGTTGAATCCACGGGCGGTTGGCCAGCCAGCGCAGGTTGCGGTCATAGGCGTCGGCCTGCGCCAAGGAGCTGAATTCCTCCCACATGGTGAAGATGGTGGAAATCTGGTCCTGACGCCAGGCCCGGGCGCGGCGGCTGAAGAGCTCGCGCATGGGCAGAGCCAGGCCGCTGTCGTGATTGACGAATCGATAGCCATCGGCGGCGTTGTTGATGACGAAACAATTCACGCCATTGATGCGGTTGATGCGGTAGCCGTCATCGCCGAGCGCCACGTTGCGGCCGAACCAGTTGAACACATGCGTGTTCTGGTCCACGAGCGTGTAGCGGAAGCCCATGTTGGTGATCTTGGCGAAGACATCGCCGTCGAGCACGCGTTCCGGGGCCCAGAAGACGGAATTGGTGGTGATCGTGGCACCGTAGATCCGCTGGAGCGTGTCGGAAGCCAGATCCACGTTGTCCTGGTTGAAGGCTGGCGTGAAGTACGGGAGGATGTGGTCGGAATAGGTGCTGGCCATGAGCGAGATGACATTGCTGGCGACCAATTCGCGGATCTGCGCATTCAGGGCGGGACCGGAGCGATAGGCCGGCCCGCCCTCCTCGACCGCCGCCCATTCCAACGCGATGGCCAAGGTGGGCGTGATGTGCAAGTTCAGCGGGACTTGATATACGCCGTGGATCTGGACGGGCCGCTGATAGCCCGCGCCCTGGCCATTGTCCACGATGTTGTGGATCACGCTGCCGGGCTGGATGGCCTGGTTGCCGTGGGCCAGCATGGCGATCTTGGCAGACTTGCCGCGGTCGTTCTCGGCGTTCTTGCCGATCCACTGGGTCAGCACGCCGTTCTGCGAGATCCAGTCCTGGTCGCGCCAATAGTCGGAGGCGATCCAGTCGTTGCGGATGCTATCGGTGATGTCCGAACGCCCGCCGATGTCGCCGGGCCCAGGGCCACCGCCCGGTCCGCCCGAGTTATAGGTGCCGTCCTTGGTGGTGAAGACCTGGAAGTTGAGGTTGTCGGCGATGCCGTTCCAGCCGATGTCGATGAGGGCGCTGCGATCGATGGCGAATTCGGCGGCATCCAGTTCGGAATTGAAGTAGGCCCCGAGGAACCCGCCGGGTGCCACGACCACGCCGTTGGCGGCCAGATCATCCCAGGCGCCCACGGTGTTGTTGACGGGATCCGTGTCGACATAGAGGCTGCCGTTTTGGCTGTCATAGACGGCGACCACGGCCTCCCACTTCATGTCGGTGCGGGTGTCCACCTCGTCCGGCAAGGCGGCTTCACCGGCTTCCGGGCTGTTGAAGTCGATCACGACATAGAGGTCCAGCGCGCTTTCCTCGGCAAAAGCCTGCAGGTCGTGGAAGTCCACCCGAAAATAGATCTTGTTGTCCACGGGCCCCCCGTCGCGCATGTAGAACGCCACCAGATCGCGCGAACTGTCGAACCCGTCCCAGCGACGGTAGATATCGACGGCCTGGCTGCCGCCGGTGTTGTAGGGATCCAAGGCGATCAGATCGTCCAGCGTCCACTGGGTAAACTCCTGGTAGTTGGTGACGCCGTTGATCACGCCGATGGGATCGCCCCGTCCAATCGTGATGGAGCCGGGGGGCGGAGGCGAACCGGGGTCGTCATAGACGCGCGGGTTGGTGCCGTTCTGGAACTCCTGCATGTTGGTGAAGCCATCCCCGTCGGGATCGCCCAGGGCGCCATGCTCGGTGGAGTCGATCATTAGGCCTGTGCGCAGGCAACGGTCGCCGATAATGCCGGAATTGAGCGGGTCGAGGCCGTAGCGGACCTCCCAGCCGTCAGGAAGCCCGTCGCCATCGGTGTCCCACGTCAGGGGGCAGGTTTCGAGGTAGACGGCGTTGGGATAGGCCGCGAAAAGGGCGGCCTGATCGATCTGGCGCGAGAAGGCCCCGCCGATCTTCGGCACGCTGGCGTTCGCCAGCACGCTGGTGACGTTGCCGGAGCCATCTACCAGGCCGATGTCGACATAGCCGTTGAAATTCTTGTCCTCGCCGTAGCCGTCGCTGAGCCCGTCCCCATCGGTGTCCGGGTTGTTGGGATCGGTCTCCAGCCAGGTTTCCCAGGAATCCATGCGCCCGTTGGGCCAATCGCGCTCCAGCCAGGGCTCCCAGTCGGACTGAATGGGGGCGCCGTCACCATCGACCCATCCATTGCGGTTGGCGTCCTCGATGCCGTCGGGGATGCCGTCGTAGTCGCTGTCGGGATTGCTGGGATCGGTCATGGTGCCGCGAACGAGGCGAGCGCGGTCGCCGCCCTTGCTCTGGCTGTCGACGCCGGGCACCCGGCCGTAATTGTCCAGCGTGTTGTAGAAGGGCGGGTCGAGATCGGCAATGAAGTTGGGCCAGCCGTCCTCATTGGTGTCGGCGGTGGTGTCGGTGTGGGCGGTGGGCAGACGGAAGCCCAATTCGAGGGCATCGGGCAGCCCATCGCCGTCACTGTCGGGGCTGTGCGGCAGGCTGCGGCCGAAGGCGAAATGGGAATGCACATCGGCATTGGTCCAGTTTTCGGGATTGGGCTTGTTTTCGGGCGGCAGGGGCGCCGGATTGGTTTCCCACTCGTCGAGCATGCCGTCGTTGTCGTGGTCCAGGTCGTCGGGATCGCTCATGTCGACCACTTGCAGCAACTGAAGCCGGACGGTGCGCGAGGCCGTATTGGTTTTGTTCTCGGCATCGCTGACCCAGGCCGTGAAGCGGTAGGTCCCCGCGGCCAGGTTGCTCCAGGCATAATCCCAATGAACGGTGGTACCTACGATGTTGGTATCCGTCGCGGCGAACTCGCCGACGTATCCGGTCGGGGAGGTAAAGAAAAGTCCGGTCTGGACCGCATTGGTTCCGGTTTGCAGGCGGATCCGCGTGGTGCGCAGGGCCGGATTGGTGGCCAGCACGGAGGCCGGCACATCTTCGAGGATGATGACGTGCGGCTTGCCATCGCTGCCGAGTTCGGGCGGCTCGGCGATGATGATCGATGGCAGCAATTCGCCTTGCGTCCGAACCTGGCGCGTGGCGGCGATGGTGGGATAGCCGTTGCGCTGCCCGACGATCTGGAAGCTGTGCAGCCAATCCGGCTGTCCGTTGTAGACGTTGGGCATCTTGAACGAAATGGTGTTTTCGTTGGGCCAATCCCACTGGTGGGCAATCTCGATGTCGTCGTGGGACAGGATTTCGCCGTTGGCCGGGTCGCCGCCGTTCTCGAGGCTATTAAGACGAATCGTGAACAGCCCCAGGGCGCCGGCATCGTCGAGATCGGCGGCATATGGGGAGGAATACTTGACGTAGAGGGTCCAGCCCGCTTCGACATAATCGCCGTTCTGCCCGGGCCAGTCGAAATAGAGGCGATAGGCGTCGCCGCGGGGATTCACGGTGCGCACCAGTTCGGTGTAGTGGCCCTGGGTCGGAGTCAGGCCGGCGTTGGTCCAGGCGGTCTTGGGTTCGCTGGACCACTCGCGCAGGCGGACGCGGATGGTGGCGGTGCCGCCGGTGGGCAGGTTGGCGTAGGTGAAGCGCCAAGCCTGGGGATAGTCGCGATCCATGTCGGCCGGCGTCATGCGCGCGGCCTGCTGCCAGGCCGCATAGACGTTGCCGTTGCCGTTGGACTTGCCGGTGGCGCTGTCGTCGTTGGTGGCATCGCCGTCTTCGATCCGATACCACACCTCGCGCACGGTCGGATCCGTGCGGACCACCGCGCCGTATTCGGTACCGGTGAGGGTGTCGCCGTCGTTCGCCGGCCACTCGACAAAGCCCCGAGGGGTTTCCGTGTCCAGATAGAACGGTTGCTTGAAGGTATTAAAGACCGGCGCGCCGTCATTGCGGTTGAGGAATGCGCGCGCGGTGATCAGGTGGAAGCCGTCGGCAAGTCCATCGGTCGTCCAACTGTTGTAATCGTAGTGGCGGTGATATTCCTTGGTCTTGAGATTCTGCGGAAGGGTGTCCCATTCGCCCAGCATGATGGTCTTTTTGTAGACCGCGTCGCCGCTGCCGGGCCAGACAATCTCCCAGTCCTCCCCGCTGCCGTCGGTGCCCTGCCGGTGGGCCGCGCCAATCTTGTAGCGCAGAATCGTGTCGTTGGCCGGCTTGGGAAACTCGAACGTCCACCAGTCGGTGGTGCCTTCCGAGCCGGTGTGGGACCAGGCGCCGTCGACCGCCTTGGTTTCCGAGAACGCCCCGGCACCGGCGGCGCCCTCGGGCCAGCTGGCCCCGTCCGTGGTGTAGTAGAGGCTCGCCACGATGCCCCCCTGCTTCGGCGTCTTGGCATGCACCACGACAGACGTCGCCGTCAGGTAGTACTGATTGGTCAAGCCGCTCGGGGGGGGGGCTTCCGCAGGCTCGGTGATCCGGATGTTGTTGAAGTAGTAGTTGCGCGCGCTCTCCGACCCGGCGGTGTAATTCCAGAACCGGACCTTGCGCGCCGGGGCGGACAACGTGAAGTGGAAGGCGCTGCCGCCGTTGAGGGAAATGGAAACGTTGGTGGAACTCGTAAATTCAATTGCGGCGGTCTGCGCGGTATTGCGCCAGCCAATCCCGGTGTCCGTGGCCGTGGCGCCCTGGTGGAAGCGATAGTTGCTGTCGCCCTGGCTGAAAACCAGGGACAACAGCTCATTGTCGCTGGCGTCCCGCAATTGCCAGCCAATGCTGGCGCCGGGTTCATCCACCCCGCCGTTCTGGTAGTCGAACCGGATGGTCTGATCCACGGCCACATTCTGCGTGAACGTGCAGGCGTATGCGGAAAGACCTCCGCTGTTGGCCCATAATCCGAAGGGATTGCTGCCCAGCGCCGGCGCGGCTTGCCCGCCGGCATTGAAGTGTCCGGCACTGCCGGACGTACTGAAATCGGAGGGATTGGCCGCAGTATAGGTCACCGGGCCGAAAACGGTCGACTCGCCGCCCCCTCCCCCGCCCGCTTCGGCATCCGTCATCGCCGTCGGATCGTGATAAATCCACGACAATTCGCCATGGGCGGTGCCGTAGTCGTTCTCCGCCGTCGACGGGAAGTTGGTCGCGTCATCCTGGCCGATGGTGACCTGATAGCTCGTGGCGCCGACCGTGCCGATCTGGGAATTGACGGTGTTGGAGGCGGCGAACTTCTCCGGCCAGATGCGCTGGACGAAGTTGACGTTCTCGAAACCGAGGACCATGTCGTGGGAAAGGGCGGGCGGATTGTCGCGGTAGCCGCCATCCTCGTTGCCTTCGGGGCGCCAGTGGTTGAGATCGATGCCGCCGTTCAAGCGCATCAACACGTTGCCGGCCGAGCCATCCACGCGCGCCGTAAAGACGACGTTGGTGCCCTTGGTGATCCGCGGCAGGGTCTGGCGGTAGGTGTAGGGGGCGGGCTCCTCTCCGTCGGGATACCCCCGGTTGGGATGGCCGTAGGGGTTGAACGCGGAGTCGCCGTCGGGCCCGTCCTTGCGCTCGACCGTGACAGTGCCGGTCAGTTCTCCGTCGTCGTAGATGGATACGGTCGGCCCGGGCCAGAGGCCGCTGGGATCGGGGTTCTTGATGCCCCAGACCGAATAGCTGTTCGGCGGCTGGTTCACATTGTAGATGTCCCCGGCATAGACGTAGTCCGCCGGAGGTCCGCTGCCTGCGAAATAGCACTGGTAGGTTCGGGCGTAGTTATAGAGATAGACATCCTCCGGATAGGACCCCCGGGTAGGCACGGTCAACCAATCCTGCCAACGCGAATTGAACACCACCAGCATCGTGTTCCACGGGAAACTCCCCCCGCGCTCCCAGGCGATCGAAGCCCCGTCCCAATGCGTGCCGTAACCCACGTGGTCGTAGCGGGCGAAGTTTTCGTGGATCTTCAGCAGTTCGGGCATGTGGGTCTGCCCCCACTGGCCCAGGAACGCCGTGTTGGCCCAGCGCGGGAACGCGCCGCCGCTTTCCCCGAGCGTCTCGGCGTGATAGTTGCCATCCGTGTAGAGCAGCCCCAGACCCGCCCGCAGGAAGTAATACGCATGGTGCAATTCCTTGCGGTCCACGTAATCGCTGTCGTGGCTCTGGGCATGCATCACGCCGACATTGGGCGCAAAGCCGCCGGCCCCGGCGTTGTCGAAGCCCCAGAGGTTGTTGGCGCTGAAGCGCCAGTTGAGTTCGCTGCGCAGGTCGTTGTCGACCAGGCGCATGCCGGCCGCGATGTAGCCGCCGTAACCGGGCGGCTGCCCCAGATGCTCGCCGAAAAGGAGCGCATCGTCCCGGGGCGCTTCCGTGTTGAAGTTGCTGTCGCGATGGTTGCCCCAGTCGCTGAAACCGCGGGTCATGTTGAACTGCCACTGGACGTGCCCATTGTAGCCCGCATGGCTGGCGTCATCGTTGAACGCTCCAAAGAAGTAGTCGGGGACGTGCTTCACCGCGTCCAGCCGCAGACCATCCAGCCGGGTCACGTGCATCTTCCAGCGCACCGCCCGGAGCAGGTAGGCGCCAACGTCTTCACTGTAGAAATTGGCGAACTCCTGGAGCCGGTTGGTCGTGATGCCGTTATTGGCCCCGAAGCCGACCCAGACGTTCCGGTCGGTGCCGAGTTCGCCCATGCCATGCGCACCGTAATCAAAGCTGGGGTGGTTCGTATTGGGCAGGTGGTCGTAAAATTCGGGCTGGAGGGGGTGGCGGACGAAGCTGGGCTTTGGATTCCAATCGCCTTCGTTCAGCCCGTGATTCTGGTTGGGCGTCTCGTGGGCGATGTCGATCAGGTCCGAAAGACCCAAATGCATGACCTGCCAGGCGTCGTTCCAGTCGCGGCAGTTGTCCCACTTGCGATAGAACCCGTCCTCAGTGCGGCGCAGATGGAAGTCCTCGGGCACCATGCCCGGATAGATGTCCACCGGCGTGGTCTCGTTGTAGCCGGGAATGTCAAAGGCCCGGTGGTTCATGATGTTGTCGGCGTACACCCGGATCCCGAACCGGTGCGCCGTCTCGATCATGTTCAGCAATTCGGATTCGGTGCCGTAGCGCGTGGTGACCGTGCCGCGCGTGCTCCGCCCGCCCAGGTCGAACGGATCCCACAGGTCGTAGCCCACGGACAACCCCCCGCTGGCCTTCGTGGGCGGCGGAATCCACAGCGAAGAATATCCCGCTTCCGCCAGCTCGGGCATCTTTTCCGTGATCTCCCGCCAACTGGTGTTGAAGTACTGCAGCATGGCCTCGCCAAAGGCCGTGCCGACCATCAACACCCCCAGCGTCCACACCGCCAAGGCAAACAGGCTCCGGCGAACCGGCAGAAACATTGACATCATTTGCATACTCCTCGACCCCTGCCACCATACGGGAAACCGTTTCCGGCCGCGGCAGGCAACGCCCAACTCTTGACAACAATCTAACACCTCGTCCCAGTCCGCTCAATCCAAAATCGATCTAACCCAAACAATTTGATCGGGTAGCCGTCCCCGCCAGGCGGACCATGGGGGTTACCCAATCAAGGTCCCAATCCGATCTTTTGCAGTCTTTTCCCCTTGTGCCCGGATGCGGTCTACCTTATTGTTTAACTGGAGCATCCAGGAAGGGTGTGCTGACCATGCGTAAAATCGTCAAACGATCGTTCATCTTTGTCCTGCTGCCGTTGACCCTGCTCGCGGTGGTGGTGGCGTGTCGTGTCGTGATGGTTGCGCATACGGGCTTTGGCATGTATTCCCACCTCCGCAACCTCTTGGAATCTGGCGAATCCATCGAGGGCTTGCCCATCGACGATGTCCTCTCCGATGGCTATCTGCTGTCGCTTTTTGGCGACAATCCCGAGTTGGTCGATCGGCTCAAAGCGGTTGTCGACCTTGGCATGGCGTCCGACCCCAGCCTCAAACTGGGCAGCGTCTCCGGAATGGTGGTCACCTACCAGAAGGCGGGCGACGGCACCATCATCGATCCTGCCATCTACGCCATCGGCGGCTTTCCCGATCCCAAGTCCCGCCGCCTCGGCTTTCACTCCAGTGGCTATTTTCGCCAGGAAATCGATCCCGACCTCTGGCTGACGGGCAATACCATCATGAACATGATGGGGCGCGACATCATCATCTTTTGCGAACAGGAACGATCTGAAGAACACATGGCTTTGCTGTTTGACCTGCTTCAGGGCGGGATTTTTTCGCTCGCCCAGCGAGTCGTTACCACCCCCCTGCACTATGCCATCGTCTTCCCGAATCCCAAGGACCTCGCCCCCGCCAATCTCCGGAACACCCTCCAAACCGTCATCGTTCGCGGAGAGATGTCCGCTGACGAGGGCCGCACCGAAACCATCCTCGTCACCCGCAATGCCCGCGCGTCCATGCAGACTTACATCATTTTCAAGGACATGGCCACGCTCGCCCGCATCACGTTTCACGACTATTTCGGCGGCTACATCAAGGAAATGGATTTTGGCCAAATGAACGACATCTGGTGGGCGGTCGAATATGTCAAGCTCGTCGATGCCCTCAACATCATGCGCGATAATGTCCTGGTCATCGCCCGCGTGGAATACGATCGCGTCCAGAACAACGTCATCCTGAAGACCATTGAGCGCGCCGGTCGCGACCTCGCCATGCAAAAGTCCTATGCCGTCAGCGGCGATCTGCCCTGGGATTTTGCTTTCCGTAATCGCGAAAGTCCGTCCGGGGGCTATTGGAGCGCACCCCACCGCTGGGGCGATCAGTGGCCGCTGGGCGACGAAGGCATCCCAACGCCCGGTTCGATGGCTGCCGCCGCCGAACGCGAGCGGATCCGCGCGGAGCAGGAAGCCGAACGCGAACGAATCCGCACCGAAAAAGAGTCCGAACGCGAACAACGCGAGCTAGAGCGCCGCCAGGCCACGCCCCAGGATACGGCATCCACCCTTTTCTCCGGCTCCGCCACCTGACCCGCTCATGATCCGACCGCACTCGATCCCCGACCGACGAAAGGCCGTTGCTCTCGGGCTATTTGTCCTTTCCTTGGCCGTCGGAATTCAGGCCCGCGAGTTTGAAACGCGAAGGCTGTCCGCACCGGGGGCCGATGCCCGCCATCCCGCCATCGGTTCCACCGGCCTGGTTGCCTGGCAGGGACATGTTGCCCATGCCGACGATTCCCCGTTGTCTCGTCGCACCGATGTCCTGCGAGCCCCGCCCGGGGCCACACGCTCGGATGTATTCGTCTGGCGCGACGGGAACATCCGTAACATCACCATTGAGGATCCCCGCATCATCGGCCGCAGCCTGCGCCCGCGGGTGTACGGCGATGCCGTCATTTTTACCGCCTGGTTTCGTGACGATGCCGAACCAGGCTATCCGTTCGATCTGACGATCCCGCCCAAAACCGAGGAAATGCTGCGCCTCGAATCCGAATACCCCACCCTGTTCGACCCGCCAACTCCCGCCACCCGCACCGCCGTGGAAGCCGTCCTGGCCTCCGGGGATGACGGGACTCCTCCCGACGACCGGCTTGATCCCGTTGCCCGCGATGAACCCAATGCCTCCCTCCAGCACCAGATGTGGCGCGGCTCCGGACCCGGCGGCGATATCGTGGTTTATCGCGCCGACAGCGGCATCCAGCGCATTACCCCCGGAACCCGGCACTTCAGCAACCCCGTCATGTCTGAACACGGAATCGCCTTCCAAGTCGCCCGCGGCTGGC
>CAYNSH010000041.1:0-30960 GCA_964399775.1 uncultured Verrucomicrobiota bacterium
CGCCACGGCGGACGGATCGCTCATCTGCTCATGATAGACCGCGCCGGGAAACTCCAATCTCAGCATTCGTGGCATGCGATGAATTGTCGATGACACAGGAAGAAAGTCAACGATTTGTTACAATGTACGGGCTGACCCCGTTGGGAGAATTTGCGGTTTTCTTTCCCGGGGGATTCGGTCAGAATCACCGCAAATGGACTCGAGAAATCCATCTGTGCGCCCCTTGCTGCCTGGTTATGAGTTGGAGCGTCGCCTGGGGGCCGGGGGCACCTCCATCGTGTGGCTGGCCAAACAGCTATCCCTGGACCGGGTGGTGGCCATCAAGATTCTGTCCCCCCGGCTGCTCGCGGATGCCGAAGCACGTGAGCGATTCCAGCAGGAAGCCCGCGCCGCCGCAAAAATCTCCAACGCATCGATCGTCAGCATCCTGGACTTTGGCGAGCACGACGGGACTCTCTTTTATGTCATGGAATACGTGGCGGGCACCAACCTGGCCGAATGGCTGCTGTCGAACCAACGCATGGCGCACAGCCAGGCTCTCAAGCTGGCGGAGATCATCGCCGGGGCCCTCGACACGGTCTGGCGCGAATCGTTCCTGATCCACTGCGATATCAAACCCGGCAATATTCTCCTGGGCGAAGATGGGGCGGTCAAATTGACCGATCTGGGCCTGGCCCGCATCGCCGGTTCCGCGGCCACCCGCGATGTCAGCGAGAACATCGAAGGCACGCCCTCCTACATCGCCCCCGAGCAGATCGAAGGCCTCGAACCCGACTGCCGCTCCGACATCTATTCGCTGGGCTTGTCCCTCTATCACCTGCTGACTGGCAATCCACCCTTCGAGGGCCGGTCGCTCCAGGACATTCTGGACGCCCAGCAAACCGATTATCTTCCCGACCCCTGCGACCTGCTCCCGCGGTTGCCGGTTTCCTATGGCTGGCTGCTTGCCAAAATGACGGCCAAGGATCGTTCCAAGCGGCAACAGAACTGGGGCGAGGTTCTCAAGGACATCCACCAGATCAAAACCGGCAAGTCCCCCCTGCCGCCCTATCCCGGAGAGGATGAGAGCACCATTCTCCTGAATCCCCGCCACCGGCCCGCCGCCCGCGCCAATACTATCAATCTGTCCGCCGCCGCCAAAAAGGCCATCACGATTTCCGCCTCCCACGAAGCTCTCATCGGCAAACAAAAGCGTCGCTCCGCATCGGCTTCCGCCTCCTCTCACGGCGGCGGATGCCTACGCTTCCTGTTTTTTCTGCTCTTTCTTGGCGCCGTTCTCGGCGGAATCTGGTACTTTGGATTTCACGGTCATCCCGATCGCATCGAAATGCTTAAATCCACGTTCTCCGGCAAGGCCTTCGGGCCGGCCCCGCAGGCTCCCGCGCCCATCCTCGGCGCCCCCGGCCGCCCCGTCGGTACCGCGCCCCCGTCGCCGGATCTGTCCGACGACGATCGGGACCTCCCGCCCGAACCCGAGCCCCTCTCCGCCGGCACCGGCACGGTCACCCCCGGCGCCTGGAATCATCCCGGATTCATTCAAGCCGCCGAGTTGTTCAACAAGACCCTCACGGCCTTTCAGCAACATCTCGCGAATCCCGATCCGGGCGATCCGGCCCTCGCCGCGCGGATTGCCGACGCCCAGTATGCCGCGCTTCTGTTTGAAACCATCGCCCCGGAAGCGCCCGATTCCGTCCCCGTTGCGCTCTACGCCAACCAAGCCTATCAACTGGTGAACGATCTGCGCCGCGCGCGCCTGACCCTCGATGCCCGCAAGAACCTTTTTGCCCTCGCCCCCAAGAAACGCCAGGCATCCCTGGCCCCGTATCCCACCCCGGTACCGGATCCCGGCGATCCCTTTGCCCCGCGCCACATGCAGTTCGGCTATGCCTGGGAAACCTTGCCCGCCCCCATTGACCGCCCCGAAACAACGGAATTCATCTTTCTCCTTTCCAGTGTGGCCGAGCCCTCCGCCGACACCCGCGCCCAGGCCGACCTGCGCATCCATGGCCCCCTGCGCTGGCTCATGCCCATTGAAGAAGCCTGCCGCATCCTTCGGGTCAAACCCATCCCGCGCACACCGATCGAAGGCGCCCCCTTCCCTTATGGCGGATTCTTCATGCAGACCCATCCCGCCGGACGCATGGGCTCGGTGGGCCCGGCCCAGCCCGCCTTTTCCACCATCCGGTTGATCACCGATTCCGAAAACCGACTGGTGGGCATTCAACTCGTGGAAGAGCAGCCCGGCCCGCCGCTGCTGAATTCCCCGCTCTCCTTTGCCGCCGTTTCCAAGATCATGGACTTCGTGACCGGCCGCGTACTGCCCGAAAAGGGCGATGTCCGTTCGTACCATCGGACGCTCAAAGGCGACGGCACCCTGCGCATCGATACCGAGGTAGCCGATTTCACCACGGACGCCGACCCCGCCCCCGTCTTCCGTTCCGTTTTGCTCCTCCCCCAGGCCGTCGCCAACAACCTGCTTTACCATCTCCTCGGCGGCATGTGAGCCCCCGGCGAGGCCAGGCCGTCTGCGCGCCATAGGCAGAGTCCATTCCCTTCGCCAAAACGGGCTTGAATCCGCGGGTTTCATCCAGTACTTTCGCCCCGTTTCCATGAAGAAGCCGGTATTCCTCCAGCAACCGATGATGGTGCGCGTCCTGTATGCGCTCATTCCCGTCGCCGTGGCGGCGGTCTATCTCTTTGGCTGGCGCGTTCTCGCGCTGGTCGCCGTCTCGTGTCTCTTCGCCTTCCTGTCCGAGTGGATCATGGTGCCCGCCAAACCCGGCAAAATCTCCCAGGCCGTCTGGGTCACCGCTGCGCTCTTCGGCCTGTCCCTCCCACCCACGACTCCGTTCTGGATTGCGGCCGTCGGGATCGTCTTCGGCATCGTGTTCGGCAAAATGGTCTTCGGCGGCTTCGGCAAGAACATCTTCAATCCCGCCATCGTCGGGCGCGCCTTCGTCTATGTCTGCTTCCCCGTCGACCTCACGTCGCGCTTCGTCCCCGCCTTTCGCGGCTTCCCCGGCGGCTTCGCCCGCTGGAGTTTTGAGTCGCTCAAGGAACTCCCCGCCGCACTCGCCGCGCCCGGCCTCCAGGTGGTCGACGCCATCACCGCCGCCACACCGATGTGGACCCGCCGCGACTATGACTTCGAGGTCCGCCTGTGGGATCTCGTCACCGGCCAGATCGGCGCGCTCTTCGACCACGCCGGCCACGCCCGCGTGCTCGCCGCCGGCTCCGCCGGCGAAGCCTGCGCCATCGCCATCCTGCTGGGCGCGATCTACCTGCTGTGGACCAAGACCGCCAACTGGCGCCTCATGCTCAGTTCCCTGCTCGGCGCCATCGCGACCAACCTCCTGCTGCGAAACGCCCTCGACATCACCGCCGTCCCGCCGCTGGGCTTCACGCTCTTCTCCGGCGCCTTCCTGTACGCCACGGTCTTCATGGTCACCGATCCCATCTCCGCTCCGCGCCTGAAAGAATCCATGTGGCCCTATGGCTTCCTCATTGGCGCCCTGATCGTGTTCTTCCGCTACAAGGCCGTCTTTGCCGGCGGCGTGGCCTTCGCCATCCTGATCGGTAACATGTTCTCGCCCTCCCTCGATCTCTGGATCAAGCGCTGGCAGGCGCGTAAAAAGACGGTGGGCCCGGGCGCCGACCGGGCAGGCTCGAAAGAGGCCAAGGCGTGAACAAGAAGTCCCCGGCCTACGTCCTCGGCTTCATGGCGGCCATCTGCCTGGTCTTCGGGCTGGGCGTTTCAGTCGTCCATTACGCCACCCAGGGCCTGCTCGAAAAAAATGCCGTCCTGCACCGCAACCGCATCCTCTGCCGCGCCTTCCAACTCGATGTCGAGGGCGTCGGCGCCGAAGCCTTCCAATGGGCTGTCGACGCCCACCTCCAGGCCACCGACATTCCCGACGGCTCCGGCACCCGCCGGGTCTACCGCCGCACAACCCCCGGCCAGGAAAGCATCGGCTTCGAGTTCGGCGGTATGGGCTTCTGGGACCGGATCGATGGCATCATCGTGCTCACCCCCGACCTGCGACAGGTGCTCAACATTCAATTCCTGGACCAGAAAGAAACCCCCGGCCTCGGCGCCCGCATCGAAGAACCGTGGTTTACCGATCAGTTCAAGGGCCTTCAAATCGATTGGGATTCGCCCACCGATCGCCGCATCGTCGTGGGCGCCTCCCCGGTCCCCGACGCCCGGAATCGCGTCGACGCCATCACCGGCGCCACCCAGACCTCCATGGCCCTCGGACAATTCCTCAACGAAGAACTCGCCCGGATTCGGAAACTGAACGTGGAATAATGGAAGAATATGGAATAGTGGAATGATGGAATATTGGAAAATCCCAATGGCGGCCATCCGTCCTCCAACCTCGGACCTCCGATCTCGGGCCTCGGACCTCGGACCTCGCCCCCCCCCTGTCTCCTGTCCCCTGCCTCCTGTCCCCTGTCCCCTACCCTCTGACCTCTGACCTCTGTCATGCCTTCCCCCTACACCAAAATCCTCAAAGACGGCATCCTGAGCGAGAACCCCATCTATCGCCAGGTGCTCGGCATCTGTTCCGCATTGGCCGTCACCAACCTGCTGGCCAACACCTTGTTCATGTGCTTCGGGGTGATCTTCGCCACGACCCTCACCAACTTCACCGTCTCCGTCCTGCGCAATCATATTCCCAAGCGCATCCGCATGATCGTCCAGGTCATTATCATCGCCAGCTATGTCATGATGGTCGACATCATCATCCGGGCGCTCGCACCTGACATCCACCGGTTCATCGGGCCCTACGTCGGCCTGATCATCACCAATTGCATCATCATGGGCCGCGCCGAGGCCTTTGCCAGCCAGAACAAACCCATGCCCTCGCTCGTCGATGGCCTCGCCTGCGGCCTGGGCTACTCCGCCGTCCTCATCGCCATCGCCGTCGTCCGCGAAATTCTCGGCTTCGGCACCCTGCTGGGTGTCGCGCTGCCGGCCCGCGACCTCTGGTGGACCCAATGGACCATCATGGTCATGCCGCCGGGCGCCTTCTTCATGCTGGCGATCATGACCTGGCTGGCCCGGGCCCGGCTCGTCAAGGAGGCTTCGGCATGACCGCTCTCGGCGATATGGGCTTCTGGGCATCGTTCGCCCTGATCTTCGTTGCGGCGGCCTTCACCGACAACATCCTGCTGGCCCGCTTCCTGGGCATGTGCTCCTGCCTGGGCGTCTCCCGCAAGGTCGACACCAGCATCGGCCTCGGCGCGGCCGTCATCTTCGTCACGGCATCGACCTCCGCGCTCAACTACCTGGTCTATACCTATCTCCTCCTGCCCCTCGGCATCGAATACCTCCGCCTGATCGTCTTCATCGTGGTCATCGCCGCCTTCACCCAACTGGTCGAGATGGTCATCGAGCGCGTCTCCGAAAAACTCTACAACGCCCTCGGCATTTTCCTGCCGCTGATCACCGTCAACTGCGCCATCCTGGGCATCTCGCTGTTCATGCTCAACAAGCCCTACAGTTTCGGACAGGCCTTCGCCTTCGGTCTCGGCGGCGGCTTCGGCTGGTTCCTGGCCATCACCCTCATCGGCGCCATCCGCGAACGCATCAACGAGGCCTCCCTGCCCCGGGGTCTCGAAGGCCCCGGCATCACCCTGATCATCATCGGCATCATGGCCCTCGGCTTTGTCGGTTTCTCCGGCATGATCAAGATCTAGACATGAATACCCATTCCATGCGGCTGTTGCGCCCCCCCACGGCCTTGTGCCGTGGGAGGCCAAGTTGGCTCCCCCACCGCGCAAGGCGGTGGGGCCCGCTCGATCGACAACCAAAACCCTTCTGACCATGCTCCTCCAGATCGCCATCTCGGTCGGTTTCCTCCTCGCCTGCGGGCTTGTGCTGGGCGGACTGCTCCTCCTGGCCGAAAAGAAAATCCTCAACTACGGCCCCTGCCGCATCGATATCAACGCCGGCAAGAAGGATCTCACCGTCGAGGGCGGCTCGTCGCTCCTGTCCTCCCTGGCCGAGAACAATGTCTTCATCCCTTCCGCCTGCGGCGGCCGCGGCTCCTGCGCCTATTGCAAGGTCAAGGTCCTGGAGGGCGGCGGCCTGATCGGGCCGGTCGAAGAGCCCTACCTCACCCCCGAAGAACGCAAGGACAACATCCGACTCTCCTGCCAGGTCAAAGTCCGCAAAGACCTCCAAATCGAAATCCCCGACGAACTCTTCAATGTCTCCCGGTTTCGCACCAAACTCGTCCACAAGAAGCCGCTTACGCACGACATCGTCGAACTGCGCATGCAACTCCTCGAACCCGACACCATCGAATTCGAGGCCGGCCAGTATGTTCAGCTCGAGTCCGCCGACTACAAGGGCCACGAGTCTGTCATGCGCGGCTATTCCATCTCCTCCGTTCCCTCCGACAACCACCATCTCGAGCTCATCATCCGCAAGGTCCCCGACGGCATCTGCACCACCTGGGTCTTTGATCATCTCAAGGAGGGCCAGGAGCTGTTTTTCTCCGGACCCTACGGCTTCTTCCATCTCTCCGACACCGACGCTCCCGTCATCTGCATCGCCGGTGGCTCCGGCATGGCCCCCATCTGGTCCATTATCCGCGACATGAAGGAAAAGGGCATCTCCCACCGCCCCACCACCTATTTCTTCGGGGCCCTTACCCAGCGCGACCTCTTCTTCCTCGATGAGTTCCGCCAACTCGAAAAGGCTTGCCCCTGGCTCCAGTTCGTCCCCGCCCTCTCCAAGGAGCCCGACGACTCCGGCTGGTCCGGCGAACGCGGCCTCATCACCGACGTCGTCGGCCGCCACTTCCCCGACGCCTCGCAGCACGAGGCCTACCTCTGCGGCTCCCCCGGCATGATCGACGCCTCCATCGCCGTCCTCCGAAATAACGGCATGCCCGAAGAAAATGTCTTCTACGACAAGTTCTCTTAACAGCCATTTAGACTGGATTTACAGGATTTAGCAGGATTTACAAAATTGAATACCTATCTTGTCTTTAATCCTGTCCATCCTGAAAAATCCTGTTAATCCTGTCTAATATTCCGGAGGTTTTCCCATGAAAGAAACGCCCGCAGACAAAGCCCTTGAAGACCGCCTCGGCGCCTCCAAGTTCTCCGGCGAAGGCTTCCTGGGAACCGATCACCGCCCCGTCGACGAAATCATTGCCGACGATCTGCGTACCCTCGATCGCCTTGCCGTCCGCCCGGCGGACCTGCTCGACGCCCTGCACGCCGCCTTCGAACAAGCCCGCGCCGCCTTTGGCGGCGAAGTCAACATCCGCCCCGGCCTGACCGCCTTGGCCCATGAATCCATGGGCCGCATCCCCTCCCCGTTCCAGGGCGATGGCGTCTTCGAAAAGGGGGATGTCGTCCTGCGCGACTCCGCCACCGGCGAGGAACTCGTCCTCACCGCCCTCGGCCTGAACATGATCGAAAAACACCACTTCTTCCAGGGCCGCGGCTCCCGCTACCGCATCGATCCCGCCCATGCCGTCCGCCTGCTCCACCTCGGCCCGCCAGAGCCAAAACTTAAATCTTAATGCCTGACCCCGCCGACTCGACCCGTCACATCGGGACGGATGGCATCGGATCGCTGCTGCTGAAGTTTTCGATTCCGTCGATCACCGGCATGCTGGTGCATGCGCTGTACAACATCGTGGACCGGATGTTCATCGGACACGGGATCGGCGCGCACGGCATCGCGGGGGTCACGCTGAGTTTCCCGCTGATGATGGTGATGGTATCCTTCTCGATCCTGATCGGCGTGGGGGCCACCACGCTCTTTTCCATCCGCATGGGCGAACAGCGGCGCGAGGAAGCCGCGCGCATCCTCGGCAACGCGTTCGGGCTGCTGTTTTTCGTGCCCCTGGCCGCCTCCCTCGTGGCGCTGGCCGGCCTCGATCCGCTCCTCCGGCTGGTGGGCGCCAGCGAAGATCTCCTGCCCCACGCGCGGACCTATGCGCGCATCATCCTGGCCGGCTCGGCCCTCTCCACCACCGGGCACGGCCTGGCCCATTTTGTCCGTTCCGATGGCCACCCGGTCATCGCCATGGGCTCCATGATCCTGGGTGCGGTGGTCAACGTGGCCCTCGACGCCTGGTTCATCTTCGGGCTGGGCTGGGGCATCGCCGGCGCCGCCTGGGCCACCGTGATCGCCCAGGGCCTCGCGATGGCCTGGTGCCTGGCCTACTTCCTCTCCCCTCGCGCCAACACCCCCCTGCGCCGTCGCAACCTGCGACTCGACTTCCGCCAGACCGTCCGCCCCATGCTGGTCATCGGCTTTGCGCCCTTCTCGATGAACATGGCCCACAGCCTGCTCAATGTCGTCCTGAACCGCCGTCTGCGCACCTATGGCGGCGACGGAGCCATCGCCGTGATGGGGATCCTGATGGCCTACATGAGCGTGATCTTCATGCCGGTCTTCGGCATCCTGCAGGGCGCGCAACCGCTCATCGGCTTCAATTACGGGGCCCGGCTGTATGCCCGCGTGCGTCACCTGTTCTGGAGCGCCGCGGCGGCCACCACCGTGCTGCTGACCGCCGGATGGGCCGTCAGCCAGCTCTTCCCCGTCCCGATCATGCGCCTGTTCCTGCCCGCCGGCTCCGACCTGATCCCCCTCGGCGTCCGCGCCCTGCGGATTTTCACCCTGGTCTTCCCGATTATCGGATTCCCCATCACCGGCGGACATTTCTTCCAGGCTATCGGCAAGCCCGTGCAGGCCACCGTGACGACGCTGTCCCGGCAAGTGCTGCTGTTTATCCCGTTCCTGATCCTCTTCCCGCGCTACTGGGGACTCCCCGGCATCTTTGCCGCCGCCCCCGCCTCCGACACCCTCACCTGCCTGCTTGCGATCGTCCTCGTCTCCCGCGAACTCCGCCGCCTGCGCCAGGCCGAGGGCGGGAGGCAGAGTGAGGTCAGCGGACGGTAGTCAGTAGTCTGTGGTCGGTAACCAAGGCCGGGCGCGACCAGGCCTGTCGCTGCGCTCGCCGAGCGCGGTTCCACCCGATCTGCCGCGCCGTGCCCCTTCCCGTTATCCGGTTGCCATCCGAATCTGGAGGCAGTACCCTAGCATCATGATCCACATTGATCTAACCACTGCGATACCGTTGCACTCCAAGTCGACCGGCTCCTCTTTGGTTTCACGAATTCACCGAGCACTCCTTTTCGTGGTTGTTTCTGCGACTGTATTCCTTCCGCGCTTCTCCCTCGCACAATTCACCGTAGTAGAGGAAAATGGGGGAATCACGATCGCCCGCTACACGGGGTCCGACACAGTTGTCACGGTGCCTGAAACCATCAACGGCCTACCGGTCAGGGCGATAGAAAGTCCAGGGTTCAAGGAAACGCCGGTGACAACCGTTCAATTGCCAGCCAACCTGCGCAACATCGGCTTGGAATCTTTTCGAGGCTGCACAAATCTTGAGACCATCAACATCCCCAACGGCGTGACCAATATCGGAAACTTTGCTTTTTACAATTGCCAGGCCCTGACACGACTCACGATTGGGAAAGGTGTTCGACGAATCGGAAATTCTGCGTTTGATAGATGTCATGCCCTTCAGCAAGTCGTCATTGGCACAGATCTAACCAGCAGTCTTACCCATGTCGATGTGTACGCCTTTTGGGATTGCCCGAACTTGGCCGCCATCTATTTCTATGGCAATTACCCTTCGTTCGGGGACAATCTGCACTCGACCTCCGGCGCCGTCCCTTTCCATATCTATCGCTATCAGAGCGCCACAGGCTGGCCCTCCCAAATTCAGGGCCATTCCGTCCTCTCTTTTATCCGACTGCCCACGCTTGTGCTGACCCCAACAGTGCGCAACGTCATTCACGTGGCGGGTACAACGACCTTTCTTGTGACCAATACCGGAACCGGCACGATGAGATATCAAGCCAGTGAATCCGAAAATTGGCTCTCCATCACGACTGGCGCAGCGGGAACCAACCGGGGAACCGTCATGGTGGCCTTCAGCAACCGAACAGCCAACTCGGGTCGCACCGGCACCGTAACCGTCACCTCGCTGGACGCTACCAACAGTCCTCAACTCATGCGAATCATCCAAACCGCCAGGCCTCAACTGTACTGGACGCCATACATTGGCAACCAGCAGGTCAGCCACTTGGCCACCTCGACGAGTTTCAGCATCACCAATACCCAACCGGGCTCCATCATGCCCTACACGGCCACCACATCCGACAACTGGCTGTCCATCACCAGTGGGGGCAGTGGGACCAATTTCGGCGTCATCCACATTTCCTGTCTTGCCAACCCGCTGGCCGTGGCTCGCACGGGTACCGTTGTCGTGACCGCACCCGGAGCACTGGACAGCCCAAAGAACCTGACGGTTACACAGCCAGCCAAGCCCGTGCTTGTCGCAACGCCAAGTCAGATCCAAGTTCCCTATACCATAGCTCAGGCCACTTTCTCCGTTTCCAATGCACGCCCCGGCTGGTCCATGAGTTATACCGCCACCAGTAATGCTCCCTGGCTCCGTATTGCCAGTGGAGCAACCGGAACGAACAGCGGCAACATCGTCGTGGCGATCAGCGCCAATTCTGAGGGCAGCCCCCGGTCAGGCTTCCTCACGGTACAGGCCCCCGGCGCGACCGACAGTCCGGCAACGCTCTGGGTCGAACAGGAAGCCAAGCCATCCTTGACAGTAGAGCCCACCGAGCCAACCATCGGACCAGAGGGCGGCTCGTTGGAATTTCGCATCACCAATGCTTTTGGGGTATACACCGCTTCAAGCAGCGATGACTGGCTGTATCTTGCCAGTGGGGCGACCGGGAACGACAACGGCGTCTTGACGGTGGATGTTGACGCGAATCCGACCACAACTGCGCGGACAGGGACTCTCGTGATCGAGGCGAGCAACGCCCTTGGCAGCCCCGTAACGATAACCATCCATCAGAACAGCCAAGCTCCGCTTCAGGTGGAGCCAGCCAGCCATTCCGTGGGTCCCGAGCCAGATACACGACCATTCATGATCACACATGCCTTTGGCCCCTACGAAGCCTCGACCCGCGACCCCTGGCTGCATCTTGTCAACGGGGCGAGCGGGACGAATGCCGGCACGTTGACTGTCCGGTTCGACCTGAATCCCAGCCTGGTTTCCCGCACTGGAACCATCAGCGTCAGTGCAACGGATGCCATTGGAAGCCCTGTCACCGTGCGCATCCATCAGGCGGGGGATATCATGGGGATATCCCCTCCCGTTCGTCTTTTCTCCTCTGCCAAGGCTATCGGCACGGTGATTTCCGTCTGGTCCGCCGACCCTTGGGCCGTCCATCCGTCCGCCGCGTGGCTAAGCGTTCCAGAGTATTCAACCAGTGCCAACGGGGGATTGGTTGTCGATGTGGAGGCCAACCCCGGCAACATCCGCGTGGGAACCCTGACCGTATCCAATGCCGCTGCTCAGCGGATCTTCCGCGCCGGCCAATGGCCGGCGGCGTCCATCCATCTCTTCACCGGAGCAGGTGATTTTGATGGAGACTCCAGGGCGGACTTGGCCGTCTTTCATCCGGAAACGGGAATCTGGGATATTCATTTTCGCGAAGCCGGCATTCGCTGGCCCGATGTGCCCCTTGGAGATCCGGGAGCCATCCCGGTCCCCGCCGACTACGACGGTGACGGCATTGTGGATATCGCCACGTTCAATCCCGCCTCCGGAGAATGGCGCATCTGGAAATCTTCGACCGGCAAAATCGACCGCCGGGTTTTCGGTCAGGGCGGCATCCCGGTCCCCGGAAATTACGAACAAGAGGGATCGGCCAATTTGTCCGTCTTTTTCCAAGAGGTTGGTTCATGGCAATACCTGCGACAGAATGGCGCACCCTCCCCTCTTGAGGATTTCGGCGGTGCCGGCACCGTGCCGGTTCCGTTGTATTTCGAGTCGAGAACCAAGATGGACTGGGCCACTTACAATCCCAACAGCGGGGAATGGCTGATCGCGCTAAGCGCAGGGATTGAGACCATTGATCTTGATGCCATAGGCCTGCCTGTTCCGGCCGATTATGAGGGAGATGGCTTCAGTCAACCCGCCCTGTTTCAACCATCCTCCGGCCACTGGATCATACGCAACCCAAATGGAACTGTTATCACGAACCAACTCGGGGGAATCACCAGCCTCCCCGTCCCGGCTGATTATAATGGCGACGGCCGCGATGATCTGGCGGTTTATGATCCAGAATCCGGCGCATGGCAGGTCCTCTATTCCGGAACAGATGAGATCGTCGAATTCGAACATGGCGGTCCCGGCTGGATTCCGGTTCTCAACCACGCCGCCAAGGGGCGGATGCCCCGAAATCCCGAGTGGTCTCCACCGGCCAGTCCCACGTACGAGGAATGGAAAAGTCAGCAATTCACCCCCAGCGAGTTGCAAGACCCTGATATCAGCGCGCCCGAGGCGACGTCCGACCCTGATCAACCCGATGTGGCCAATTTGCTGCGCTACGCGCTGGGCCTCGATCGGTTTGATGACTATGCCGCGGTGGCCCCGACATCCGACCGGGGGATCGTCTATCGTCACCTCCGGTTGCGGGCTCAGGATGGCGGCATTGAGTATATCATCGAAGCGACCGATGACCTGGAAGCGCCATGGATCCGCGCCTTGGACGTAGTTGAAATCGACTCGGTTCTTTCAGAGGACCTCCAAACAGAGTCTGTGGGCTATCAACTGCCGCCCATTGAGCACCAACGCTACCTGCGTCTGCGGATTCGCATGGTGGACTGACGATTATTGGATATTGAAAAGGGTTGCAGGTTGAAAGTTGAAGGTTGCAGGCGGGGACATGGAATGATCCCACGGATGCCTGCGGCGGCCCACGGATGAACATCCGACAGCCGCAACCACGAATCACGAATGGGGAACGGGTCTCCAGTCTGTGGTCTCCAGCCTTCTTCTCCCCCCACACTCTTCCACGATTCCATCATTCCACCATTCCATTCTTCGCCCTTCACCATCCCATCCGTGTCTATCGGTGTCCATCCGTGGTTCACTCCTCCCCCGGATCGGGACCCAACCACGAATCACGAATCCCGACCTCTTTCAGAGTCGGGACGAATGGGGGAGCGGACGTTCCAAGCACCGGATGGCACGGATCAAAACACAAGCCTAGGATCGAATCCGTATAATCCTTCAAATCCGTAGCTGGTTTTGGATTCAATCTGAAACGGATCGGAAACCAGTATCCAAGGATTGAATCCGGATGTAAACACGTGCATGAAATGAACGAAGTTGGAAATCCAAACGGCTCCATTCCTGTTTCACTTGGATATTGGACGTTGAGATTAATTTCGTTCCAGCTCAGTCCGTGCACCGCCCGATCCGCCAGAAGCGAACAGGCCAGGCGGGGGGGCGGGTCTCCAAAAGACCGGCAGCCGATAACGGATGGGGTTGCCGCCGGACGATCGGTTTAAATTGCAGGATCGGTCGTACCTGTCGGCATTTGGATCTGGATATCGGAGGATTTGCCATTGATATCCCCGGTCGTTCCACCGGATTCGATCCAGGTTCCATTCATCACGCGGTCCCGGAACACTCCGGAGCTTGCCGAATTGATCCGGACCGTCCCCTGCAATGTGCCGACAATCCGCACCGGATAGCCCGCCGCGCTGGTGCCCGAGCACTCGAACGAGGCGATAATGGTGTCGTTCTCTTGGGGCATGGCCCGGTCGATTTCGGTACCGCTTTCGGCTCCAGATGCCGAGCGCATCTGGCTGATGTAACCCGTAAACACCGCTCCATTGTTGTCGGTTATGGTCAAGTTCTGTCCCAGTTGATTCACATCAAAGGAATGAATCGTCGCTCCGGTGGATCCCGGCCGAACCTGTGTGGTGCTGCCATAGGTATAACTGGCGGTGACATAGCCTCCGGCGGAAACTTCCTGCGGAAGCGTTCGCGTGTAGCTGTAGCGGGCCACGATATTGCCATCTTCGACGAAAATCTGGTCCAGGCCGAAATCGACCGTCCATGCTCCGGAAATGTACTGAATTGCCCCGTTGGCTCCCAGTTGCCCCGCCCCGTTATCGGCCACGCTGCGAATCACGGTTCCGCTGTTATTCCGGAATTCAATCACCAGCGAGCCGGGGACGATATTGGCTTGAGTCAACTGGCCGGAAAAGGCGGAACTGCGGGCAGTAAACCGGCCCTGCGGCTCGCTGGAGACCGCGGTAACAAAGTTGGATTCGGCCACTGGGGCGAGATTGACAGACCAGGCCCCGGAGGGATATTGGATGTTGCCTTCGTTGTCGCCGAGAATCCCCTCTCCGTTGTCGGCATAACTCCGAACCAGGCGCCCCCCGTTGTCAAACAAGCGAACCACGACAGAGCCGGCCACGACAGGTTCATTGCGAAGCTTGCCGGAAATCGAACTGGACCCGGCACGGAAAGAACCTTGGGACTCATCCCGCACCGTTCGGTCCGTGGTGGCCGCGGGGAAATCGGGCGTGACCGTATAATCCGTAACCAGCACGCCCAGATTGCCGGAACTTCGATAGGTCCCGCTGAAGTTGACCCAATTGTAGGATGAACTCCAACTTGTGGCATCACTTCCGGTATCCCATTCGCAACCCGTCAAAACCAACGATGCCGCAACGATACCTACGACCATCCATGCAATCCGTTTCATCCTGATCTCCTTGGCTAGAAGCCTCGTCTATGGTTTGTCATCATACTCACAGGCGCCGCATGGCGTCAACGCCCGAGAGCAGGCCGGCCCGATGCCGGCCCATCGGGGTCCTACTTGCTGCGGATGCGGATGTAGAGTCGCCCATCTTCATCCTCATCCACCACCGTATTCGAATACGTTTGCCCAACGTCCATCATCGTCAAGACACGTTGCACTCCCGTTGCCACCCATCCGGAACCGTCGAGCAGATCTTCATTGGTCATGAATTCCAGGATGGCCGGCGCGCCCGTCATGGAGATCACGCGATAGGTGATTTCGGCCGCGTGTCCGATCCGCGTGACGGTGTCGATTTGCGTTTCGGCGGTAGCCGAGGCCAGCGGATAATCCAACGGATCCAAGGGGTCTGTCCCCAGCGCCACTTCCACCCCATCGCTGTAGCCGTCACCGTCTGAATCCGGTTTGGTTGGATCGGTGCCCGCTGTGAGTTCACCCTTGAAGGTGCGCAGGGCGCCGTCCTGGACATAGAGGATTCCCTGGGCGGCAAAGGCGACATATCGCCAATCCGCCGGGCCGACGGTGACATCGAAGCCGTCCAGGAGACCGTCACCATCCGTATCGGGATGAATGGGGCTTGTGCCATAGAGATGTACTTCGTCGCCGTCGCTCAGGCCGTCGCCGTCGGTATCTGGATTGCGCGGATCTGTGCGGTGCCGGAATTCATCCACGTTGCTCAAGCCATCCGCGTCGGCATCGAGATGAGCATCGTTCGGATCAAGCGGATCAAATCCATGCGTCACCTCCCAGCCGTCCGGCATGCCATCGCCGTCGGTGTCGCTGAGGATAGGGTTGAGACTGCGTCCAAAGGGGTCGATCAGGCGATAGTTGTACTCCTCAAGGTTGGTCAGCCCGTCGTTGTCCCAGTCTTCGTGGGCATCCGCCGAATTCAGCGGATCCAGGCCATGCGTCACTTCCCAGCCATCCGGCATGCCGTCGCCATCCGTATCCGGGTTGCGAGGGTCGGTCCCACGGAGGTACTCTTGGAGGTTGTTCAGGTTGTCGCCATCCGGATCGCCGGCCGCTCCATTCATTCCCACGGGACTGAGCGGATTCAGGCTATAGCGAACCTCCCACCCATCGGGCAGACCGTCGCCGTCCGTGTCGGCCTTGAGCGGATTGGTTCCGGCCGTCAATTCGCCCTTGAATGTCCGGATCCCTCCGGAATCGCTATAGACGATGCCCTTCGAGGCCCAGGACAGATAGCGGGGGTCACTCTCACCCACGGCGATATCCTCGCCATCCAGCAGCCCATCGCCGTCGGTATCCGGATTGATCGGACTCGTTCCGGCAATCACGATTTCCTCGTAGTCGGACAAGCCGTCGCCATCGCTGTCCGCACCGAAGGTCTGGTACGCCAGCGAATGGAAGGCGACCAGGTCGTGGCCGATCGAGTGGCTTTGGGGACCGACCGCTATGGATTTAACCACATACTCCACCTGATAGGGCGAGAGCGGATCGCTGGTTTTCCTTCTCATCGACAGGGTTCGATCCGGGGAGTTGAGATCAGGCTGTCCTTTGACAAAGCCCCACGCCTCGCCGACGTCCAGATGCCCATTGCTGTTGGCATCCACGAAGGCACGAACATGGTAGGTGCCCGCACGCAATCCCAGCAGGTCGTACGATCCATCGGACCGCGCCCGAACGCGTGCCACCGGCTTCTGATCAAAGCCTGCGCCTTCGAACGCCTCCACGACGCGAGGTCCCGGCTGGGTTCCGAAATACCGCAGGGTTCCGGACAGGGTTGCCGCACCGAGCGGCGCCGGCTGCAGGTTGACGGTAAACGTCGCGCTGGCTTCCGGAGAATTCTTGGCCGGATTCATCACCTGGGCGGTAACGGTATAGGTCCCGTTGGTGAAGTACCCCCATCCCGCCAACGGCAGATCGAACTGGGCGGTGCCCATTCCATCAAGCGCTTGGTAGACCACGCCATCGGGGATATACCGGGTTTCGTCCAAAAGGGTCCGGCCGGGACGGGTGATCTTGATCCGGACCTGAACGGCTTCTTGCGGCACCCGCAGGTGCAACCGATTATGGGAATGCACCAACTCGGTGTTGTTCGGCAAGAGGATTTCCGGCGCCCCCAGCGGATCGGTCCCGTAGGAGAGGGAGCGGGTCCCCGATACGATGGGATTCGTCGACGTTGCCGTGGGATAGACCGCCCAGTCATAGGCGCTTTCCATCGGGCCCACGCCATACATCCTCAGATCCATTTCCGTCACAAACGGCCGGCTCATGGACTCCAAATTGCGCGTCACGCGGTAGACCAAGGGCTGGCCCCCCACGGACGTGGACCGGATGCGCACTTCGTAGGTGGTTCCGTTCACCTGGGTGATCGCATCCTGTATGGTCGTCATGTCGTCTTCCCACGAAAAACGGATGTGACCAAGCGGCTTGTCCGTCAAGCCGATGCGAACGTTGGCCGAGCCCCACTGGATGTTGTCGCCAGCAGGACCGCTTTCACCGAACCCGAGCCACTCCCCTTCATTCCATTTGCCGTCGGCATTGGCATCGATAAATGCCATGAAGTAATTAATCCCCTGGCGCACGTGGCCTTCGTCCCATCGGGACACCGTGGCGGTCAGCCCATTAGCAAACGGACCGGCATGAGGGATCACGGTCTTCGCATCCGGCCGGCGCATCGCCGGATCGGAGAATGCCCACACGGTCAACGGAGAATTCCCGAGATTGTCCGTCGCCGCCCCCAAGAAAGTAAACGTAATGGGCGGCACCGGGTAGGAGTAGGCATCGTTGGGCCGCGTCGGGCTGACCGGAGCCACGAGCAACGTTTCGCCTCCACCCGCGCCTGTTTCCCGTGTCACGTCATATCCCTGGCCGAGATATTCCGCCAGATTGCCCCACCCGTCCCCATCCGGATCCAGGTGGGCATCGTTCACCAAGGGGCTCAACACGTCCGGATAGAGCAGTTCCCAGGCATCCGGAATCATGTCGCCATCCATGAAGAGTTCGCCGAAGGTCAGTCCGCCGGCGCTGGAATCGAAATCGCTCAATCCATCGCCAAACGTGTCCCAGTTGTTGGGATCGGTGCCGGCGAGATACTCGGCGATATTGCTCAATCCATCGCCGTCGCGGTCGCCGTAGGCGCCGTTGACGCCACTGGGATCGCCGGGGTCGAGGCCGTGGAGCACCTCCCACCAATCCGGCAGCCCGTCTCCATCGCTGTCGGCATCCATCATGGACATGGAGGCGCTCACGAACTGGGCATCGCCCTGCAGCAGGCCGGCATGGTCGAGATTGTTGCGTTGCATGTAGTTTTCCACGGTTTCCCCGCCATCGTCGGCAGAGAAATAGCCAACCATCTCGTCCTTGAAGGCGCGCAGGCGATCGACAAATACCGGCGGGCGCGTGTTGCGAAGGATTTCGTCCCCCGCCACATTCGGCAGAATGCGATAGCGCAACTCTTCATTGGCGGCATCGGCCACAAAGGGCAATACCGGTGTTCCGTCGAAGAAGGCATACGACACCAAGTCCACATGCTCCTCCCCGTCATCCACCGCATTCTCGGGAATCGGGGAGATCACCCGGCGCCCGGCCAGGATATCCTTGGCATCCAGTCCGTAGCGCATGTGCCGGCGGATCTCGTCGACCGCCCGGTCTTCGTTCCAGACGAGCACCTCGTCGATATCGGCTTCCAATGTCGGGTCGCCGATGCGCAGGACAGAGCCATTGTTGGGATACTGCCAATAGAACGCTTCGAAGGTGTCGCCGCCGCGCTCCTTGAATTGGTAGTAGTTCAGCGATTCACTTTCGAGTTGCCCGTTGATATACAGCCGCACCCGCAGGCTGTCGCCCACGGCGGCGAGGTGATGCCACTGGCCGTCGCGGATGTCCACCTCGGAGACCAGGGAGCGATAAGCGAGTTCCTGTGCCGCTTCCAACCGAACCAGGCGTTCCGCCTGGGTGGATTCTTCATCCTCCTCATCCTCATCTTTCTCACTTTCATACACCGGCGTGATGACGGTAATCTGGCCCCACCAATCAACCTTTGGCGTACCATCGTCCGCAATGGAGAGCGCTTCGGTAATGCGCCAGTCATTGCCCTGATCCACCAGCATCAGGTCCACTTGCCGGGTGACCACTCGTCCACCCGCGGCACCGGGCTGCATCCGGACCCAGGCTTCCAGCGTGAACTTATGCGTCGTGCGGCCGGCCCGGTAGGGCAACGGGTTGACGGGATCCGGGTATGTCGCGATTCGGCTGTGGTCATAGGTGTAGCCGTCTTCGATGCTGATCGTCGGGCGCCCAAGATAACTGCCATTGCCATTGATGCCCGTGCTGCGGAAACTGTTTTCGAGCGTCGCCACGGAGAACAGAAGCGTCTTGTTGTAGTTGGCATAGACCTCTTCCGCGCTGCGGGCGCGGTTCCAGATCCGAACCTCTTTCATCTCGCCGCGGAATCCAATGCCGCCGAGGTACAACCGCCCGCTCCGATCGGTCACGGGACGCGCCCCGGTCATGGCGCCGCGAATCTGCTCGATGCCATTGATGTACAGGATGATCTGGTTGTCGTCGGCGGAGTAGGTGGCGGCCAGGTGCGTCCATTGGCTCCGTGGAATGGTCTTGCTTCCGCTGTTGACATGGAAGGGAATGTTCCCGGCATCTTGCCGATTGAACCCGGCATAGACCGACAAATCGGGATTCAGCCCCACTTCAAACGTGGACAATTCACCATCCCGCGTCTTGCGCTGGACCAACGGCAGCGATGCCGCGGGCATGGATGTGGGCTTGACCCAGGTTTCCACGGTCCAGTTGCTGACCGCATACAGCATGGTTTCATAGCCGTCGACCTGTTCGGTGGCCATCACACTGCCCATGCCGTTGAACTTCAGCGCACGCGGAACAAACGGCGACTCGGACCGATACACCATGGTGTTGGCCGTCCGCTCATCCACATCGGAAATGCCGTCATCATCGGAGTCCAGATCGATGGGCGGCCAGGCGGATGCCACAAACTGGGCATCCCCCTCCAACTCGGCAACATTCTGCCAGCCCGTCAGCCAATCTTTAGCAAAGAAGCTGTTTTCGGCGGTGATCCCTCCGTCATCGAAGTTGAAGATGCGCTTGGGCGAGCGGTTACGGTCGACCCGTCCGTCGGCATCCGCCTCGGGCAGCAGCACGTCGCGCGTTCCCTGAATTTCAACGCCCGTACGGACATAGTCCCACACCCGAACGGCATCGATTTCTCCGCCGAAGCCTTCGCCGATCACGGTCTGGAAGACTCCTTGCAATGCGGACGCCGGCAGGCGGGCGCCCGTCGTGGAGGCCACGGCCTTTCCGTTCACGTACAGCCGCATCTGCATGGTCTCCGGATCGCGGACACCCGCCAAATGCGTCCACTCATTCAGCGGAATGACCTTCGGCGCTGGCAAGCGGACATCTTCATAGTTGCCGCCTTCTGCGCGGAAGGCATAGCGGATATAGGGCACGCGGTTGGCAATCCCGAGTTCATAATCCACCCAGGGTTGACCCATTGGCGCAAACCGCTCCGCGCGCTGGATGAAGATGCCATTGCGGCCGGCAAGTCCAACCGGCCGCACCCAGGTTTCGACCGTCCAGGGCAGGCTCGCATCGTGGGCGTGCTCGGTACGCACGACCAGCCGGCCACTGCCGGCAAGCCGCACCGCCCGAGTCACCACCGGGCTGCTGGAATCCAGCGGATCCGTCCCGGACGCGACTTCCTCGCCATCGCCCACCCCGTCATCATCCGTATCCCATTCGCCGGGATTGGTGCCAAGCTGTTGTTCCATCCCGTTGCTCAGCCCGTCTCCGTCGGAATCGGTATCATAATCGCTGACGCCATCCCCGTTGGTATCGACCATGAACGGATGGGTGCCGGCGAGATATTCGTACAGGTTGGTTAGACCGTCGCCATCGGGATCCTCGTCCGCAATCGAAGGTCCGTAGGGATCGAAATCATAGGCCCGATACCACCAGTCCGGAATGCCATCGCCGTTGGAGTCGGTCTCGGAGCGGACAAATTCCCCGTCATCCAGCACCGCGCCCGGAACCAGGCGGCCCGCGTGATGCCATCCATTGTTCCAATCCTGGGCAACGGTGAAATCTTCAACCGTGAGGCCGCCGTCAAAGCGCGAGCCGCCGTCATTGAAGGAGAAATAGGCCACCGGCGTGCCGGCGCCGCCCACGGCGCGAGCGGCATCCAAATATCCGCCGGATTGAACGAACCCTTCCCAGTTTTCGGATTTCCGGGCTGAATTCAGAATCATTTGCCGGATCGCCGTTACGCTCATGCCGGGGTTCTGGGAGAGGATCAGCGCCGCCACACCGGCCACATGGGGTGCGGCCATGGACGTGCCGCTCGCCGAACCGTAGCTGTTGTTGGGCAGCGTGCTCAGGATGGAGGAACCCGGCGCGGCGATATGTACCGACTGCTTGCCATAGTTGCTGAATGGCGACCGCAACCCGTTATGCTCCATCGACGCCACCGAAATGATATTCGGCAGGTTGTAGCTGGCGGGATAGAAGGGAATGATGTCGTTGTCGAAACTGGCGTTGCCGGCCGCTGCAATGAACAGATGTCCCATGTTGCCGGCGGTCTGGATGGCATCGAAGAGCGCCTGCGACTCGCCGTAGCCGCCCCAACTGTTGTTGCTGATGCGGGCGCCGTTCATCCAGGCATATTCAATGGCGCTGATGGCATCGGAGTACAGGCCGCCGCCGTGCGCGCCCAGGAACTTCAGTCCCATCAACTGGGTCCGCCAGTTGATGCCCGCAATGCCCAGCCCATTGTTCCCGAGAGCCCCGATGGTCCCGGCGACATGCGTGCCGTGGCCATGGTCATCCATCGGATCATCATCGTCGTTGTAGAAGTCATAGCCCCGGGTGGCCCACATATTGCCAGCCAGGTCGCCGTGCGTATAGTCAATGCCGGTATCGATGACCGCCACACGGGTGGCGGAAGATCCGGTGGTAGAGGCCCATGCGCCTTCGGCCTGGATGTCCGCTCCGGGGGCCCCGCCCGTCTGTCCGGTGTTCTTCAACGCCCATTGGCTGGCGTACATCGGGTCGTTCGGCGAACGAATGGCTTCGGCCTTGTAGTCCGGTTCGGCATAGAGGACCGCGGCGTTGGCCCGCACGGCCGCCAGTTTGTTGGACAGCGCGGCCCCATCCTTGATCTGCATGACATGGACCGGGGTAATCACGAAACGCCGGACCTGGGTCAGGCCCAAATCAGCGGATATCGCATCCACCTGTGCCTGGGAGACGCCGCCCTTGAACCGCACCAGCAGGCGGTCCGGGGCATGGTCATGCTGCAGCGCCTTTTCAATGGTCGGCATGCCCAGCGTAACCGGAGGCATGCCGGGCACGTATTGCATGGCCGCCGTGTAGAGGTCGTCGCCATGAACCGAGCGCCGGACGGAATCCCCATCCGCCGAGCCGGCCAGGATCATCACCTCATCCATGTGCCCGCGGAAGTTGTTTCCGTCCTCGTCACCGCCGATGCGCAACTCGCCGCGGTAGATCCGGTCTTCATACACGCCCAGGCCCCAGGGGGCAAAGGCGTCGGTGCGGTAGGTCGACAACTCTCCGTCGACGTACAGGCTCAACCGGTTCCGATCCGGCTCATACGTTGCGGACAAATGCGTCCACTCCCCGTCGGCGAGAGCCGTTGGAACCAGTTGGCCGCTCGTGACCTCACCCACCGTCGTGCCATCCACCAGGTACTCTACCGGCGCCCCGGCCTCGGAGAATCCGACATACCGGACATAGGGGCGCAGGAATCCGGCCGGATCGCGGCGCACGCCCAATTCATAGTTAACCCCGCATTCGGAGTACAGCGGGTTAAAGGCGCGGCGGCGAATCAGAATGTGCCGGCCGGAGTCGGTTTCCAAGTTCATCAGCGGGCCCGTTCCGGGGCGCACCCAGGCCTGCAAGGTCCAGGCGCGGAGGGCATGGCGCTCTTGATCGTTCACCCGGAGGTATCCGCTGCCATCCAGTCGCAGGGATTGCCAGTTCATCGGATCCAATGACTGGATCGGACTGGAAACGCCCTGCTCATCCATGGTGGTCGCGGGGATGGGATCGCCCGCCGCCCACACCAACGGCAAGCGCCGGCCCATGGCCTCTTCCCAGTCGGTCAAGCCGTCATCATCGGTGTCCACCAAGTCCACCCGCGTGTTGGACACGTTCTGTTCGTACAGGTTGTTCAGGCCGTCGCCATCCGAATCGCGCATTCCGTCCAAAACGCCATCCCCGAGGCTGTCGGCGTTGGTCGGGTCCAGACCCGCCAAGTATTCCGTGATATTCCACAGCCCATCGCCATCCGGGTCGGCCATGGGATCCCACGGATTCGGGCCATCCGCATGAGGATCGAAATCCGCCCAATGCAGATCCTGCCACCAGTCCGGAATGCCGTCGTTGTTCTGATCGATATAGAACATGACATCCGACGGTGCCCCAACCGGGGAAACGCCAACCACGGCTGCTCCGCGCGTACGGGCGGAACTCAACCAGTGATTCTTCCACTGGTGCATGCCGGCGGCGGCGGCAAAATCCTCCACCACGTTCCACGTCCACGAAGGATAATGCGGGGTGTTCGGGGCAATCACCCCGTCATCGAAGCGCAGGTATCCAATCAGCCCTTCTTCATCGCCCCGCAGGGGGAAGGCCGCCGGCACGTACTGGATTTCCAGCGCGGAACTGTCCTGCGGATGGGCCAGGGGGGGCGCGAGCACCTCCGGCGGAGTCGCCGACCAGATCCGGACTTCATCGATATGTCCGTCAAACCCACGCCCCACCCGGGTTTCAACGTGGCCCACGCCGCTGAGATCGGGACGTTGGGCCGTAAAGCGCTCCGCATACTTGACCCCGTCCACATCGATGGAGAGCCGCCCGGTTTGGGCATTGAACCCGGCGCGCAGGTGGGTCCATTGCTGCAACGGTACAATCAATCCCGCCGGCGGCAACACGCTGATCGTGGATCCATCGAAGGATGACGTAAACTTGGCCACCGGACGGCCATCCGGCTGGATGCCCAGGAAGTAGTTGTAACGCCCGCCCTGAATGGTCCGGGCAACGACTTCCGCATCATCGGCGGTTGGATTTTGGCGGTAGACCCAGGCTTCGACCACCCAGTTGCTCAGGGCGAAGCGGGCCTCGGGTGCCAGACGGACATAATTGGCTGGATCGCCGTCCACCGACAGCACCCGGTTCACCAAAGGACTCAGGCTGTTCAGCGGATCCGTGTTGTTGGCCACCTCCTCGAAATCATTGATTCCGTTGTTGTCGGTGTCCCACAGCCTCGGATCAGTGCCATGCTGCTGTTCCAAGTAGTTGACCAAACCGTTGCCGGAGAAATCCTGATAGCCATCCAGTACGCCGTCGCCGTTGGTATCGGCATCCAGCGGATTCGTCCCCACCCAATACTCATGGAGATTGTTCAGGCCGTCCTCGTCCGGATCCGCCATCGCGTCTGCTTCCGCCGGGCCCCCAAAGAAGATCTGCTCCCACCAGTCCGGCAGACCGTCTTCATCCGTGTCGATCTCGCCAAACACCCAGGCATACTCGGTTGCCGTAACGTAGTCGTTGTGTCCGTCGCGGCCGGGACCGGCCGGAATATCATCCGCCGTCCCCCAAACGCCATCTGGTCCCGGCTTCGCATCCGTCAACAGGTCTGGGAGCGGATAGTCGCCGAGATCGTAAGACCGGTCGAGTGGACGGCGGGCATCCTCAATCCCCAACCCGCCATCGTCAAACCAGTAATAGGACAATAGTGTTCCCGATGGGGCCTGGGATACGTGCATTTGGGACGAGATCATCCCGCCGTTGCGCGCCCGGGCCCAGATCCGGATTTCGTCCAAATAGGCATGAGTGAATAAACCTGCCGGATTGCGATTGAAGTGAGTGTCGATGAACAGCCGACCGATGCGCATATCCCGGGATTGCAACACCTGCTTGGCGGCGACCAGTTGACCGTTCACAAAGAGCCGCAAGCTCTTTTGGGACTGGCTGAACACGGCCGCCACATGCGTCCATTCCTCCACAGGCATCGCTCCGCCGGTCACCTCGATGGTCTGCCCGCCGGCCACCAGCAGCCTCACAAATGGAGCGTTGTTCTCCATGCCCAGAGCGAACGGCTCATCCCCATTATCCAGACGGTAGACGGCAATCCCGCCCGTCTGGTTGTCGGTCATCGGCTTGACCCAGGCCTCGACCGTCCAGCCTTCCGTCGAGCGGATGCCTTTTTCCACGTCCGCTTCTTCGTCGATGATGCCGGTTACAGGCTGTCCCGGCGGATCCATGGTGCCGGCAGGCCATGTAATGGTGGTGACCTTCCACCAAGCCTCTGGATTGGTGCCGTTGCCATCCGCTACCGGCATGTTGCGCGGACCGAACTCCACGAACTGCTGGCCATCCTGGCCTTCTTTCACCAACACCCGGACCGTCGACATCGGATTGTTGCGATGGCTGAAGTTGTTCATCCATACTTCGTATTCGCCGGCAATTCCGTTCCCGGCGATCAGCGTAACATTTTCGGGCCCCGTTCCCATGATGTCATCAATGTCCAACATCGAGCCGGGGATCTGTTCCTCCACGCTCTCGGGATAGCCGGGGCCACCCATGGTCCAGCCGCGATGGCGGCGTTCGGGATCCACCAGCCACGTATCAAGATCCCCTGGCACATCCCACGTCTGCGTCACGCGAATGTCGGCAGGATCAAATGCCCCGGTCACCGTAATGCTGTCGCTGCCCCCAACCCCGGCCACGTCGGTGGCCTCAACCCGTATCGCATTTTCGCCCGAATTGATGATGATGGTCCGGGTAAACTGATCCACGGGCCCCAGGTTCAAGATCATTTGCTCATTCACAAAGACCTGAACCGTCTGCAGGGGGTCTTCGCTCTCAACGGTCGCGGACAGTTCGATGAAGCGCTGCGGACTGCTGAATCCGTCCGCGGGCCCGGTGATGGTCACTTGGATTTCCCCGGCCACATCCGTTTCCAAAAATGCAAACCGCTCGCTAAAGGGAGCCTCCAGGCTGCGTCCGCGTGCCACCAAGCTGCGCTGGATCAGGGGGCTGCGCGAATGCAGCGGACTACTGATTTGATTGGCGACGCCATAGTCGTCCGCCGGATTGGGCTGGTCCTGGAAGATCTCCGCGCCGTCGCCGTAGCCATCGTCGTCCGTGTCCCAAAGAGATGGGTCGGTCCCGAAAATGAGGATCTCATCCAGATTCGACAACCCGTCATGATCCGAATCATACTCCCCATCGGACAATTCGCCGGTCGAATCCAACGAGTACGGGTTGTTCGGGTTGCCCCCCAGTATGTATTCCCAGTAGTTGCTCAGCCCATCGCCGTCGGGATCTTCGTTGGCGATCGAAGGCCCGCAGGGATCAAATCCATATTCGAGATACCAGGAATCCGGAATTCCATCTTCATTGCAGTCGCCTTCCACGACCACGATCTTGACATCGCTCCGGGCAAAGAAGAAGCCCGCGCCGGACAGAACCGCGCCGCGGTCCCACTGGCTCATCCAATTCTTGGTGGTGGTGAAATCCTCAGAGGTTGGAACAAATCCCCAGCGGCGCCACTCGGCCCCATCTGACCGGAATGACACGCCTCGATCCAGCAACTTGATATAGAGGTTCCCGCCATCGGTAGTGGCATCTGCGATGGGGTTGAGGCCCGGAACCGGCGTATTCCAGTCGTAAACGGTTTGGTCGCCGACATTCAGGAACCGATCGCCATCGTTGATCGCGAAATCCTCCCAATCCGTGCCGTTCCAGATATGGAACGACGCGGGGGCCTCCACAAAGTACACGTCGCCGACATTGGCCGATGGGGGAAGGTCACCGGGAACGGGGAAAACGTCCTCGACCGCCCAGCGGGCATCGGCCAGCCATTGCACGGTCTGGCCCCAGCGCCGCCACTGCAATGCCGCATTGGCCCGATAAAACTCGCGGCGGCTGACCCACCAGGCGAAATCGCCATCGTTGGCCGCCCCAACCATCGCTCCCTCGACGAAAAGCCGCGCCGGGGCCGGACGGCTGTACGTCTGGCCGCTTTCTCGAATGAAGATATTGCCGCCCGCGCTCCACGTGTCCCCTTCTATGGGTACGGCAGGAGCGCCAACTTGACGAACCGAACGGATGATCGCCGGATCGGGATTGGCAAGCGTGGCGACGGCCGTCCAGACGTTGGCCGTGGCGTCGTACTCGTAATCCCCAAGCGGGTCCACAAAGACCCGGACCCCGTTGCCAACGGACTCGAATATCCACGCTCCGGCTTCATGGTAGGTCGCAATGTTCCCTTCTTGGCCCGTCCAATCGCCTGCCGCCGGAGCATCCACGATATAGCGGGCACCGACCGAGGGGCTGCCGGGCGGTGCCGCCTGGATGCCGGCCACGGCGGGCGCATAGGAATGCGCCGCCCAGCCCCCATCGTCCAGCCGGAAGTACGCCACCAGATTGTCTTCGTTTCCGGCCAAGGGCGTATCCTTTGTGGCGCGAATATCCGCAACGGAACGCGCGGTGTTCCACAAGCGAATGTCATCTACGATGCCGCGGAACCCTTCGCCTACGCGGGTATGCAGAATCGGGCCGCGCCCGCTGATGGGCGGTCGGCTTATGGCAAGCTGGTCGGAAGCTACCATCGCACCGTTGACGTATAGGCGCATCGCGCCCGTCTCGTCGTTGTAGGTGGCTGCCAAATGGACGAGAGCTGTGGAGGGATACCAATCGTTCTGATTATTGTTCCACGGAATGCGAGCCGCCTCGTTGGTCACACTGCCCCGGATCGGGACAATAACGCCATTGCCATTGTTGTCGACATAGATATACCGCGCCTCCGCCGTCAGATTGGTCCCCACCTTGACAACGCGAAGTTCAAAGGTGGTGGCCCAAAGGCCGTTTGCCGTTTGCTGAACGGCGCGCCGCACGATCGATGCGCCCTGCCCATCTGCAAAATCGTCGAAGCTGGCCGGCAATACCTTTGCCTCGATCGTCCAGTTGTTCAGGCGCAATTCCGGCCGCTCGGGAATCAGCAAGAAGCTGCCGGGATTGCCATCAAATCGTAGGAGTCTTTCTTTGAGCGGGCTGAGGGAATTGATCGGCGATGTTCCGCCCGCAAAGTGCTCCGCGTCCGTCGTGCCGTCATCGTCCGTGTCCACCAAATCGGGGCGAGAACCCATCATTTGCTCGATGCGGTTTGGGATGCCGTCGCCGTCGAAATCTTCATCTCCATCGGGAATGCCGTCCGAATCCGTGTCGGACTTGCGCGGGTTGGTGCGCGACCAGTATTCGTAGAGGGCATTGAGGCCGTCACCGTCGTGGTCGCGGGTGGCATCCGGTTCGGGCCCATCGCCCACGGCCCAAGCCGGATCGTAATGGGCGATTTGCACATGATCCGGAGTGCTGATCTTGAACGGATTCATTTCGTGGATCAGCTTCCAGGCGTCGGGCAAGCCGTCGCCGACGGAATCGAACGCACCTCGCTCGCCGTCGATCATGCCCAGCACAGGCGCTACCCGGTTTGCATCGAACCGGAAGGAATCGAAGGCTGGTGCTTTCAATTGGGTCAAGTCATCGCTGTCAATGCCGTAGCCGCGATCCAGATAGAGGTATTCCAATCCAGGTGCGCCCACCACGCCTTCATCTGCCGGATAGTCATACCCCAGCAAACTCGTCCGTGCGCGGCGGGTATAATCCAGTGCTTGCAGTCCACCATCATCGAACGTGAAGTACGCAAACAAAGCATTCCGGAGTTCAGTCTCATACATGTCGGCCGACGAGTTCTGGAACGGGTCGATCAACTGCCCCATGTTGGCGGCCACGTCTGCCGACGTTCGCGGCACTCCCCAGATCCGCACCTCGTCCAGCCATACGTTATTGATGAAAGACGCCGCCGTCACGCCGATTTGGGCCGGCAAGGCGTGGTTAACGCCCAAAACCAGCTCCCCGCCTTCCTTGACCCCAATCTCGGCGGCGCTTTCTTCGAGCACCTGCAAGGATTGCTCCAGCAATCCGTCCACGTAGAGACTCAGGTAATTTTGCGCGTGATCGAAGACGCCGGCCAGGTGTACCCACTGGCCCTTGGGAATCCGCCCCCCCGAATTGACCTGGTACCGCTTGCCGCCCAAGGTCTGGAATCCAATGAAGGGCACGGAATTGCTCACGCCAAGCTGGTAGCCAGCACGGCGAAACGGCCCGATAACCACCGAGCCTTGGATGAATGCGCCATTGTAGAGCAGGTTCCCCTGATCCGTAAGGAACACCCATGTCTCGACCGTAAAGTCCCGGCTGAACAGGCGCCGGCCCTTTTCGACTAGATCGGGATTCGGCACGCGGAACCCGGCCTCGGACGTCACCAACGCCGATCGCGGCGTAAATGGATCGCTGGGATGGACCGGACTGCTGGGCACCTTGCCCACCTCAATATCAGCCTGAATCTCAAGGGAATCCGGCAGGCCATCGTCATCCGTGTCGCGACCCGGCATCGGCCATTTGTAGGGTACATTGGCGGTAATATCGATCCCCGGGGTGCCGTCAAGGGGGGGGGGCACAGCGCTCAGCAGGATATCCACACCATCGGTGTATTCACCGTCTCCGTCCACGTCAAACCACAAGTGGTCCACGCCAGGCTCGTAGAACCCCGTCAGGCCGACATCCTCGAACAGAAATCCGGCGACGGTTGTTGCAAAAGGATTGAATACATCCGGCAGTCCATCATTGAAGTCGCGCAAAGGCGGAGGCGGGGGCGCACCGGGAATGGGGCGATATTCGCCCGCGTCAAAGGCTGCCGCATCGAAAAAGCCCGGGAGTTGTTCGGGATCAAAACTAGTTGTATAGGCGGTGTCGTAAATACCCAGATAATTGTTGGGCGACTGATAGGCCCGCTCGCTGCCGACGGGGGGATCGGATTGCTGGCCCATGGATGCCCCGAACAGTTCGTCAACACGCCGATTGACCACCCGCGTGATCCAGGGGCTGGTTTCATCGCCGGTGCCGGTTCTATAGTCGATGCGATAGCCATCTTGCCCGTAGTATTCCTCGATGTTCAGCAGCCCGTCGCCATCGGGATCGCCGAGCGGACCGCTGGGATTGATAAACCCCTGTAGCGTAACCAGCGATTGGTCCAAAGGATTCAACCCGTGTTCCACCAACCAACCGTCAGGCAAATAGTCCCCTGCGGATCGTGCATTGTTTGGATTGGTCCAGCGCTGAACGGCCGAATTGGGGTCGGCAGAGTTGAGAGGATAAATGCTGAAACGAGTGACCGGATGCCCCCACTGTACGTCGCCCGGCACCAACTCGTTGTCGCCGACGGTGTCGAAGTTCGCGCGGTTCATGTAGCCCGGAGCAACCAGCATACGGCGCTCCGCGGCCACAGTATAGCCATCAACAGATATCCAATCGCCAGGGACCCCTCCCGGCGCGGCCGGAATGCTATTCCCCTGCCAAAATCTCCCCAGAAGAGGGTGGATACATTGTTCGCGGAAGGTAGTCAGGCCATCCATATCCGGATCGGCATTCGGATCGTCCCACTGAAAAGGATCCAGCGAACCCCATTGGTACTTGAAGGAGTCAATCAAGTTGTCGCCGGTCGAATCGAAATTCAAAGGCAGAGTATAGTTGGCACCTGGTTGGCCGAATTCGGGAAGAGTCAGCGGGTTCGCAGCCGTGGCGTGCGGCAATGATGGGAAGGAAGTTCTGCCAGGCCCCAAGCATTCTTCCAGATTAGTCAAACCATCTCCGTCCGGGTCCGCATGGGGGGCATTCAACGGGTCAACCGACCCATCATCCCGCGGGTTCAGCCCCGTCCGGATTTCCCAGGCATCCGGGATACCGTCACCATCGGTATCACTGGCAAATGGATTGGTTTTCGTCTCCCTCTTCAGCCAATCCGAAACGCCATCGCCGTTGGAATCGACCCGGGTCAAGGAGGGCCCGGGTAGAACGTTGGCGGGTGGGAATGGGGCCGCCGTGGCAGAATTCCAGCCGAAATAATAATCCACACCGTTGATTGTGGAAACCCACCCGTCCCACTCCTCTTCATTCGTCAATCCATCGCCATCCCAATCCTCGGCTGGGTCATAGCCTGGCTTGTACTGGGTGTTTCCATCACCATCCAACTCCGCCATTTCCGGCCGGGAGAGGGCAAACGACTCGTAGGTTGGGTGCCGCGTATAACTGGGCGGAGAAAGTTGAGCCAGCACAACGGTAGGCAGGGCGCACACCAAACCAGCGCACAGGAAGGCCAACGCGCCAATGAACGAGCATGTTGCGGATGTC
>CAYNSH010000042.1:0-28030 GCA_964399775.1 uncultured Verrucomicrobiota bacterium
TGTTCAACCCGGGATTGCAGCGTGGCTTCGCACGCTACTAATCCCTACATTGTTCTTCTGTTTTTGTTGTGAGGCCACAATATATGGTTGATTAAATCCATCTGAAGACTATATAAGGTGGATATCAAATTATTTTCTGCTTTTCATCCCCTTCCCTTGACAGCCCATCACTCTCTTGTCAAGAGACCCTAACCCCTTGGATTGTGGCTTGTTAACAAGCCCGCTTCAGGGCCGGATTCGCGAAATTATGAAGAAATCAACAGTCCTCCGCGTTTTGATCGCACCCGGCATGGATGAAAGCGATATTCGCTATGCCACCGGCTTTGCCGCCACCGACCCGTTTGTCCTGGTCCTGGAGAGCTCCCGCCGGCATCTGCTGGTGTCGTCCCTGGAGGCGGCACGGGCCCGCAACTCCTGCCCAACCGCCTGTCTGCATACCCCCGCCGATTTGTTCCCCGACTCCCCCAATCGCCCCCGCTCGATCGCCGACCAGATCCTGGCGCTGCTTCGACAGCTCCGTCGCACCGAAATCGAAGTGGGCCCGTGGTTCCCGCTCGCCATCGCCCGGGCCATCGAAGCCAACGACGTGCGCGTGAGCCTCTCGACCACACCGGCATTTCCCACCCGCACCATCAAATCCCCTCGCGAAATCGCCCTCATCACCCGTTCCCAGCGCGCCGCCGTCGCCGCCATGCGCGCCGCCATCTCCGCCATCCGCGGCGCCGAGATCGCCCCCAACGGAACACTGAAATCCAACCGCCGGACCCTGACCGCCGACTCCGTTCGGAATCTCATCGAACAGACGCTTCTGTCTCGCGGCTGCACCGCCCAAGGGACCATCGTCGCCATCGGTCCCCAGGGGGCCCGGCCTCATGATGAAGGCTCCGGCCCGCTTCGGGCCCATGTGCCCATCGTCCTGGATATCTTTCCCCGGGATAAGCGTACCGGCTATTGGGGCGATATCACCCGCACCGTTGCGCGCGGCCCCGCCGATCCCGACCTCCGCCGGTTGTACCGCACCGTCTTGGCCGCCCAGAAGCTCGCCCTGTCCATGGTGCGCCCCGGCGTCGAATCCCGTGCCGTCCAGCGCGCGGTCGAGGACTTCTTCTCTCGCGCCGGTTATGAAACCCGCCTGGCTCCACCCGGACGCGAATCCGGCTTCATCCATAGCGTGGGCCACGGCATCGGACTCGAGGTGCACGAATCCCCCGGCCTGCGGAATCAACCCGGCCGCCTTTCCGCCGGAAATGTTCTGACCGTCGAGCCTGGCCTCTATTTGCCCGGATTGGGCGGCGTCCGCATCGAAGATACCGTTGTCGTCACTTCCCAGGGATGTAAAATCCTCGCTACCTTCCCCAAAATACTGGAAGTATAGCGCCCGATGAAAAGTTTTTTCCTCGCCATCCTCTTCCTGCTGCTTTCCGCCGTCGTCGCCGGCTGGATCTATTTTCGTCAGTTCGAGCGTTCCAAGCTCTACGCCCCCAGCCGCGACATCGCGACCACCCCTGCCCAATTCCAGCTTCGCTTTCAAGATGTCACCTTTGTCGCCTCCGACGGCACGTCCCTTCACGGTTGGTGGATTCCCGCCAACCGCCCCCGCGGCACCGTTGTATTCTGCCACGGCAACTCCGGCAACATCGGCACCTGCGTCCACTACGCCCCCGATTTCCACCAACGCCAATTCAATGTCTTCCTCTGGGATTATCGGGGATACGGACGCAGCACCGGCCGTCCCTCGGAGCGTGGCCTGTATGATGACGCCCGCGCCGCCTTTGATGCCGCCGCCACCCTGTCGCGGCGTCTGCCCATCCTCGTCTACGGCCTCTCCCTCGGCGGCGCCATCGCCGCCCAACTCGCCACCGATCGCCCCGCCGCCGGCCTCGTGATCGAAGGCGGGTTTGCCTCTGTCGCCGATATCGCCCGCCGCTGGTATCCGGATCTCCCCATCCATCGGCTTCTCTCGGTTTCCTACGACTCCGCCGCCAAGGTCGCCACCCTCGAGGGCATGCCCAAGCTCTTCGGACACAGCATCCAGGATGATGTTGTCCCCTTCCAGAGCGGACGCATCCTCCACGGCGCCGCCGCCTCTCCCAAAGTGTTCGCGATCCTTGAAGGCGGACACACCGACAAGTCCTGGTTCACCCCCGGCGCCCCCGGCAACGCCGAACTGGAAGCCTTCCTCAACCAGTTCTGACCGTCGCGCCCCGCCGCCCGTTCAGAACGTCCACGTGCCGGCCACCACCAGGTTTCGGCCGGGCTCATTCACCCCCGAACCGTTATCCGGTGGTCCTCTTATTCAAGAGCGGTCGCCAGCGCCAGCAGCGTATATGATGTCACCAGATTCGGATCCGCTTCCCACCACCGGTTGTTCTCGTTCGCCCAGAATCCATCCGGTTTCTGCAGGTCCAGAAGCCGCCGCACGACTTCTTCACGCCACGAAACCTCGCGGCCGTCCGGCCCCGTCAGGACATCGTCGCCCATCGCTTTCAGGCTTTTGGTCAGCACATTGAAAAAGTAGTAGAGCCCTTCTTGGCCCATCCCCGGATTTTCGTCCAGCGACCAGTGCCGGATCGCCCAGTCCCGGGCCGATTGCACTCGCTCATCCTGCTCATCCACCTCCGCGTAGATCAGCGAGAGCAAGCCGGCGTAAGTCATGCTGCCATAGGATCGCAGCATCACGCGCCCCTCCGCATTGGTCACCGAGGCGCCCATCCCCGGCGAATAGGCAAAGCCCCCCTGATCCTCGTCCCGGTCGCTTCTCCAGAGGTTCGTGTTCACGCTGGACAGATTCTGAATCTGCGCCAGGAATTCCTGCACCGCCCCCCAGTCCAGATCGACCCGCGGATCTCCCGCCGTCCGCAGGTCTTCCACGTCTTGCGTCAGTCGCATCGCCTCGTAGGCAATGTAGCTGTTCGACAAATCCGCATATGCCCGGTCCGTGTCTGCGTCGTAGCCCATCCCCCCTCGGAAGGCATCGGATTCCAAATGCTGCATGCCGGCCAGAAAGCGGCGTGCGTTCTGGACCACCGGCACCAGCTCCGGACGCCCCAGCGCATGCAGCGCCGACATGCAGATGGCCGTGTTGTAGTTCATCAGCCCCCCGCCCCGCCGCTGCATCGATGGCGTCCGCCAGATCGAGCCATCCTCCCGGACGTTGGTCAGAATGAATACCATGCCCCGGTTGATCGCCGGCTCAAAGCGCTCCGCATCCGTCTGCTGCAGCGCCCAAATGGCCAGCCCCGTCATCGCCGGCGATTCTGGCATCGCCCAGTGGCCTCCCGCCTGCTGCTGCGCCGCCAGCCATTCCCCCCCCCGTCCCATCGCCGACCGCGCTTCCTCCTCCAATTCCGCCGGCAACCCCAACGCTGTCCCAGCCCAAAGACCCATCAAAATCAGCCAAATCCCTGATGTCTTCATTCGCTTCTTCCTTTCAACAAACCATAATACCCCTTCAAACGCCAAATGCCCATCTCCGGTTCAACCGCTTCCTTCAATAGCCAAATTTCTTTTCATTTCATCTCCTATCGTTCAACAATGCCCCACCCATGACCGATCCCATCCAGCCCCCCGACGACGATATTGCCCTGATGGCGCAGGTCCGGAACGGTTCCCCCGACGCCTTCCGCCTCCTGGTCGAACGCCATCAACGACCCCTCCTGAACTTTTTTGCACGCATGGGCGCTTTCACTCAAGCCGAGGATCTCGCCCAGGAAACCTTTTTGCGACTATGGAACTATCGAAACAAATACAAGCCCCGCGCCAAGTTCACCACCTTTCTCTATACCTTGGCACGCCATGCCTGGCTCGACCACATTCGCAGGCAGAATCGGTTCCGACTCTTTGCCGAACGCTACCGCGAGGAAAGCCCCTCCGCCACCGATGGCGGAATGCAGCGCCTTCACCGAAAACTCGATATCCACGATGCCCTCGAACGCCTCACCCCGAAACTTCGCGAGACCCTGGTTCTCGCCGTCCACCAGGGCTTGGGCTACGACGAAATCGCATCCATCCTCCGCATTCCCGTCGGCACCGTCAAATCCCGCGTCTTCAATGCCTTGGCCTTCCTGCAGGAGATCTACAATGAAACCTCCCGCTGATCCCCTCAACCATCCGCCATTTGCCCACCTCTGCCAACAACTGCGCTGCCTGCCCGCGCCCGAACCCTCCGCCCAGTTCACTCAAAACATCATGTCCCACCTTGCCTCGCAGGAGACGGTTCGCCACTCGATCTTAGGCCAGATCGCAAAAGTGGCGGCAGCGTTGGCCTTGCTGCTGGCGGTATATTTAATCCATTACCCAAGAAAAGAATACGCTGTCTCAGTCGACCAATCTCCCATCGAGATCCTCATGGCGGCCCAACGAACCGATGGCGCTTGGTCGGCGGCGGTTGATAACCAGCCTTCCCGATACGATACCGGTGTGACGGCGCTGGCTGTTTTGGCCCTGATCCATTCCGATTCCAATCCCCTCGAGAGTTCCGGGGCAATAGCGATCCGCTCCGGTATCTGGCATCTGCTTAGGACCCAGGACGAACAGGGCGTCTTTGCATCAACCGTCGGTTCCGTGCCGTACAACCACTATTTGGCAACAAAAGCCATCGAAACGGCAGCCGGTTTGCCTGGTGCGGACCCGGATTGGCGATGGGCGGCCCGGCGTGCTCAAAAACACCTCCCGCCGCCGGAACATCTCGCCAACCTCAACCGTCACTTGGCCAACCCGTCCACCTTCCCCCCCAGATGGGCCATGGCCGCCGGCCCCTCCGCCCAACTGGCCCTTCATCTCCTCCGCCCTGGGGTCAGTCCTCTTTTTTAATCATTTCTTTCATCCGGCTCGCCGCCCCCGAGGTCGCCATCTCTACCTGGCGGACCATGCGCGACAGATTTGAGCCCCTCCCCATTTTAAGCCGGGAGGCGATCCAATCGTTCCGAACGCAACTCGATCTACGCACCCACCATGCCAGCACCTGCTTGCGCACGTCGCCTTTTCGCATATAGTCCAGGTGCTCTTCGCTGATTCCCAGCCTGTGCATGGCTTCCTGCACCATTCCTTCGGCGGCCACCTGATCATGAAACAGGGCTGCTTCCCCGGCGTAGGATCGTCGGTCATGAAGGGCAATTTGCTCGCTGGCATGCTTTTTCATGCGCTCCCGAAAGGCCTCCCCGCCTAAACACCACCCGCTGGTCAATTCACTCCAGGCTTTTTTATCTTCCTCACTCAAAGTTTGTTGCAGAATATGCACCGCCAACTTGCGCAGATGCTCGCCATATAGAGAAAGACCTCTGTCATTATCCTCCAGCCCCAGATTTCCGAGCGTGCGTTGGGCTACCAGCCATGGTGGACGTGGCTGGGAATGCAGATATGCCGGCAGACTGCTCCATGAATACTGGGTCAGTGCGCCTTGCGGATCGCGAATCAAGCCGGATCTGACCGGGTTCAGATGAATGTAGTTTGCCGCCTGTGAAAAGTAGTTTCCCCGATCGGCTTCCACCACCAGTGCCTTGTAGCGGCCTTGAAGCACATGGCCGCGCAGATGATGTCGCACGTTGAACCGCCGTGTGTATGTGCCCTGCAGCCAGTGCATTCCAACGACCATGTTGGATTCCGGTGTTTCCAGCAGTAGGTGATAGTGGTTGTTCATCAACGCGTAGGCGTGGATCAACCAGCCGCACCGGTCGCAGGCTTCAGACAGCGTATCCAAAAATGAATGGCGATCTTGATCGTCACGGAATATGTCTTCGCCGCGGTTGCCACGGCTCATGATGTGATAGACAGCCCCTGGATATTCAATTCTTGGTTTTCGCGCCATGATGGGATTCTTTCCCCAACTGATCGAAAGATGTCAATGATTAAATACCGGGACTGACCCCGTGTGTTTTGAGCCAGACGGAAAGGATGGAGATGTCGGCGGGGGTGATGCCGGAGATGCGGCTGGCTTGGGCAAGGTCGCGGGGGCGGATGGCGGAGAGTTTTTCTCTGGATTCGTAGCGTAGGGCGCGGATGGAATGGTAGTCCATGTGGTCGGGTATTCGCTGGCGGGCGACTTGTTCGGACTTATCCAGTTGGCGAAGTTCCCGCTCGATATACCCCGCATAGGTCAGTTCAAATTCCACTTGTTCGATGACTTCCTGGGGCAGGTTTTCGCGACGCCCTGGCAAGCGGTTGTACTCCATGTCCGGGCGCTTGAGCAACTGGGCCAATGGTCGTCCATTGTGAATGATTTGATTCAAGCGTTCGATTTCAGCATGAATGGTCTGATGCCTTTCCTGGACTTGCTGTTGGCGGGCGGCGGGGACAATTCCGATCACTGCCGCCATATTGGCGAGCCGGAATGGTGCGTTATCCTGTCGAAGCAGTAGGCGGTACTCCGCCCGGGAGGTAAACATCCGGTACGGTTCATCGGTACCTTTTGTGACCAGATCATCGATTAGGACCCCGATATAGGCTTCGTGGCGCTTGAGAATCAGTGAGGACCTGTTCAACAGTTGAAAAGCCGCATTGGCGCCGGCCATGAAGCCCTGGGCGGCCGCTTCCTCGTAGCCGGTGGTTCCGTTGATCTGCCCGGCAAAATACAGCCCCCCTACCCGCTTGGTTTCCAGGGTGTGGGATAACTGCGTGGGATCGAAGTAGTCGTATTCGATGGCATAGCCGGGTGCGAGAAACTCAGCCCGTTCCAGACCCGGGATGGAGTGGATCATCTCGCGCTGGACCTCCAACGGAAGGCTGTTGGAGGTTCCGTTGGGATACACCTCCGGTACGTTGCGACCTTCCGGCTCAACGAAAACATGATGATCGGTGTGATGTGCGAATTTGACCACCTTGTCTTCAATGGACGGACAATAGCGGACCCCGGTTCCTTCGATGAGACCGCCATACAGCGCTGAATCGTTGAGGTTAGACTGGATGATTTCGATCGTGCGGGCATTGGTATGCGTGAGCCAGCATGGTATTTGGTCCGTTCCGGGAGTCCAAGGCGCAAACGGAGGAAGGTCGATTGTTCCACGTGGAACATCCCTGGACAAATCGGGATCGATCACGTAATTGGAATCAGGGACGGCGCGGGATTGTTCCACGTGGAACAATTCGCGGTTTGTCCGGCATCGCCAGCTGAAAAATGGCGGGGGTTCTTCGCCGGGTTGAATCGACATTCGATCGTAGTCTATACTGGTTTGTCTGAGCCGTGGGGGCGTACCAGTTTTGAGTCGCTTCATCCGGAACCCCATGCCTTGGAGTTGAAGACTGAGTTGATCCTCTGAAGGCTCATTAAGGCGACCACCGGAGACCACTTGCTTACCGACGAAAATCTTTCCACGCAGGAACGTTCCGGCGGTCAGAATTACAGATTTGGACTCGATGAGACCTGATCGACGGCCAAATACTCCCGAAACCCGGTCATTTCGAATCTGAAGAGATTCCACCTGGTCTTGGATAAGGAACAAATTCTCTTGGGCTTGCAGCACGGATAGCATTCGCGCGGAATAAGCGGGTTTGTCGCATTGCACCCGATTGGCGCGTACCGCCGGGCCTTTGCGGCGATTCAGGACCCGGAATTGAATTCCAGTGCAATCGGTGTTCAGGGCCATTTCTCCGCCGAGGGCATCGAGTTCGAAGATCATGTGAGATTTGGCGATCCCGCCAATAGAGGGATTGCAGGACATCCGGGCCACGGCCAGGAGATCCATGGTGACCAAGGCGGTTCGGGCTCCGAGGCGGGCGGCGACCAGCGCTGCCTCGCATCCGGCATGCCCGGCACCGATCACGATGACATCGAAGGAATACATGGGGTGGGGGAGTGGGAGCGCGGATGCGGATTGATGGAATAATGAAACAAAGGAATGGCTTAATATATTGTGAAATCAATCACATAAAATGGTGGTAGTGAGTGATGATTGAGGCTATTTACCAACACAAAACCTTGAAAAAATGGCATCCAGCACCTCTTCCGGGCAGTTTTTTCCGAAAATTTGGCCGATTTGTTCCAAGGCAGACCTGGAATGAGTCGAGGCGGGCAAAAACTGAGCTTCCGAACCGGATTTTAGGCAATTTTCAGCCATATTAACCTCATCCATTGCAATAAGAAGTGATTTCTGATGCCTTTCAGATATGGCAAAGTCGCCGTGATCGCTTTCAGAGGATTCCGGAAAGACTCTTTGGACTATTTTTGAAGAAATTTGGGTAATTGGAGGGTCAATTTTAAGCGAAACGGGCAAATAATCAGTTTTTGGAATCAATGTTTCATCCAAAAGGCGCCCAAGATCGATTTTGGTGCCGATTACGATGATTTTTCGGGGATCATGCGAGTTGATGAAATCGATTTCGGGTCTGGAAAGGGGCTTGGAGGCGTCGACAAGGCATAGGGTTAGGTCGGCATGGGATAGGGCGTGGCGGGTTCGGCGTATGCCTTCTTTTTCAATTTCGCACGGGGCGTCGCGGAGTCCGGCGGTATCGATCAGATGCATGGGAATTCCGTGGAGAGTCACAAACTCCTCGATGGTGTCGCGAGTGGTGCCGGGGTAGGGCGAGACAATGGCGCGGTTTCGGCCGGCGAGGAGGTTTAGGAGTGTTGATTTTCCAGTATTGGGGGCACCGGCAATGACCACCCGGGCGCCGTCGCGTAGGACATGGCCCTCGTGCCAGGTGTCTAGCAACGACTGAATCCCCAGGTTGATGGGAGCCATCCGCCCGGCCAGTTCGCTCGGAACCGATTGGGGCAGTTCATCATCCGGAAAATCGAGCATGGCCTCGATGTCGGCGCAGAGGGCCAGCAGGTCGTCGTAAAGGGCACGGATCCGGCGTCCAAGGGCATCGTCGAGCTGGGCGGTGGCGAGGCGGGCGGCACGTTCGGACCGGGCATGGATCAAATCCGCTACGGCTTCGGCTTGAGTGAGGTCCATTTTGCCGTTCAAAAAGGCCCGTTTAGTGAATTCACCGGGCTCGGCTTGGCGGGCGCCGGCGGACAGAAGGGCCGAGAGAATGCGGAGGGCGGCTTGGGAACCGCCGTGGCATTGGATTTCGACGGAATCTTCGCCGGTGTAGGAGTGCGGGGCTCGAAAAACCAGCAAAAGGGCATCGTCCAGGATCTCGTTGGAATTTGGATGAACGACTTGTCCATGGAGGAAAGTGCCGGGTTGGCGTGCAGAAGGGAGGGGAGGGTGACAACGAAACAGGCGGTCGGCGAGGCGATAGGTGTCGGGGCCCGAAACGCGCACGATGGCGATGGCGGCCTCGCCGGGAGCGGTCGCGACGGCGGCGATGGTGTCGGATGGATGGGGAAAGGGCATGTGTGCGGTTTGATACACCCAAACCGCGCGGGTCGCAATCCCCGAAGCGGCGACATTCCCGAAGCGGAGGAGCGCTGGATGGGGTGCAACCCACTTCCGGAAGCATTCGGGTGCCAGGGCGCTTGCTGGCATAGCGAGGGTCGCGCAATGAGCAATGACGAATGACAAAAGACCCAAGCACGAAAGAAGCTCGCCGCACGAATGACGAACAATCGATCCAAGAGTCACAACATCCAAGAGACTGCGGCTCTGGGACAGCGCGGTGGTTGTCGGCCCTTTCCGCACCCGCAAGGGCTTGTCGGATCAATCTTGAAGCATGAGGGTGGCGGCGCCGATGACGCCGGCGTCGTTACCAAGCGAGGCCTTCTTGATAACGATGTAATCGGCAAAGAACGGGCTGAGGCGCTCGCGCAGGTGTTTTCGCAGGGGTCCATAGAGGATGGGACCACTCTGTCCGACGCCCCCGCCGATGATGAAGGCTTGCGGCTGGAGAAGGTATGCCACGGAGGACAGTCCGGCGGCGAGACAATCGGCGACTTCGTCATAGACGGCGATGGACAGTTCATCGCCCTGCTCGGCGGCCTGTTCGATCATCTGCGGACCGATGGCGGTTCGGTCGCCGTGACAGAGGGTGTCGAGGAGGGAGGGGCGGCCTTGATCCAGGTAGCGGAGGGCGCGTTCGACGATGCGCTGGTTACCGACATACTGCTCCAGTCCACCTTGGCCGGTGGGGGTTTGGATTCCGTGCAGGTCGATGGTCATGTGGCCGATTTCGCCCGCCATGGAGCGGGCGCCGCGATAGATGCGGTTGTGCAGCAGCAGGGCGCCGCCCACGCCCGTGCCCAGGGTCAGGAACACGACGTGCTGATAGGCCCGCCCGGCGCCATGAATGCACTCGCCGGTGGCCATGGCGTTGACATCGTTGTCCACCATCACCGGAAGTTGGACTCGATCTTCCATCCGGCTGGCCAGCGGAACGCCTGTCCATCCGGGCACGTTGGGCAGGTCGTGGATGAAGCCCCGCCGATGATCCACGAAACCCGGAACGCCGATGCCTACGCCGGCGAGGGTCATCGGCGGGTTTTCCGGGCTTTCGGCGGCCAGTTCGCTCACCCCTTGGGCCATGGCGTCGAGCCAGGCGGCCTGGTCGGGCAGGTCGGCGGTCGGGATCTTCCTACGCGCATGGATGGTGCCGGCGTCATCCACCAGCGCCAGCTTGACAAAGGTTCCACCGAAATCGATCCCCACGGCATACCGGGCGGTGTTTTTCATGATTTGATCCACACCTTTCGTTGAAGGGTCGGCTGTCATGGGATGGGATCATGGCACCAGGGATTGTCGGGAGTCCAACCGAAATGACGGAGGCCACCTCACAAGTCCGAGTTTGGCGGAAGTCTCCCGAACGACAATGGGCGGGTGGACGTGGTGCGCCAGATCCCATGCCGGCATGCTAGGCCCCCTTATGGCTCCGGCCTTTGGCCATCAGTGCGGCCAGCAGACCGAGGACGAAGCCGCCCGCCGCGGTCAGCAGCAGCAGCAGCACGGCCGGCATCTCTCCGCTCATCCAGAGAAATCGCACCCGCACAGGGGCGATGTTTTGCAAGATGATGGCCGCAAGCGCCAGGGTGAGCACGAGAATTCCGATCAGTTTGGTTTTATTCATTGTGGCGTCCTTGCATTGGGGTGAATGCGGTCCTGCGCTCAACGAGACGATATATTAGGGCTTACCTGTGATCTCTTCAATATCGAGGACGGGCTTGTTGTTTTTCTTGTTCATGGATCTTCAGGGTCCTGTTGGCGAGAATCAATCAAGCCTGGAGCGAAACGTCGCCGGCGTTGTAGACGAGCAAGATGTCGCCGGGGAGGTCGACGGTCTGCTGCAGGAAGGAGATGAGGGCTCCGTCGGTGTCTTCGTCCGGGGGCTCGAAACCGGCGAACAGCACGGCGGAAGGCTGCATGGCATCGCGAATGGCTTCGATGTGGGATTCGGCGGGCATGACGACCAGATCAGCCTCGATCCGGGCCAGGGCGAGCATCTCCTGCATTTCCTTCGCGACGTTGTGGATGTCGGCCTTGGGGGGCACGGGGCGCAGGATGCGGATGGGGCGGGTGCGCCATTCAGGGTTGCGCTTCAACAGGTAGGCCAACAGGAGCATCAAGGCGCCGTTTTGCTCCTTGGACCACCAGATGTTGATGGCGCCGTCAGGGACGGGAGTGCGCGCCTCCTTGTCTTTCTGTTTGTTGGCGACGACGACGATGCTGCGTCCCATGCGCTTGACCAGGGAGAGAAGATCGGAAAACACGCCGGTCTTTTGCGGGTCCTGACTCCAGCCCAGCAGGAGGGTGTTGGGGCGCAGGCCGCCCAGGCCGTGGCACTGCAAGAGGCCCTGCACGGCGGCGTGGATGTTTTCGTCCACCACCACGACGGGAAAGGCGTCGAGATCCTGTTCGCGAATGAATTTGCGCAGAATGGTTTCGGCTTCGCGCTGGCGCGCGACCAGGTCATCGAGGTCGCCGCGGATGACCTGTCCGATGGAGACGATGCCATTGTCTTCGGTGAGCCAGCAGGCGTACTCAGCGAGATGGATGCGGTTGTAGGCCCCGCCGCTGAGGGCGAGGATGGACGGCCGCCAATTCTTGGGGTGGTAGTGCTCCATTTCCAGGCGCAACAGGGCGTTGCGGGCGCGCTGATAGGCGAGTCCGCTATCGAGGTCGCCCCACTTCACCAGGATTTCCGCGCGCGCGATCAGGAAGTAGAGCAGCCCGGCCATCACCATGGCGACGAAGGCCCAGAGGGCGTTGATCAGGAACATGACCCCGAGGCAACCCGCCGCACCCAGCAGAGCGATGGACCAGTGGTTGAGGCGAAACGTGGGGCGGAAACTGGGGTTGTGAGTGATGCTTTCGTAGAAGCAGGCCAAATTGACGGTGCCGTAGGTCATCAGGAAGAACATCGTGATGATCGGCGCGATGGTGTCGAGGTCCCCGGCAAAGATTCCGGTTTGGGAGATCAGGAAGGTCAGGACAATGGCCCGGCGGGGATCGCCGGAAGGACCGCTGCCACGCCCGAATCCCTTGAGGCTGCGGAAAATGTTGTCGCGGGCGAAGGCTTGAAGGATGCGCGGAGCGCCCATCATGCTGCCGAGGGCGGAAGACAGCGTGGCGGCGATCACGCCGGCGTAGATCAGCGCACCGGAGAAGGCGCGGTCCTTCATCACGAAGCCGTCGCCGAGCAGGTCGGTGCGGGGCACGCTCGCGGCCAGCAGGATGGCGATGGCCGCATAAATCAGGGCCGCAACGCCGATTGAAGCCAACGTGCCGTTGGGGATCGACCGGCTGGGCTCCTTGAGGTCACCGGACATGTTGACGCCGGCCATGATGCCGGTGACGGCCGGGAAGAACAGGGCGAAGACCACAAAAAACGGAAAATCTGGTGTCCAGGCGGGCACAAGATTGGCCCGGAGGATTTCCGGGGAAAACCCCATGCCCGCGCCGACGAAGAACGATAAAATGGAAAGAGCCAGGACGGCCAGGATGCCGTATTGGACGCGGATCGTCCACCCGGCACCAATATAGACACAGGCAAAAACTGCGATGTTGGTGAGGGTGGCCACGTGGCGGAAAGGGAGGGAGATGCCCGGGAACGCGGAGAATATCGCCTCGGTGAAGCCGACGACATACAACGTCACGGCGACGGCCTGGGCGATGAAAAAGAAGATGGCAATAACCCCGCCGAATTCCGGGCCGAGGCTCCGGCTGATCAGGTAGTAGGCCCCGCCGCCCTTGACCCGCATGTTGGTCGAAATGGACGAGATGGACAGGGCGGTGATCAGCGTGATGGCTTTGGCACCGGCGAGAATGACCAAAGCATTCCACAGCCCGGCATAACCCACCACGGTATTGAACCGCAGGAACATGATGACGCCGAGAATCGTCAGCAGGCTCGGCGTAAACACGCCGCCGAACGTCCCGAACGAATAGCCCGGCTTGGCAGATCGGCTGTTTTTCTCTCCGTTCATGGCTGGCCTTTGGGAAGACGCCGGGCAGAATACTCCAGCCCGTTCATCGTCACAACGGGATTCATCCCATGCGTTCGGCTTTCCTGGGTACTTGGGTTTGTGCTCCCGTTTTTGCTTGTGCGGGGCGGGTAGGGTAGCGTAGAACCGCGGACAGATTTCCGCGAGCCGGAGATTGCGGGACGGTAGCTCAGTCGGTAGAGCACGAGCCTTTTAAGCTTGTGGTCGTGGGTTCGAGCCCCACCCGTCTCACCATTTGAAAACCCCGTTTTTATTGAGTAAAAGCGGGGTTTTCGCCTTTTCGGCGGAAAGAAGACCACCACGGATGTACACCGATGAACACGGATGGGAGGCAGGTGCGTTTCTGCGTTTGGGTGCGACGGGGCTGTCATTTTCATGGCCTTGAGCAGCCCGAACCGGCTAGAACTGGGGCGTTATGACCCGGGAAGAGTTCCAGACGATTATGAGCAAAGCTGAGCGGCCGGTGATTCTGCTGGAGGGGACGCGCGAATTGCCGGAGCCTGACGCGGAAAAGCTGGAGGCGGTTGCGCGACGGCTGGCGGAAGACTATCCGCCGGCGCGGTTCCGGACCGGCAACGCGGAGGGGGCGGATGCGGCGTTCGCGCGCGGGGTGGCGGCCGTGGATCCGACGCGACTGGAGTATGTCCTGCCCTACGACGGCCACCGGAAGAAATCGCTGGCGTCCCGTTCGTACCAGATCACGCTGGCGGATTTGCCGAAGGTGGCGGAAGAACGCGCCGCGCGGGACACGGCGGACGCATCGCCGGCCTACGGCTCCATGCTGGCCAAGCGCGACAAGGTGCCGAGCGTGGGCGCCAGGGTCCGGTATCTGCTGCGGGACACGTTCAAAGTGACCGGCTCACCGGAAAACGGGCTGCCGCCCGCGACGGTGGGCTTGTTCTACGTGAATGCCCGAGACCCCATGAAAGGCGGCACCGGCCACACCATCCGCGTCTGCCGTTGCCAAGCGATCCCCGTGGCCTTTCAGGAGGAATGGATGGGATGGTTTGCCATGGGGTCAGGCTGACAAGTCCACAACCGGGGGCAACAACCGGGTGCCTTCCGGGTGGACGCCATGAAAGGGAAACGCTACACAACAGGCGTTGAAATGAACTTCCGAACGAAAAGGCGTATGTCATGATCAAAGTGCTCAAACTGTTCGAGAGGGGCATTGTCTGGGCCCTGCTTTTGCTGATGATGCTGGTGGTGCTGGTGTCCGTGGTCGAGGTGGCGGGTTCCTTTTTCCGCCTGTTGATGAAGTCGCCGCGCTTTCTTATCGGGTTGGATAATTTGCTGGATCTGTTCGGGGCGTTCATGATGGGGCTGATCGGGCTGGAACTGCTGGAAACGATGAAGGCGTACTTGCGGGAGGACAAGGCGCACGCCGAAATCGTCTTCCTAGTGGCGCTGGTGGCCGTGGCCCGCAAAGTGATCATCGTGGACTATGCGACAATCGAGCCCGTCCTGCTTTTTGGCATTGCCGCCGTGATTGTGGCGCTGGGCGCGGGATATTACCTGGTGCGCCGGGCGATGTGCCTGGACGCAGCGGCTTCGAAGTCTTCGGACCTGGCGCCGCGGTAGAGGAAGAGGGCGGTAGGATTTATCGGGCCAGTCGGGTAAGTTGGTCGATGAGATCGGCGGTGGGGGCCGTTGATTGATCGAACCATTCGTGCAGGGGGGCGGCGAGGTCCGCCCAGGCGGCATGGAGATGGGGGGCGAGGGCGTCTTCGAGAGTGGCGGGGGCCGGCAGCCGTTGACGTAGGGCCAGGGCTTGGCCGAGATGCAGCACGGAATCGCGGAAGGGGCGCAGGGCTTCATCGCCGAGATCTTCCGCAAGCAGCAGCCGGGCGGCCTTCAGTTTTCGGTTCGCGGAGGAAATCGCTTCTTCCAGGGCGCGCTGATCTTCCGGTGACAGGGGGACCGGGGTGGTTTCATCGGCCGGATGGAGATGACGGGTGGCGCGCACGGTCGTGGCGATGAGTCCGTTGGCGGCGAGGGATTCCAGGGCAGCGGCCGTGGAGCGGTCGATCACCTGCAATTCGACGGGAGCCAGCGGATCGGTTTTGCCGGGGCCGAAGAGTTCCCCGTGCAGCGAACGCAACGGTTCGCGCCACAGATCGGCATTGCGGTCGACAATGACCAACAGGGTGGAGGCCGCGCCTTGGAGCGGGAAGCGCTCTTCGCAGGCGACCAGCGAAGCTCCGAGTTGCGAGCGGGCGCGTTCGGCAAAGGCGGCCGACCGGTCGGCGGGTAGGGCGGGTGGCGCCGGGGTCTTGGCGGGCTCCGAGGGCGGGGCCATAATTTGCTGCAAGCGGGCCATGAAGGCCTGTGCCCCGCCACGGAATTTGATCCCGCCGAGGTTGGCACGGCCATCGAGCAGGCCGTCCGCGAGTTCCTTTTTCGCGGCGAGCGTGCCCAGCATGCGGTGTTCGATGGTGTTTTGGGATACCAGATTCACGACGGTGACGGGGCGGGTCTGGTGCTTGCGCCAGGCGCGGGCGATGCGTTGCTCGAGTTTGGCCGGATTCCACGGCAGGTCGCAATTGACGACGATATTGGCGTTCTGGAGGTTGAGGCCGACGCCGCCGGAGTCGGTCGACAGAAAGACGCGGCAGGCCGGATCTTCCTTGAAGGCCATGATTTCGGCGCGGCGCCGGCGCTGGGGCACGCTTCCGGTATGCCAGGCGTAGCCGATGTTCATCTTTTCGCAGAGTTCCTTCACGAGTTGCAGCATGCGCTCCCACTCGGAGAAGATGATGAGCTTGGCATCGGGCTCGGCGCAGGCTTCGTCGATGATTTTCTCCAATTCGCCCAGCTTGGGGCAGGTGCGGTCCTCGGGATCGAGGATATAGGTGGTATCGCAGAGCATGCGCATCATGGCCAGCTCGCGCATGAGTTTGTCCTGCTGCTGCTTGGTCAGGGGGCGGCGCTTGGCCAGACTGACCAGCCGGGCCACTTCCTTTTCATGGTCTTCGTAAGCGGCGGACTGGGAATCCGCCATCGGGACAAAGTAATGGCGGTCGGTCCGGTCGGGCAGTTCGGTTTCGACATCGGATTTGAGGCGGCGGATCATGACGGGCTGGATGCGCTGCCGCAACCCGTCGAGGTTGCGATAGCCGCTGGGCCGGCCGCGGTCATCCAGTTCGTAATAGTCGCGGTTGAAGCGGAACAGGGGGCCGAGCAGCGACGGATCGAGGTAATCCATCAGCGAACGGATTTCGTCGATGCGGTTTTCCAGCGGGGTGCCGGTCAGAATGAAAGCGTAGCGGCTTTGGAGGCGCTTGATGGCCTGGGTGGTCTTGGTGCTCCAGTTCTTGATGCGCTGGGCTTCGTCGAGAATGATGACATCGGGTTGCAGGCGGGCATTGACCTCGAGGGCGTCGTTCAGCATCTGCTCGTAATTGACGAGGGTGAAAAACGGCGCGGCGGAAAAGGCCTTGAGTCGGGCGGGTCGCAGGCCGAACACGATCTGGTGGGGCAGGTCGGTGAAGCGCTGGATTTGCTCTTCCCATTCGGTTTTGAGCGAGGCCGGCGTAATGATCAGCACTCGCCGGGCAAGTCCCAGGCGGTGAAGCAGGGCGCTGGCGGCGATGGCTTGGATGGTCTTGCCCAATCCCATTTCATCGGCCAAAAGCGCGCGTTCGTTGAAGGCGAGATGCAGCATGCCTTCGCGCTGGTAGGGAAAGAGGGGGACCTTGGTTTCATGCGCGGGATAGATGCCGGCCTGGACTTTCTGCTCGTAGTCGCGTCGGAGGCGCTTGCGCTCCTCCATGCGGTTCAGGGTTTCCAGCCAGGGGTCCACGTCCTGGGAAATGCGCAGGGCAGGAAGGCGGGCCGAACGCAGGGCGTCCAGCGCCGCATCCCGGTCATCGCCAATCAGCTTTCCGTCGTCATGGAAGCGCTTCCGTAGGGGGCGGGGTAATGGGTCGAGTCCGCGCTCGACCTGAATGGAACGATGGTCGCGGTCGGGCACGATATCGATGCGCTCGGACCCCTCTTTTTCCGCCTGGGCCATTTTCCGGCGAAAGCGGGCATGCAGATGATCGAGCACGGCTTCGACATGCTTGCAGGTGCCGAGTCCGTTGATGCGAAAGTCGATGCATTGGCAGGAAAAGGCGCGCGTGGCGAGGTCGCGCACTTCCACCAGATAGGTCATGCCGCTGCCGGAGCGGACCCGGAAATTGGAATAGATGGGAAACCGGGCATCCACATTGGTGATTTGGAGTTTCTCTTGCTGCGCGCGCCAGCGGCGGCGGGCGATTTCATCTTCGTCGGAGGTGGCCCAGTTGTGGGCGCTGGGCGGATCGGGGGGAAGGGAAGACCGGGAGACTGCGGATGGGCTTTTCGTTTTGGATCGGGTGGATTTCATGGGCGGAACTGTAGCGGGTACAGGGGATGATGAAAAACGCAAATTGCGTAACGTCCAGCCCCGGGAGAGGTGGGGGTGGATGTATCGGCGTCAGAGTGCCCGCGTCGGGGTCGGGCCCCATGAGAGATCATCGCCGATATCGTGGAGTGAAATACGGGGGGGGACAATTATTATGAATTATCGGACTGACCCCTAGTCGGGGGCGAGCAGATCGAAGCCGGAGGCCGCGTCGGGAAGGCGGCGGGCGGTGGAGTCGAGCAGTTCGGTCAGGACGACTTCGAGGACGTGCCAGGTTTTGACGCCGGTGCGGATGCAGCCGGTGATGGTCTTTTCGCCGCGGCCGCAGGCGAGGTGGACGTGGAGGATGGGGGTGCCGTTGGCGTCGGGGAAGAGGGTGCCGGTGCCGACGACTTCATGAACGCCGTCGAGGGTCGCCGTCAGGGGCTCGATGGGCGGGGGGGAACCGCCATCGACGGGGCCGGTGACGAGCGTACTGCCGACATCGGCCCCGCCGTGGAGCGTGACCACGGCATGGGTGATGCCGTGGTCGGCGGCGAAGCGTTCAAGGCACTCGTGGAAGATGTCGCCGTGTTCGAGTCGGATGACAAACACGCGGCCGGGACGGGCTTGGCTGGATTTCATGGCACGATGTGGGTGCCGTTCTTGCCGGCGATGGCTTCTTCGAGCAGATGGGGTTGGGTAATGATGACTTCCTTGCCGCCGTTCTTGAGGAAATCGATGGCGGCCTCGATCTTGGGGCCCATGCTGCCGGCGGGGAACTGGCCTTCGGCGAGATATTGTTCGGCTTCGGCCAGGGTCAGGGTGTCGAGTTCGCGCTGTGTGGGCTTCTTGAAATCGATGGCGACCTTGTCCACGCCGGTCGAAATGATAAACAGATCGGCCTGGAGGTTCTTGGCGAGCAGGCAGGAGGCGAAATCCTTGTCGATGACGGCCGGCCGGCCTTCGAGTTCGCCATTTGCCTTTTCGACGACCGGGATGCCTCCACCGCCGACGGCAATGACGATGACATCGTTGGCGAGGAGCAGGCGGATGGTATCTTCTTCGATGATCTGGAGGGGCTTGGGCGAGGCCACGACGCGGCGCCAGCCGCGGCCGGCGTCCTCCTTCATGGCCCAGCCGTCTTTGGCTTCGTGTTTCCGGGCGTCTTCCTCGGAATAGAAGGGTCCGATGGGCTTGGTGGGGTTGGTAAACGCGGGATCGTTCTGGTCCACCAGGACCTGGGTGACCACGGTGGCGATGGGTTTGTGAAGCTTTTGGCGGTGCAGTTCGTTGGCGAGGGTCTGGCCAACCTGATAGCCGATGGCGCCCTGGGTGTCGGCGACGCAACTTTCGAGGGGGACCTGGTGGAGTTTATCCTTGGCGAGGTCCGAGCGCAGCAGAATGAAGCCGACCTGCGGGCCGTTGCCGTGGGTGACCACGACGCGGTAGCCGGCGGCGATGAGTGCGGCGATATGGTGGGAAGTTTCCCCCGCGGCCTGGTATTGGTCCATGACGGACATTTTGGAATTATCGGTGATGAGGGAATTGCCTCCGATGGCGATGACGGCGAGGGGGCTGGTCATGGTGGGTTCTCCTGTGGGGTGTTTAGCCTGAGAAGGGGCATCCGCCGCCGGCACATCCCTGTCCCCGGGTGGGACAGGCGCCGGAACCGCAGGGGGGCACGACGGCGGAGCGCGATGACGAAGAAGCGGGGGTGAACGCCGACAGTTGTTTCTCGAGTTTGATCGAGCCGCAATTCGGGCATTCCGGCTTGTGGGCGCCGGAGACCAGTTGTTCGGAGATGTCTCCGCATTGTGGGCAGATGAACTCGAATAGGGGCATATCGGGGTGGAGTCAGGACACGGATTGAAGGGCGTCGATCAAGATGTTGGCCTGGCGCATGCCGACAAAATCGGCCACCTTAAGGCCGTTCTTGAAAATGACCAGGTACGGGATGGTGTTGACACTGAACCGGACGGCCAGTTCACCGTTGTCGTCGATGTTGACCTTGCCGATCTTGACGTTGGGCACCTGGCGGGCGACCTCTTCGAGGATGGGGATTTGCATGCGGCAGGGTCCACACCACGGGGCCCAGAAGTCCACCAGCACGAGGCCGTTGGCGATGAAATCCGAAAATGTGGCTTGATCGAGATCGGTGCTCATGGGGTATTCCTCTGTCGGGGTTTTATCAAAGCCGAGACGGAACCACAACAGGCAATTCCGGCTCCCCATGGGGTCAGTCCTCTTTTTTCATCCGGTTGGACCGCGCCCTTCTTCGACTACGGGGGGCGGCGCGCGTGGAATTCGGCGGGATGGTTTGTTTTGACCTTTTTTCCACGCTATGGAAAAGTTCCGTGGCATTTTTCCACGGCATGGAAACTTTTTTTCCATGGTGTGGAAAATTCGGGCCACCATTTTCCATGGCGTGGAAAACCAGCTTTAAGAAAGGATAACGACATGAGCGAGGACAAATTGAAGGTGCCGGCGGACGGGCAGGCGATCAGGATGGGTGCGGACGGGCGGCTGGAAGTGCCGGACCGGCCGATCCTGCCGTTCATCGAGGGCGACGGAACGGGGCCGGACATCACACGCGCGGCGATGGTGGCGTGGAACGCGGCGGTGGAGAAGGCCTATGGCGGCCAGCGCAAAGTCGAATGGATGGAAATCTACGCGGGCGAGAAGGCCAACGAGGTGTATGGGCCGAACACGTGGCTGCCGGCGGAGACGCTCGCCGCGTGCCGCGACTACCTGGTGTCGATCAAGGGTCCGCTGACGACGCCGGTGGGCGGGGGGATCCGGAGTTTGAACGTGGCGCTGCGGCAGGAGCTGGATCTGTATGTGTGCCAGCGGCCGGTGCGGTGGTTCACGGGGGTGCCCAGCCCGGTGAAGAGCCCGGAGAAGACCGACATGGTGATTTTCCGCGAGAACTCGGAAGACATCTATGCGGGCATCGAGTGGGCGGCAGGGACGCCGGAGGTAAAGAAGGTCATTGATTTCCTGACGAAGGAAATGGGCGTGAAGAAGATCCGGTTTCCGGACAGTTCGGGGATCGGGATCAAGCCGGTATCCGAAGAAGGTACGCGCCGGCTGGTGCGGGCGGCGATCCGCTATGCGCTGGACAACGGGCGCACGAGCGTGACCTTGGTGCACAAGGGCAACATCATGAAGTTCACGGAGGGGGCGTTCCGGGACTGGGGCTATGCGACGGCGCGCGACGAATTCGGTGCGGTGGCGCTGGTCGGCGGGCCGTGGCACGAGCTGGCGGATCCGAAGACGGGTCGGAAGCTCATCGTCAAGGACGTGATCGCGGATGCGTTCCTGCAGCAGATTTTGACGCGTCCGGCGGAGTACGACGTGATCGCGACCTTGAACCTCAACGGCGACTACGTGTCGGACGCGCTGGCGGCGTGCGTGGGCGGAATCGGGATCGCGCCGGGGGCGAACATCAACTATGACACGGGCTGCGCGGTGTTCGAGGCGACGCACGGGACCGCGCCGAAGTACGCCAACCTCGACAAGGTGAATCCGGGGTCGCTGATCCTGTCGGGCGAGATGATGTTCCGCTACATGGGGTGGACGGAGGCGGCGGATTTGATCATCGCGGGCGTGGAGAAGACGATCGGCCAGAAGGTGGTGACCTACGACTTCGCGCGGCTGATGGACGGGGCGACGGAAGTGAAGTGCTCGGAGTTCGGGGCGGCGATCGCCCGAAACATGTGAGCGCGCCGGGCGCGCTCGCATGAGAGGTCAGAGGTCAGGGTTCAGAGGTCAGGACAGCCATTTAGCAGGAAAACAGGAAATGGGCAGGAAAACAGGAACGGACAAAAGATGCAGACGGGAAAACACTCGGGTTTTTCCTGTTTTCCTGATGTTTCCTGTGTTCCTGCCATGATCTAATTTTCAAAGGAATCATTATGAGCAATCCACAGAATCAGAAGCAGCAGCCGGCGACGGCGTCGGACGGGATCACGACGCGGGCGGCGGACTACGGGCAATGGTATCTGGACATCGTGAAGCGGGCGGACCTGGCGGACCATTCGTCGGTGCGCGGGTGCATGGTGATCAAGCCGCACGGGTACGCGATCTGGGAGAAGCTGCAGCGGGAGCTGGACGACCGGTTCAAGGCGACGGGGCACGTGAACGCGTACTTTCCGCTGTTCATTCCGCTGTCGCTGCTGGCGAAGGAGGAAGCGCACGCGTCGGGGTTTGCGAAGGAATGCGCGGTGGTGACGCATTATCGCTTGAAATCCATTGATGGCAAGGTGGGGGTGGATCCGGAATCGAAGCTGGAAGAACCGCTGGTGGTACGGCCGACGAGCGAGACGATCATCTGGGAGCAGTATCGCAACTGGATCCAGAGCTACCGCGATCTGCCGCTGTTGATCAACCAGTGGGCGAACGTGGTGCGCTGGGAGATGCGGACGCGACTGTTTTTGCGCACGGCGGAATTCCTGTGGCAGGAAGGGCACACGGCGCACGCGACGGAGGCCGAGGCGCGCGAGGAGGTGTCGCGGATGCTGGCGGTGTATGCGGACGTGGCCGAGAACGTGATGGCGGTGCCGGTGGTACGCGGGCACAAGACGGAGGGCGAGCGGTTCGCGGGGGCGGTGGACACGCAGTGCATCGAGGGGATGATGCAGGACGGCAAGGCGCTGCAGATGGGCACGAGCCACTACCTGGGCCAGAATTTCGCGAAGAGCGCCGATGTGAAGTTCCTCAACAAAGAGGGGCAGCTCGAGTACGTGCACGCGACGAGCTGGGGGGTGTCGACGCGACTGATCGGCGCGTTGATCATGACGCACTCGGACGACAACGGGCTGATCCTGCCGCCGAAGCTGGCGCCGATCCATGTGGTGATCGTGCCGATCTACAAGACGCCGGAGGAGCAGGAACGGACGACGGCGGAAGCGCGGGCCGTGGCGGAGGAGCTGCGCGGACAGGGGTTTTCCGTGAAGGTGGACGACCGCGAGGGCATGCAGCCGGGCGCGAAGTACTACGAATGGGAGCGCAAGGGCGTTCCGGTGCGGATCGAGATCGGCCCGCGCGACCTCGAGAAGGGGTCGCTGTGCGTGGTGCGGCGGTTCGTGATCGAGCAGGACGGCGAAACCGAGCCGGAGCAGCGCAAGCGCAAGAAGCAGTTCATTGCGCGGGCGGAGGCGATCGCGGGCATGCCGGCGATGATGGACACGCTGCAAACGGATCTGCTGGAGCGGGCGCGGATCATGCGCGAGAAACGCACGCGAATCATCGATTCGCTGGAAGACTTCGAGGCGTTCTTCCAGGGCGAGGGTGGCGGATTTGCGTGGGTCCACTGGGCGGGCACGCACGAGGATGAAGACACCATGGCCAAGCGGTTCGAGACCAGCATTCGGTGCCTGCCGTTCGAAGACCAGATTCCCGAAGCGGGACGCGGTCCGGGCACATGCATCCTGACAGGCCAACCCAGCGCCCAGCGGGTGTTGATGGCGAAGGCGTATTAGTCAGGAGACAGGGAACAGGAGACAGGAGTCAGAATGGGAACCGCCGGCAGCCAGTTGAAAAAGATTCTGGTGGTATGCACGGGGAACACGTGCCGGAGCCCGATGGCCGAGGGCTGGCTGAACCAGAAGCTGGCGGGGAAGGGCTGGATCGCGGAATCGGCCGGGGTGGCGGCGTGGGGCGGCCATCCGGCCTCTCCGGAGGCGGTCGAGGTGATGCTGGAGATTGGGGTGGACATCACGGGTCATCGCAGCCAAGGGCTGACGAAAGCGTTGGTGGATGGGGCGGACATGATTCTCGCCATGACGGAAGGGCATCTGAATGAGATCCGGTCGCGTTATCCCCACGCGCGAGGCAAGGCCTGCCACATTGATCGATTCGGTGCGCGTCCTCCCCGGGATATCGCCGACCCGATCGGTGGTTCGCTGGACGTCTATCGGCATGTGCGCGATGAATTGATCCAGTCCTTGGGCGATTTCCTGCTGTATTTGATGGAAGGACCAACCCGATGAAACCAAGACCCATTCGGAAGATTGTGATGGGCTCGCCTCAGGTCGATGGCGCGGGGGTGCGGCTGGTGCGGGTGATTGGGCGTGATGACGTGGAGGATTTCGATCCGTTTCTGATGCTGGATGCCTTCGATTCCTCCAATCCAGACGACTACATCCGCGGTTTTCCGTGGCATCCGCATCGCGGCATCGAAACGGTGACATACTTGATCGAAGGCGACATCGAGCACGGCGACAGCCTGGGCAACCGGGGGCACATCCTCAACGGGGGCTGCCAATGGATGACGGGAGGGGGCGGGATCATCCACCAGGAGATGCCGCAGGCTTCGCCCCGGATGCTCGGCCTGCAACTGTGGCTGAACCTGCCGCGCCAGCACAAGTTTGCGCCCCCGCAATACCGCGATTTGCAGGCCGATCGCATCCCGGAGGTCCAGCAACCCGGCGCGCGCATTCGCGTGATATCCGGCCGGTATGGCGAGGCGCTGGGGCCCACCCAGGGCGACTATGTCCACCTGCTCCTGCTGGCGATTGAATTGGAGCCGGACGCCGTGTTCCGGCTGCCGGTGGATCCGGAGTCGACGCTGTTCATCTATCTGATCGAAGGCTCCGGGCGCTTTGGGGGCGGGGCCGAAGACATTCCAAACCGCCGGGCCGTGCTGTTCGGGGGGGGCGACACCTTCGAGGCCCAGGCGGGCGCGCAGGGTGCGCGGTTCACCTTATTTGCGGGTCGGCCCCTGCGCGAGCCGATCGCCTGGGGCGGACCGATTGTCATGAATACGCGCGAGGAGTTGCAACAGGCGTTTCGGGATATCGACAATGGCACCTTCATCCAAACGCCGGTGTTGAGCCAATGAAGGCGGCCAGGGGAACGAGTCGGCAGTCCGCGGGGGATGGCGATTGGCTACACCTGCGGCGGATCCCGCTGAAATGCTGGTTGGGTGTGCATCCGGCGGAACGCCGAAGGAAGAGACCGATCCGGGTAAATCTTTCGCTGATGTGCGACTGTCGCCCGGCGGCCGCGACGGATCGGCTGGAAGACGCGCTGAATTACGAAGAGATCGAGGCCGAGGTTGCGGCGCTGGTGCGGGGCTCAAGATGTCATCTCATCGAAACCCTGGCGGAGCGGATTGCGGAGGCGTGCCTGCGGCATCCGGCGGTCCGGCGCGTACGGGTTGTGCTGGAAAAGCCGGCGGCGCTGCCCCTGGCCGAGAGCGTGGCCGTGGAGATCGAGCGTGCGGTGGACGCAAGGTCCCGGAAGCGGATCCCGGCGGCTACAGGCCGAGATCGATGAAACGGGCAGAGCCTTCGTAGGTCTGGCCGTTTGAGGTCGTGAAGCGAACCGCGGCCCGATCGGGGCTGATGCCGCGCAGCACCTGAACGGTGACCCCGGGATTGAGACGGCCGATGATATGGGTGGCAGCCGGATCGGAGGGATAGATGGTGAGGGGGGTGGACAGCACCACTTCCTGCGGTTCGACCTGCCGCGGAGCAAACAGCGCATCCAACCGGGAAACCGAGCCGCCGGCATAGGCCCAGGCGCCGCGTTTTTCGCGCTTGGCCTCATTTTCGGCCGCGCGCAGTCGCTGCCACCAGGTGTTCTCGTTGACCCGGTATTCCGCCAGTTCTCGCAGATCGGTTGGCATGCCATGGATGCGCGCGTAGCCGTTGCGGACCAGTTCCATGCCGAGATCCTTGTCGCCAATGAGCACCATGGCATAGTTGCGCTTGCGGTCGGAGCGCCCGCGCGCATCCGCCAGGCGCGAGTAGACCCGAAAACCGTCTTTCATCAGGCTCTCGGCAAACCTCGTGGCTTCCTTGCCCGCCTTGACCACGTCCTTGATATCGGCAATGCCGAAGTATTCGGCCTGCTCCTGGAGGCGGTCGGGCAGGGAATTGTCCGATTCCGGCGCATCGACGAAATAGAGGCGGAAGATATAGGGCCGCCGGTTGCCGGCGCGGACGTGAAAACTGTCGGCATCGTTGCTGTCATTGGGAATCAGTCGGCAATCGTTGTATTCCCGCCAATTCTTCTGGCCAAACACCTGCGACGGCGCGGCCACCGCCAGCAAGCCAACGGCCAGCACCCATCGGGCCCACACGGAACATGTTTTCGTATCCATGCCCCGAGCATACCCACTCATTACCGGATCGCAAGCCCAAAGCCCCCCCCGCAGGGCGGCATGGCATGGGTCAACATCTGCAGCCGCGCCCGCCGGGCGCATCGGACCGGAGAAATCAGTCCGCTATGGGCTTGCGACGCGGGCCGGAGCGGAGACCAGAAGCCTTCTGAGGCATTATGCAAGGCCAGACCCCGCCGGGGGGAGCAACCCGAAATGTCGGCAGCCCTGGAGGACGCCGGAGGTGGCGGAGGCGGAGGCGCGGTAAAGGCGTTGCGCCAGGCCCTTCTCGCCCAGTTCGGCTTCGGCGCGATCGGCCAATCCCGGGGTGGCGTTGGCGACGACGATGGCGCGGAAGCCGCAGGTCAGGGCCGGCAGATCGTTGCCGGAGTCGCCGGCGAACACGACTTCATCCGCCAGGAAGTCGGCATGGGTGGAGAGCCAGATCAGCGCCGTGGCCTTGGAGGCGCCGATGGGCAGGACATCCAGGAGCCCGACGCCGTGGAAGGGATCCAGGCTGGCATGGCAGGCGTAAGGCAGTCCGGCCTGTTCCAGCCGTTGCGTGGCCTCCTGGGCCAGGTCCGGGGCTTCGTTGGGCTCGGACACGTAGCTGACCTTGAACGGTTGCTGGCGCTCGGAAGATTGCAGAGTGAGGCCCCCGAGGTCGGCCAAAAGGGTTTCCACGGCGGCGCGGTCGACGCCATGGGTGGTGTCGGTCAAGTGGGAGACAAAGGGCTGATACGGCTCAAAGGCATCGTCGTGGCGATGGTGGATGGAGGTGCCGACATCGCACACAATCCAATCCGGGACAGGGAGGCGATCGTGTTCCATGGCTTCCTGGACGGAGGCCAGGTGGCGGCCGGTGGCGAAGACCAGGCCAAGCCGGCGTTCCGCGCGCGCCTGTCGAAAGCGGTCGAGTGCCGCAAGATGTTCGTCATGGCCCGGCAATGGGATCAAGGTGCCATCGAGATCGGTGGCCAGGACGCGCGGCGGAATATCGGGGTTGGGGTTGAACACATTCATGATTTGGAGCATAATGAACAAATCGAATGAAACGAACGAAAAATCAGTCCATGCCGGGCGAACGGGTGGCGTCTGGGGAGATCCGGGACGTCCCCGTGTTGGTCTTTGGCGAGGTCTTGTTCGACTGTTTTCCATCCGGCCGCCGGGTGCTGGGGGGGGCGCCGTTCAACGTGGCGTGGGGATTGAAGGGGTTCGGGCCGGATCCGGTGCTGGTGAGCGCGGTGGGGGATGATGCGGATGGCCGGCAGGTGCGTTCCACCATGTCGGCGTGGGGCCTGCGGATGGAAGGGCTGCAAACGGATCCCGCCCATGCCACGGGAGAGGTGCAGGTGGAGATTCGCCATGACGAACCGGCCTACGATATCTGCATGCCGCGGGCGTGGGATTTCATTGCCGACGAAGGATTCTCCGCCACGCGGCTCTTGTGCCATGGGCTGCTGGCGCTTCGCAGCGAGACCAGTCGACGGACGCTGGCGGCGATTCGCGGGCGTTCGCCGGGGGCGATCCGGTTTTTCGACATCAATTTGCGCCCGCCCTACGATTCGATGGACCGGTTGCGCGAGTGGCTGGACGGGGTGGACTGGCTGAAGTTGAATCTGGACGAGCTGCGCACGGTACTGGGGGATGAAGGCGTGTCCTTTGCGCAGAGCGCGGGGCCGGTGGACCGGCTGCGCCGCGCACATGGCATCCGGAACGTGCTGCTGACGGCGGGGGCGGAAGGGCTGAGGATTCAGGGAGACTACGGCGAGGCCGTGTGTGCGCCGGCGCCGCCGGTGAAACAACGGGTCGACACGGTGGGGGCGGGGGATTCGATCTCGGCCGTGGCGATCGATGGCATCCTGCGCGGCGTGCCGGCGCGGGAACTGGTCGAGGCGGCTGGACGGTTCGCTTCGAAGATTTGCGGATTGAACGGGGCCACGACGGAGGAAAGGGAGTTCTATCGCCATGAGTGAAGACCGGAAAATCAAAATCGCCTTGATCAGCCTGCACGGATTGATTCGCGGAGAAAACCTGGAGCTGGGGCGGGACGAAGACACGGGGGGGCAGACGCGCTATGTGCTGGAACTGGCCCGCGCGCTGTCTGCGGATCCGGGGGTGGAGCGGGTGGACCTGATCACCCGTCAAATCCTGGATGAGCGCGTCTCGAAGGACTATGCGCAATTGGAGGAGCAGATAGCGGAGAAGGCCTGGATCATCCGGATTCCGTTCGGACCGAAGC
>CAYNSH010000043.1:0-27975 GCA_964399775.1 uncultured Verrucomicrobiota bacterium
CGATATAACAGGCCAAATCTGCATGTTTTCAAAAATTAAACCGGACAGCAGTGATTTCAAATCTTAAATCTTAATGCCTGACCCCTATGGTGGGGACAGATTGTCGCAGCGCGGATGTGCATTTTGTCTCAGGTTGCCTGTATGAAATGGGGGTGCAAGGAACACGGAGAGGGGAAACGGATTATATAGTTGTAATGACCTGCGCATTTTGGGGTTGGTCTATGAGCCATTTGGCATGCGGACTGCTGGACGGGGAACTACCCATCAGAGCGTTTGGAATGATTTGCGTCTGTTGTGTTGGACCGGCCAACCGGCTTTAGGTCGCCACCGGTTTCGTGGGCGGGTGCAACCTCCAGACGTTGTGTGGGGGATCGCGGGCATCGGGCGGTATCGATGGACCGCACAAGGAAGGGAGAACATGATCAAGGTTGAGCACTTGGTGAAGAAGTTTGGTCCGCGAGTGGCTGTGGATGACATCAGCTTCGAAGTGGAAAAGGGGTCGGTGCTGGGTTTTCTGGGGCCCAACGGGGCCGGCAAGACCACGACGATCCGGATGATGGCGGGATACCTGCCGCCGACTTCGGGGCGGATATGGATCAATGGGTTGGAAGTGGGCGAAAACGCGGTGGGGGTGCAGCGGCAGATCGGCTACATGCCCGAAAACACGCCGTTATATGACGAGATGACGGTGCGTGGATTCCTGGCGTTCCTGGCCGAGATCCGCGGCTATGCGGGAAAGGACCGCGATCGCCGGGTGGACGACGTGATTGATTCGTGCATGCTGGGATCGGTGCGCCACCAGCCGATCGATACGCTTTCAAAGGGCTATCGCCGGCGGACATGCCTGGCTCAGACGCTGATTCACGATCCGCCGGTGCTGCTGCTGGACGAGCCGACGGAGGGGCTCGATCCGAACCAGAAGCAGGTGGTGCGCGACATGATCGAACGCATGGCGCGCGACAAGATCATCATGCTGTCCACGCATGTGCTGGAGGAGGTGGAGGCGGTCTGCACGCGGGCGATGATCATCAGCGAGGGCCGGCTGAAGGCGGACGGTTCGCCGGCGGAGTTGAAGAAGCGCAGCGGGCGCTACAACGAATTGACCCTCGAGCTGCTGGCGCCGGCGGAGAAAGCGGTGGAGGCGTTCCGCCAGATGCCGGACGTGGAGCGGGTCGAGCATGTGGCGGACGGGGGCGGCAAACAGGTGCTGCGGCTGGTGCCGCGCGACCGCCAGTCGCTGGCGGTGGGGGCGATTGAACTGGCCGCGAAGAACAAATGGATGGTCGTGGAGATGCGCTCGGAGAGCGGCCGTCTGGACGAGGTGTTCCGCCAGATCACCACGACGGATGACGTGGTGCGCAGCGCATAGGCACGGAGGAGAGGACGCATGGACATGATTCGACACAGCCTGGCGGTGGCCAAGCGTGAGTGGAGTTCCTACTTCAACTCCCCGGTCGCCTACATCTTCATCATCATCTTCCTGGTGCTGGCCGGGTTCTTCACGTTTTCGCTGGGAGGCTTCTACGAAGCGGGGCAGGCGGACCTGCGGGCGTTCTTCATCTGGCATCCGTGGCTGTACCTGATCCTGGTGCCGGCGGTGGCGATGCGCCTGTGGTCGGAGGAGCGCCGGCAGGGCACGATCGAGCTGTTGTTCACGGTGTCGGTGACGCCGTTGCAGGCCATCGCGGGCAAGATGGCGGCGGCCTGGGCGTTTCTGATCCTGGCGCTGCTGCTGACGTTTCCGATCCCGCTGACGGCAGCCTGGCTGGGCCAACCGGACTGGGGCGTGGTGGCCAGCGGCTACGTGGCCAGCGCGCTACTGGCGGGGGCCTATCTGGGCGTGGGCATGTTCACATCTTCGTTGACGCGCAACCAGGTGATCAGCTTCGTGCTGGCGGTGGTGGTGGGGCTCTTCCTGATCCTGGCGGGCTATGAGCCGGTCACGGCGCTGCTATCGCAATGGGCGCCGCGCTGGCTGGTGGAGGGCGTGGCGGCGTTCGGCTTCATGCCCCATTTCGAGGCGATGCAGCGCGGCGTGCTGGATCTGAGGGACATGGTGTATTTCGCCAGTGCCATTGGGTTCATGTTGTTCCTGACCCATCTGGTGCTGGCCAACCGGACCGGGCGCTGAACGGAGCCCGGGAAGTGAGGTGTGCGAATGAACAAAACGACATCCAAACGGTTTACGGGGGTGGTTGGCGCGCTGGTCGTGCTGGGCATCTTGATGGCGCTGAACGGGCTTCTTGCCGGCGTGCGGTTGCGCATGGACATGACCGAAGAGAAGCTCTACACCCTGTCGCGGGGGACCGTGGAGATGCTGCGCGACCTGGAGCGGCCGGTGGATCTGAAGCTGTATTTCTCGCGCAGCAACCCGAACCTCCCGATTCCGCTAAAGAACTACGTGCAGCGCGTGACGGATTTCCTGCGCGAGATGGAAATGCGCAGCGGCGGGACCGTGAGGCTGGAGATGCTCGATCCGCGCCCGGACACGGAAACCGAGGAATGGGCGCAGCGCTATGGCCTGACGCCGCAGACGACCGGGGGGCTGGGGGCGCCGCCGGACCTGTACCTGGGGCTGGTGGCGGTCAGCGGCACCCGCGAGGCGTCGATTCCGCTGCTGGCGCCGGCGCTGGAGCCGCAGATGGAGTACCTGGTGGCGCGCCTGATCCAGGAGGTCAGCCGCGAGAACCGTCCGCGCATCGGATTGATGAGTGGCCTGCCGGTGGTGGGCCCGCCATCCTTCGGTCCCGTTCCCCGTCGGCCCGACTGGCTATTCGTGGGCGAACTCAAGGCGCAGTACGAGCTGGTCCCGGTGCCGATGGATGCGCGGGAGATCCCGGCGGGCCTGGATTCGCTGATGGTGGTGCATCCGCGCCGGATCAGCGAAAACACCCTGTTTGCGATCGATCAGTACCTGCTCCGCGGCGGGCGGTTGATCGCCTTCGTGGATCCGTTCTGCCTGGCGGATGAGGAAGAAGCCGGCGAAATGGGAAGGGGCGAGAACGCCTCGGACCTGAATCGGTTGACGGGCGCGTGGGGGCTGACGATGGACCCGGGCCGCGTGGTGGCGGACTTGGCGGCGGCCACTCCGGTTGACCTGGGGGATGGGCGCGCCGAACGCCTGCCGGCCTGGCTGTCGCTTCGGGGGGCGGAGAATCTGTCCGGCGACGAAATCACGACAAGCACGCTCGACAGCCTGATGCTGCCATTTGCGGGGCACTGGATCGGAACGCCGGAGGAGGGATTGGAACTGGCCCCGCTGGTGCGCGCATCGAAAGACGCCGTATCGCTGGATATGAGCCAGGCGCGCAATCCCGTTGCCCAGCGCACTCGCGATGGCCTGCCGGCGCCGGAGGCCATTTTGGCGGCGCGGGTAACGGGGCGCTTTCCGACGGCGTTCCCCGACGGGCCGCCGTGGCTTGGGGAGGGAGAGGAGGCCGACGAAGCGGATGCCGGCGACTGGCTGGCGGCGGCGGAACGCGAAGGCGTCGCGGTGCTGGTGGCGGATGCCGACCTGTTGGCCGACCGGTTCGCGGCTCAGACCGTTCACTTCTTCGGGCAGATCTTTCACCAGCCGATCAACGACAACCTGAATTTCACCATGAACATCGCGGAGCAGCTCTCGGGGAGTCCGGCGCTGGTGCGGCTGCGCAGCCGCGGGCGTTTCCACCGCCCCTTCGACCGCGTGCTGGCGATGGAACAGGCCGCGCAGGCTCGCTGGCAGGAAGAAGAGGAGAAACTCCAGGCGAAGCTGATGGACACCCAGCGGCGCCTGAATGAACTCCAGGCCGCTCGGAGCGATGACCAGCATTTGGTGCTGACCGCCGCACAGCGGGCGGAAATCGACCGGTTCCGGCAGGAGCGCTTCGAGACGCAGCGGGAACTGACGCAAGTGCGGCGCAACCTGCGCCAGAGCATCGAGCGCCTGGGGCTGACCCTGAAGATCGTGAACATGGCGGCCGTGCCGGTGCTGGTGGCTGCGTTTGGCATCGCCTATGGCATCGCCCGTCGCCGCAAGGCGTCGGCCACCGCGTGAAGGAGGCCCGAAGATGAAACAACCGACACTGATGGCTTTGGGGATTCTCCTGGTCCTGCTGCTCGCGGGGCTGTGGATGACCGGTCATTTTTCCGGGACGGGCCGCGAGGCATCCGGCCCGGCGGGTGAACAGCGCCTGATGGCCGGGGTGGATTGGGAGACGCTGGAATCGATCATGATTGAATCGGGAAGCCAGCGCACCCATCTGCAAGTGGTCGATGGGGTGTGGACCGTGGCCGAGAAAGACGATCATCCCGCCGACATTGGACGGCTGCGCGGCATGGTTCAGGCTTTGGATGAACTGAGCTCGGGCATGGTGGCGGATCCGCGCGCCGCGAACCTGGAGGAGTACGGCCTGGCGGATGACGGCGAGCCGGCACCAACGGCGGTGACCCTGCGGCATGCGGGTGGAACCACCGTGTTGCGGCTCGGGCGCGCACGCCAGCCGCGGCGACCCGAAGATGTCTGGATGTCGCCGCCCGGTCGCTATGCCCGGCTGAACGAGGGTCCGGTTGTACTGCTCAGCCGGGACATTTCCCAAGCGCTCGCCGATCCGAGCCTCTGGTGGGAGCGCGTCCTGCTGGAGATCGGCCCCGAGGTGATTCAGGAAATCCGCGTAAATTCGGGGGGCGAGGCCTATGCCCTGCGCCGCCGGGAAGACGGCACCATCGACTGGAAGGAAGACGACCCGGTCGCGGGCGTCCAGGCCGCGGCCGCCAGCCGGTTGTTCAGCGCGTTGCGCCACCTGCGGGCCGAGCAGATCATGGAGGCCGACGACATCGCCGGCATCATTTGGGAGGCGGATGCGGATCGTTTCGAGGCGGTGACGGATACGGCCGTGGTGACCATCGAGGTGGCGGAAGCGCTTTCGGACCGCGCGGCTGGCCGACCGATCCGGATCTCCGTTGCGGCCGCGGAGGGCGTCGGCCCAGAAGCCCGGCGGGAGGTGGAGGCCATCCAGCGCCGAACGGAGGGCCGCGTGTATTTCCTGCCCGTCTATCTGGCGGACACCCTGCGCATGGCGCGGGAGGATATCGCCGAGGCGCCGGAATCCGATTCCGTACCTGAGCCCGAACCCGATGGGGCGCCTGTCCCGGAAAGCGAATCGGACGATCCGGAGGAATCCGCGCCGGCAACGGAAGAGGCGGAACCCGCCGTAGAAGCTGCGGCAGAAGAGGCGGAAGCGGAGGGGGAGCCCGCGGAGGAGGGAACCAACTAGGCTCGAGCAAATCGGGGCATACCGAAGGCGGTCCCGGCGGGGCTGGTTCCCGAGTGCTCGATCCCCGCGCCCAACGGGCACGGCTACAGCCTATGGGGAATCGACTTGGCGAGCGGAGAGGCCCTCAGGCTGGGGCATTCGCGCTGGATGACGGGCGATCGAGGGCCCGGTCTCCGGATCGGGACAGGACTTCGCGCAGGATGTCGAGAATGGCGTGGGCATCGCGCGCTTCCGACAGGCGGATGCGGTTTTCCATTGGACGCATGGCCCGGGCGAGTTGGGCCAGGAGTTGGACATGGATGTCTTCGGCATCGCTGGAGCTGGCCAGGAAGAAGACATGGTGGACCGGGGCGGCGTCCGGCGCATCCCAGTCAATGCCCTCGTTCGAGTGTCCATACGCCAGCACGGAATGTTTCAGGTTCTCCAGGCGGACATGGGGAATGGCCACGCCGTCGCCGACGCCCGTCCCGTATTCGCGCTCACGTTTGAGGGCGGCCACGGCAATGGCATCCAGCGCGGGCGTGTCGGTCCGCCGGGCGATCAACTCCGCCAGCCGGCGGATGGCGTCCTCGCGGGATGCCGTGGCCGGCAGATCCGGAAGAATGGCGGCTTCATCGAGGAATTGCGCGGGGGACACTTTGCGGCGGCGGGCGACCGCCTTGGCCATCCAGGGTCCCATGATGACCGACGTGAAAACGGCGCTGAAGACGATGGCCACAAACACGGGCTGGGTGATTAGGCCGGACTCGAGGGCGAGCAGCGCCACCACGATTTCCATCATGCCGCCGGGCGTGTGGGCAATCGAAATCAGGTGGCGATTGACGCGCGGGACGCTGGTGAGATTGACGCCGAGCCAAGCCCCGAGGTAGCGGCCGGCAATGCCGACCAGGCAGATCAGGGCGACCAGTCCGAAATGAAAATTGGCGACAAAGTCGATTTTCAGCCCGATGTTGGCGAAGAACAGGGGAACGAAGAGGGCGTAGACCATCTGGTTGATGACACGCCGGGTATCTTCGGAGAGGCTCTTGGCCTCGCCGGCGACAATCCCCGCGAGGAAAAACCCGAAGAGGGCATGCACGCCGAGCTTTTGGGTAATGGAACCAAACAGCAGCCCCAGCAGCAGCGTGACGGTCAGCGAGCTGGCCGGTTCGGGAAACCGGCGGGCTTTCATGGTATCGAAGATCCGCGTGGAAACGGTGCGGCCGACGGTCAGCGCCAGCACGGCGAAGCCAATGGTGCCGACAAAGACCAGGAAGATCGGGCCGAGGGCCACGCTGGTTTGCAGGAAGAGCCCAAGGATAATGGCAAAGAGCACCCATCCGATGATGTCATTCACCGCCAGGGCCGACATGGTGAGAAACCCGAGATTGGTCTTCAGCAGATTCAGGTCGTGGAGGCCGCGGGCGGAGACCGGCATGGCGCTAATCGTCATGACGGTGGCCATGAACAGGCCGAAAATGATGCGGCGGTCTGCATGGGCCAAAAAACGGTCCGGCAGGAAAATCAACGGAACAAAGGCGACGACCATGGGGATAAGGATGTCCGACAGGGCGATGACGAGGGCGCTGCCGCGCTGGCGCCAGGCGATGGAAAAGTCAATTTCGAGACCGGTGTCCAGCAAGAGAAACAGCACGCCGAGCCAGGCAACGGTTTCGAGCATGGCCTGCTGGATGGCGTCGGGGGGGAACAACGCGGCATGCACACCGGGCAAGAAGCGCCCGAGGAGGGTCGGGCCCAGAACCAGTCCCACCAGCAGTTCCGCGGTCAGCGCGGGCTGTTTCCAGCGCCGGAACAACTCGCCCAGCCCGCGCGCGCACAGCAGCAGCAGGAATACCTGCACCAGGAAGAGAAAGATGTGATGCTCATCCAGAAAGTGCATTTCAGGGGGCTCGCGTCCTTTCGAGGGTCAGAGTAGCGGCTGAATCCATCGCCCGCAAGCCGGAACCAGCCGGAATCAGGACGTAACACCAGCGTATTCCGACCTCCGGCCATGGAGCCCGCCGGAAAGGTCCCACGGATGGCTTCGCCGGCCCACGGATGAACAGCCTCCGAGCCAGGCAGGAAAACAGGAAACACAGGAACACCGGACAGAACCGGGTCAAAACTGTGAAGGAATATGCGGACGAAGGGCAGATCGAAGTACAAAGAAAGACGTTGGAATCAAGGCTTCGCCGGATCGGTTGTAGATGCGCCCGCTGGGCGCGTCTTGTCTTGGAAAAACTTGTTTTCCGGGCGCGTCCGCGGCAGTATCCGGCGTAAATCAGACGGGCCCTTAGCTCAGTTGGTCAGAGCGGAAGACTCATAATCTTTCAGTAAGTTAAGAAAAGCCAATAAATAAGGCCATAAATGGTTTGACTGTGGGGGATATGTGGGGGATATTGCTCCCGTAAACGTGCGAAACCATCTCACACGCTAACAAGGAGCAACACACCATGAAAAAGGCGGGAACCGGCCACCTATACCAGAGAGGCCAGACCTACTGGCTCGAATACGTTGTCGACGGAAAGCGCTTCCGGCAGACCCTCGGGACGACGAAAAAGGCCGAGGCCAGGAGCAAGGCAGACGAAATCCTCGCCCCATACCGCGCCGAGGGAGAGGCGGACCGCTTGGCTATCATCGCCAGCCGGATCAAAACCGCCAAGACAAAGGCGGCCACCGGGGGAGCCGTAGCGATTGCGGACGCCTGGAGGACGTTTGAAGCCCTAGACACCGAAACCCGCCCGGACCCCGGACCGGCCACCCTCAAGCAGTACATCGGCCAATGGAACGCATTTGCAACCTGGTTGCAGGAAGACGCGCCAGCCATTAAGACCTTGGCGGGAGTCAGGGAGGCCCACGCAAAGCGATTCATCGAGCATTTGAAGGGCAGGGGATACGCCGTCGGCAGGGTGAACCAATACAAGATTTTCCTCCGAATGTTTTTCCGCTGCATGGGGATTGTCGGAGCCGTGGCGGAAAACCCTTTTCAGAACGTCAAAACGCAAAAGGCGATCCAGAACTCCCGCCAGACCTTCACCGCCGAAGAGATGCGCCGGATTATTGCGACCGCCGACGGCGAATTGAAAACCCTGTTTTTCGTCGGAGCCGGAACCGGATTGCGCTTGGCGGACGCCTGTTCCCTTATGTGGGGAAATACCGACCTTGTGCGCCGTCTCATCGAGTTGATCCCGAACAAGACCGCCCACCTCGGGGAAAAGGCAAAGATCAAGATCGGAATCCCGGTTGAACTGGCCGCCCATCTCTCCACCCTCCCAAGGCGAGGGCCCTACATCATGCCCGGACTGGCCGCCGAATACACCGGAGGCAAATCGGCGGACGTGTCGAATCGAATCCAAGCCCATCTTGAAGCGTGCGGAATCCAGACCGTGAAGCCGGGGACGGGGCAGGGGACCGGGAAACGCGCCGTTGTCCTTAAAGGCTTCCACAGCTTCCGGCATACCTATGTTTCCATGAACGCCGACGCCGGGACTCCACAGGCCACCATGACGAAGTTGGTCGGGCATGGAAACGCGCAAATGACCATGCGCTATCTACACCCCACCGACCGCATGGTCCTACAGGCCGCCGACGCCCTCCCCGCCCTGCTGGAAGGCCCCAAGGTCGAAAAGGCCCCCGCCGCCGAGATCATGGTCCCCGCCGCCGAGGTCCGCGCCCTGGTCGAGACGTTGACGACGAAGAACGCCGCCAAGGTCCGCCGCCAGTTGCTCAAGATGCTGGAAGTTTAGTCGACGGCTTGCGTCAGATGGGCATGGTCAGAAGCCGAAGCCGTCGAGCGCTTTTTCCCGCCGAGGCGCTGCTCGATCACAGGAGCCCGGCACTCGGGACAAAACGCATCCCAGGCGCCCAAAGCCCCGCCGCAATTCGTACAGGTCGACTCGTCTTGTTTTGAAGTGACACGCGCACCCAACCGCCGAAGCCCCGCGCCACGGACTCGGGGAGGCTTGGAGCCTATCAGCTTGAACCAATCGCCGGTTGCATCCCGCCCGAGTGTCTTTGTGATTCTCCCAATAAAGATTTTCGACGCGAGATGGCGCTCGATGCCCAGCAAGGCCGCTACTCGATAGGCGTCCGGGCGGCCCTTGCCGACTTGCCCCAAGTCGATTTGTATTTTTCGGGCGCCCCGCATGAACGCCGCCCGGAGATCGGGACCGGATGCCGGATTGAGAACCACCCGCAAGGCCCGAATCCATCGCATAGGGGAAGGCACTTTTTCGCCCTTTATGTCTTGCATCCGATAGGCGTCTCGAATCGCTTTGCCGTCCCCGAATAGAACCGCGTCAAGCCACTTGGCGCGATCCTGGACAGGGGGAAACAGCGCCTCGTCAAGCGCCGTTGCATAGCCGGATTGATTGGCCCGGTAGCGCAACCGCCGCGACATGAAAAGAGCATCTTGCGCGAGGTTGATTGCATGGCGTTCCTCGGGGGAGAACACGCTCCACGGATGCGCCGTCACAACCACCATGCCCGCCAAGTAGTCAACTTCCCTCGGGGAGAGTTTGGCGCAGATGCCCCGGACCCCTTGGCGAATCCCATCCGGTACGCCCTCCAACGCCGGGAACCGTTCACGCGCATACTTGAACGCCGGGGAGCCATCGCGCCACCAACGCCAAAGCATTTGCGACTCATGGCGGGGAAACACGTCGGCGGGTTTGTCGCCCATGCGGAGACGATGCAGCCCGTACACCGCCCGCGCCAGGAGTTCCGCGTCGAAACACCCTCGAAAATCTTTCAGGTCGGACGCCTTGAACCATAGCGCCTTGCCCCGGCCCCCGCCTTGAGCGGACAGCCGCCCCGCCTGGACATCTCGGCGCAGTTGTCGAGACGACCGGCCCAACAGGTCCGCCGCTTCATTCAGAGATAGGCGCTCATCTAACATAGGACATAATCTACCATAACATAAGTAAACCGCAAGAGCAAAAAAAAGGAATCCCCCCATGACTCGCCAACACCTAAAAACGGCCAGAAAGCAGAAAGGCTGGACCGCCCTGCATCTGGCCGAGCGCATAGGCGCGACGGAAGAACACGTCTACCAAGTCGAGCGCGGCAGATACGGCACGAAGCCCGAAACCGCCGAACGTTGGGCCGCCGCCCTGGACATGGAACCCGCCGTCGCTTTCCCTGAAACCTTCGGCCAGCCCGTCGACGGCCCTTCCACCCCGTGAAAACGCCGACGATGGAGCAGCTTGTCGCCGCTTTTCTGCCCGCGCCCCCGGCCCGCAGGCTGGCCGCCCTGCACGTCCTGGAAGGTAGGGAGCCCGCAGAGCCCAAGGCCAGCACCCCCAGCACCGGACCGCAGACCGGCTACACCCTGGCCGGAGCCGCAAGGCTGGCCGGTTTTTCGACCATGACCCTGCATCGGGCGATTAAGGCCGGGGACCTGCACGTCGTCCGCCCCACCGGCAACCGCCCCCGCATCCTGGCCGGGGAGCTTCAACGATGGATGGAGGCCGCCCAATGAAAGCGAAAGTCGACACCGCCCTCGATGCCGTCCTGGCCATCTGCTTTGCCGCCGTTGTCGCCACCATGATTTTGAAAGCAATCCACCCATGAAGAAAAACCGCCGCCCCGAACGCCGCAGGGACCGCCGTCGTCTACGCCAACAGGCCGAAGCCCGACGCGATGGGAGATTCCCACGATGAACCCAACCGCCGCCAAATCCCCGACGCACGACGCCATTGATCAAATTATCCGCCGTCAGCAAGGCCGACTTTTAAGCCGGTTGCGCGAGACGTGCAGACTCGACCCACAAACCGAAACCGCCGTTTGCCGTTCCTTCGGATGGATCGGTCAAGACATCCATGAGGCCATTGAAGGCAAATCTACGGAGGCCACGAATGCCAACCGACCCCGCTAACGCCACCGCCGCAGGAAATCTCTCGGGATTCATGCCAGCCAACGCCGCCGAACTTGCCGAGCGCAAGGTCAGCCGCTACCAGTCCGCCAGAGACAACCGCGGGCAGCCCATCGCCCTGGCCGAAATCCTCGAAGCCATCCAAGCAGGCCATTGGGAGAAGCCCGTCGCCGCCATCCGCGAGGCCCTGGCCGCAGGGGACACCGCCAAGGCCGAAACGCTCAAAACGGCGCTTGAAGGATTCACCGCCTCGGGAGTGTTCGCGCCCACCCGCGCCAAGGCCAATCCGAAGGAGACGACCGGCTGCATCGTCGCGGACGTGGACCATCTCGCCAGCCCCGCAGAGGCCGAGGCCACCCGCGACACCCTCGGGGACGACCCCCACGTCCTGGCCGCCTTTATCAGCCCCTCCGGGCGAGGCGTGAAGGCCATCGTCTACGTCGGAACGTGCGCCGACGATGCCGAAGCAAAAGCCGCTTGGCGGGCGCTGGCCGAATATCTCGCCACGACCTACAGCATCCAGACGGACCCCTCGGGGAAGGACGTTTGCCGTCTTTGCTTTGTCTCCCATGACCCCGGCGCAATCATAAAGACGGGCGAGGTCCGCCCCTTCACCGCCAGAGCCGAGGCCCCGAAGCCCGCAGCACCGGCAGCGCCCAAGGCCGCCAGCCCGAAGCCCAGCACCGCCCCCGACGCCGCCGTCATCCGGTCCGCCGTCGCCGTCCTGGACGCTGGATGCAGCCGCGCCGATTGGCTGGCCGTTGCTTGCTCGATCAAGAACGCCCTCGGGGATTCCGGTTTCCAGATTTTCGACGCATGGAGCGCAACCGCCCCGGAGAAGTACGACGCGGGCGAGACGCGGAAGCTATGGGACACCATCGCCGCAGACGGCGGAGTCACGGTCGGAACCCTGTTCCATCGTGCAGAGGATGCCGGATGGATTAACCCGACCGGACGCCTTGCCCTGTCCATCCGCCGCCAGCAGGCCGCCGAGCAGGCAGACGGCGACGCCGACGACATCGAGGTCGAGCCCGAGCCCACCGCCACCCCGAGGCCCTGGCAGACCGTCACGGACCGACACGCCGCCGCCGCCATCGCGGGGACCCGACTCGAAACAATGGTCCAAGTCCTAGCCGCCGTCACCGTGCCGCCCTTGCCGTTGCGTATCACTCTCCCCAAGGCCATCGCCCTAGCCGCTTGCGCCTTGGCCCAGCCGCTAGAGCATGACCGCAAAACCGAAGAGCGCCGAGGGCTGGACCTTGCCCGGAACGTCATCAGCACCGCAGGCGGGCAGCTTTGCAATATATGGGTTTGCATTGTCGGCCCCTCCGGTTGCGGGAAGGACGTCGGAAATCTGCCATTCCGAATTGCCCTAGAGCATGGAGTCGCCATCGGCCACGCGGGGAGCGCCGAAGGTTTGGCCGACGCATACACCACCAACGGGGCGGGACTCATGGTTCTATCAGAATTGCAGCCCTATCTTGACCCCCGATCCTGGCAGCACAAGGCCACCGGATTCTTGACGCAGGCTTGGAACCAATGCCAAGCCAAGATCGTACTTTCCAATCGGAACGGCGAGCCCCGCGACATCCGCTATTGTGCGCCCTCGCTCATCGCCGCCGTGCAACCCGGAGTCCTGGCCGCCACCGGCGACACCTTGCTCATGGACTCCGGCTTCCTTCCCCGGTTTGTCTTTTCCTATCTGCCCGAGATCCAATCATGGAGGCCAAGCACATCCCCGGTTGATATAGCGCCCTTGTCGTCATCGTTCCGCGCATATAAGAGGATGCAGGCCGGTCGAATCGCCGTCCCGCCTAGATACTTGCAGGAAGTCATGGACGAACTACTCGACCACGACGCGCCCATCCCCGGCCACTATAACCGATTGATTAACGAAATCGGCCCCCGACTGGCCGTCATGCTGGCCGCAGACCCCAACCACCCCCGCACCGTCGAAATCACCCCCGACCATTGGCAGAGAGTCGCCGTCCTGGTCCGCTGGTTCTACGGCATGGCCGAAGCCGTACTCGCCACCATCGGCGAGGGAGCCCACGTCAAGAAGATGGAGGACCGGCTTGATCGAATGCTGACATGGATCAAGAAGCACCCGAAAGGCGTCGCCAAGCGTCTTTTCTCCCATCGGTTCTTTGAGCGGGGAACCACCGCCGCCGAACGGGACAAAGACCTCGCCGAACTGGAAGCCCGAGGGAAAATCTCCATCCAGAAGGTCGGAGCCCGAACCATTTTGAAGGCCGTCAAATGAGCTCGAAGGGTGTTCTAACAAAGTGTTCTGAAAATCGAAGTGTTCCAACACTTTTCCGGCCAAGTGTTCTAACAAATCGCCCTGTTCCAATAATTCAACCTAGAACACCCGACCCCCATTTTACCCCTATAAATAAAGGTCCTTCTAAAGGTGTTCTAACGTTCTGTAAGTTTGTAATGCCATTGGAATCAGAGGGGGAGAGTAGGGGCTTGCAACGAAAACGCAGAACGTTGGAACACCCCGCCCAATCAGTCGAAATCCGACCCGAACAGCCCCGCCCGTCCGCCCACCCGAAAGGCCCCACGCCATGACCGCAGCCCGATACACCCCCCGCACCGTCGCCGACTTAACCGCCCATCCCGAGTTATTCGGCCCCACCTACTGGGGGGGATTCGACGTGGACGGAAACGCCGACGTAATCACCGGCGAAATCATCGCCAATCGGGACCGCCTTGTCACCGGCTACCACGTCGAGAAGCTGGCCGGAATCCGCGTTGACGTTCCATCCACCACAGGGACCGAGCTTGACCATCCCGAGGTGTACGCTCTCCGGGGGGGTGCGTTCTTGCTCATTTGCTCCAACTATGGGGACACCCCGCCGCCCGACGCCCTGGGAATGTTCAAGACCTTCCCCGTCTATTCATCGAGCTGCATCACATACGCGCAGACGTTCGCCACCACCCGCCACCTAAAGGCCGCCATCCATGCGGCAGGGGGTGAAGCGTGATCAAAGTCGAGACATACACCGTCGCCAACCTTGGCCGCGCCAGGATCGGCGAGCGCTTCGAGTTCAAAGGCCAGAGCTACGAGGTCCTAGACATTGAAATCTACGAGAACGCCGGAGGCCAGGAGCGTATGGCCGTCACGCTCCAAACGTACTGCCATGAATGCGGAGCATCGTTCGAGTTCACCGTCAACCGCCGCCCGAAGTGGTTGAAAAGGGATTGCGGCAGAAACCACGCCACCACGCCCTGGACGCGCAAGAAGCCTAGCGCCAGCCCTACACCCGTCCACGCCATGCCGACGCGCCAGAGCGCAACGTCGAGCCAAGACGAGGCCAGCCAGCAGACGCCCCACAATTTACCGGCCAGCACGTCGCCAGCCGGGACGCAAACCGCCAAAGGATACCAGCCATGACCACCGAAACCAAAACCCCCGACGAACTCCGCCAAGAACTCGCCCGCGTTGATGCCGAACAAGACGCGACTTCCCGAAAGATCAGCGACTTGACGGGAACCGGCGACGCATCCGAAAAGAACATCGGCGCCATCATGCGGTTGCAGACCAAGGGCGGATTGCTTTTTGTCCGCGCCGAACAAATCAGGCGCCAACTTGCCGCCGCCGAACGTGCCGCCGCCGTCGCCGAGGTCGAGCGGTTGCGGTCGGAAATCCAGCAGTTGAAGATTGACCACGAAGCCGCAGTCGAGGCGACGTTCGAGGCCGTTTATCCCCATTTGCGTTTCCGCGATTCGTCGGGGCACGAATGGCACGTGCGCCGTCGTCACGAAATCCGCAACTTTTGCGTTATGGCCCACGCCCCCGGCGAAATCCAGGCGCGAATCCACGACGCGGAAGCCCATCTTGAGCGGGCCGAAACCAACCTCCGCAAGCTGGACGGATTGATCTAGCAGAGGCACAACATTATGCAACGCAATATGATGCAACCCCCTCCCCCGTACGGGGCCTTATTCGCCTTCCGGCTTCGGTACCCCACTGCACGCAATCGTCCAAAATAAAACCGTGACCCGTTCAAATGCTTACCGCACCACATAACCACATACTATCACGCGGGACCGTCCAAACCGTTGACTTGGGCGAACTTTCAGCACCATGGCAGAACATCCGCCAGCGCCGGGACGTGAAGCGCGAAACGATGCTCCTATGGCGGAAGCAAAACGCCGAGGCCGCCATCGCGCCTTTGTCTCGGGAGGTCGAAATCTACGGACTAACCAAAGGGCAGTTTTCCCTTTTGGACCTATTGAAAGCCGTACTCACCAAGACCGGCCCCGCGTCGATGGACCTTTCTACCTGGACGGCGAACCGCAAGGAAGCGCTAGAGCTTGCGGCCATGAAGCAGCGCGGGGAGCTTGTTGCCGTCCGCTGGCTGGTCGATATGACCTTTTGCCGCAGGGACCCCGAGGCGACCGCCGCCATCCGTCAGGACTTTGGCGCCGACGCGATCCGCGTCGCCCACGTCCACGCCAAGTTTGCCTTGTTCTACAACGAGACTTGGAAGCTGGTTTTGCGTACTTCGATGAATCTAAACATGAACCCCCGGACCGAGGACTATCACCTCGCCCACGACCCCGAGCTATTCGACTTCATTCATGGAGTGATGAATCGGGTTTGGAAGCTACAGCCCCGCACCCTGGCCGAAGCCAAGCCGGGAACCATCTCGCAGGCATTCAAAACGGAGACCCTGGACACATGACCACCAAACGCAAGAAGTCGAAACCCGTTCCCCCCGCCACGCTCAAAGCCGTTTTGGCTTGGATTCTCGCAGCCAACGACGAGCGCGACGTCCGCGAGGCCATCCGCAAAGAGTTTCCAGACGCGGACGAGGCCGCCGTCCTGTCCGCAGCCGTCGAGGAATTGGAGGCCATCGGCAACGAGTCGCCCGAGTTCACCAGGGGATGGGCGCTGGCCGCGACGCGGGAGCTTGTGCGGAAAATGATCGAGGTCGGGGACTACGCAAACGCCATGCGCGGGATTAAGCAGGTCAACGAGCTTGCCGGGAAATAGGAAATGGCCTTTACCACATCCAACCCAACCAGAGCGCAGCGCCCGGACCGCAAGGAGCGCCACCGGCAGACCGTCGCCAAGTCCCGAGCCCGAGGCCGCGACTTGCGCGGGGCGATGCAGGCAGAGGGAGCCCCGTTCGAAGATGCAACCGGATTGCCCGAGGTCAGGAACCCGGACCGCAAGGCCAGATGCGCCGAATCAATCGCCGTCTTTGCCGAAACCTATCTCCCCCGCGTTTTCACTCTCGCCATGAGCGACGGCCAGCGCCAGGACCTCGACACGATGCGGAAGGCCATTGTCGAGGGTGGGCGCTACGCATTCGCAGCGCCACGCGGCGACGGAAAGACATCCCGCGTCGAGGCGGCGATCCTATGGGCGGCCCTGTACGGCCATCGCCGTTGCATCGTCGTCGTCGGAGCCGATTTGACAGCCGCCCAAGAGATCGTGGAGAGCGTGAAACTCGAAATCCGAACCAACGAGACATTGCGCGACGACTTCCCCGTCCCCTGCTGGGCGGCCACGCTTGCCGAGGATACCGCGTTGAAGGCCAAAGGCTGGACTTGGGCGGGGGAGTCCCTTTTCATGCGATGGGGGAAGGGCGGAATCGTGTTGCCGGTCCTGGACGGCGCCGACGGCCCCGGATGCGTCATCGTGCCGCGAGGATTGACCGGCAGACTCCGGGGGATGCGCTTGAAGGTCGGGAAAAGAGCCGTCCGCCCGGACTTGTACGCGATCGACGACCCGCAGACAGACGAATCGGCGGCCAGCCCCGCACAGGTCGACACCCGCGAAAATCTGATTTTGGGCGCAATCATGGGAAGCGGAGGCCCCGCCGCCACGATTGCCGCCATGATGCCATGCACGATCATCCGCCACGACGACCTGGCCGCCCGATTTTTGGACCGGAAACGCCGCCCGGACTGGCAGGGTAGCACTCGGGGACTGGTCCGCCGCTGGCCCGACGCCCAAAAAACGCTTTGGAAAGAGTACACCGCCAAGCGCCGAGAGGAAGGCCCCGAGACCGCCGACGAATTCTATTCAGCAAACCAGGCGGCCATGGACTCGGGAGCCGTTGTCGACTGGCCCGAACGCTACACCCGAGGAAAAGAGAGGACCGCCATGCAACACGCGCAAAATCTGCTTTGCGATCTAGGCGAGGACGTTTTCGCCGCCGAATATCAAAACGATCCGAGGGAGAAGGATGCCAGCGTCTATGACCTAAACGCTCACATTGTCGCCAGTCGGATACACAAAGGCCGCCCGCCCCTGGTATTGCCGCAAGAGGCCAGGACGATCATCGCCGCAACCGACATCAATCACTACGGCCTGCACAGCGCGATAATCGGATTTGCCAACGATCAAACCGCATGGATTCCATGGTATGGCCGCCACGACAACGGAGGCCGGGGGATTGTCCCGAAGAATTGCCCGGAGATGGCGTCGAAACAAATGGTCTACGCCGCTCTTGCCGCCCACGGCCAGGAGTTGAGATCCATCCAGTTGAGTCAAGGCGAGCAGACAGCCCGAATCGGATGCTGGATAATCGACGGAGGCTATGCGCCCGACGTGGTTCGACGCTATATAAACGGCGAAGGCCGGAACCTGGGGATTGTGTTGCTTTCCTCGAAAGGTTTTTCGGCAGACTTCTACCGCCCCAACCCCCGCAGCGCCGTCGGCGCTCCAATGGAACAATGCCACCGCGCCGAATCGGAAAAAATGGGGAGGTTTATCGCCTTTAATTCCGACTATTGGCGAGAGGTCAGTCAAAAGGCTTGGCTAGGGCTCCCCAACTCCCCTGGCAGCTTGTCACTCTACGAGGGAGGGAGCCACAAAGAGTTTTCCGAACAAGTCACCCGTGAGCCCCTGGTCGAGAAACTGATCGGGAAAACCGGCCCCGTTTGGCGCTGGGGGAAGGCCCCCGGCTGGCACGACTGGGGGGATGCCGTGCCCCTGGCCTATGTCGCCGCGGCAGTCGGGGGAGTCGGAACCTTGCAGGGAACCCACCGCCCAGTACAGAGAACCCGCCGCCCAACCGTGACGAAAATAAGGATTTGACGCGAGCACGACGCCCGCGACGAAACAAAAAGCAGCCGGGACACCGGCAGAAAGACAACACATGAGCACAACCGCAACCCCCAAGACCTTGACCTTCGACCAGGCGATCAAACGCGCATTGAAAATTGCGCTAACCCGCGACCCGAAAGTCATCCTGGCCTCAATCGAGCATACCAAGGCGCTCATGACGAAGGCCGCCGAAGGAGTCGTCGAGCAAGTCCTGCCCGCCGCCAAGAAAAATCCGAACGTGACGGACGTCGGCCAGCTCATGAAGTTGACCAAGAGCATCGCCGCCGCGACGACTTTCCAGAAGCGTCAAAAGGAGTACGCGATTTTGTCGCAAGACCTGGCCGAACTTCGCGCCGAATTGCAGGCCGCCAACAACGCGAGAATGTAAAAAAACTTGCGCCACCGCACTGCCATGCGGGTTCAGCCGCCCCGGCCGTCGGCGCAAAGCCGGGAGCGCAACGGTGCGGGGGATTGTCTGCCCCTGTTCCATTAGAACCGGGCCGCCGCCACCGGGCGCGATGGCGGCACTATTTCAAAGCTCCGACCTTGATCCACGAGCCCCCCCTCGAATACATCGAGCAGGAAGCTGGCCGCCGCCAGGATTAGGACTTGTCCCGTTTTCCGGTTCCGGGCATGATTCGACCCACGATGAACGCGGAAACCGAAAATATGATTGTGGGGTTTATGTGGGGGATATCCTTCCCAAACATGGCACAACAAGCCATCACAAACAGCAACACGGCGACCCCGCAAGAATTGAAAAAAGCCCTTAAAATAAGGCGGAAAACGCGGTTTTTATAGCATTCGGGCCCTTAGCTCAGTTGGTCAGAGCGGAAGACTCATAATCTTTTGGTCGCAGGTTCAAGTCCTGCAGGGCCCATATTCACGCAACGGAAGTGATTGCGTGGCGGCTTGCGGTCATCGGGGTGGGGGGCAACTACGAATTGAACGAATTGCACGAATTTTCCTGCGGCGAAAGGATTCGGGGGTACAAGGGCTAAGATTGAAAAGGCGCTGGTGGGTTGGACGACCGCCTGATAGCCTTCCTAGCGTGAGCAGAGCCTATTACTCGAACTCTATCGCTAGTTTTGTCGCGGACACAACTGACACGATTATTGGGAAACTGGCACGTGCAAGTGAGTTTCCCGTAGAGCAAAGCCAGCGGATTGCCTGGGAGAAACAGATTGAGTTTCTTCAGCCTGTCGTCGCAGCATACCAGGGAGCCATCTACTTCGAGTATTCGATTCCACGCATGGGGGAGCGTATCGACGTGGTTTTGCTTATCGGTCCGGCTATTTTCGTATTGGAATTCAAGGTGGGCGAGACAGAGTTTACTTCCTATGCCTTGGATCAGGTCTGTGATTATGCCTTGGATCTGAAAAACTTTCATGAGACGAGTCATGATCAGTATGTGGCACCCATTCTCATTGCGACGAAGGCCGAAGCATGTGAGATTCTGGTTGGGGCGACTCCGCAGAATGACAAGTTGCTTTTCCCAATCAGGTGTACCCCAAAAACGCTGTGTGAGGCGCTTGATCTCGTTCTTCATTTCTCCGAAGGCGAGGATATCGGGGCAAACGCTTGGGAGGCGGGACGCTATTGTCCGACGCCCAACATTATTGAAGCCGCGTTGGCTTTATACCGTCAACACGATGTGGCCGAAATTTCCCGGAGTGATGCGGGCGCAAAGAATTTGCATCAGACCACACAGGCCATTTCTGAAATCATACGAACGGCAAAAGCAAACGGGAACAAGGCCATTTGTTTTGTAACGGGGGTTCCGGGAGCGGGGAAGACGCTAATTGGCCTGAATATTGCGACAAAACATCTGGATGCAAAAAGCGATTTGTATAGCGTATTTCTGTCAGGCAACGGGCCACTTGTGAACGTGCTCCAAGAGGCCCTGGCTCGTGACTTAATACGGCGGGAACAAACTGTAAACCACCGCATCAGCAAAAAGGACGCGCTAAGCAAGGTGAAAGCGTTTGTCCAAAACGTTCACCACTACCGCGACGAGTATCTTAAGGATGAAAACCCGCCGGTGGATCATGTGGCGCTCTTTGATGAGGCACAACGGGCCTGGCACAAGGAGCAAACGGCCAATTTTATGCGACGCAAAAAGAATCGACCTGATTTCAATCAATCGGAACCCGAGTTTCTGATTTCCTGCGTGAATCGGCATCTGGACTGGGGTGTTGTGGTTTGTTTGGTCGGGGGTGGTCAGGAAATCAATACGGGGGAAGCCGGGATTGGGGAATGGATTGACGCATTGAATCGCTCCTTTCCCCAATGGCACATTCATATTTCAGATCGGCTGACGGACAGTGAATATGGTGCGGACGCACTGTTAGGGCGACTGAACGGGAGGGCGAATGTTGCCTATCGGGATGACTTACACTTGTCGGTTTCGATGCGTTCGTTCCGGGCTGAACATGTGTCACAGATGGTGAAACAGATACTGGACATGGACGCGGAGGGCGCGCGCCATACTTTTAGTCAATGTAACAAGAAGTATCCTGTCGTGATTACGAGGGACTTGGTGGCGGCCAAGAAGTGGCTAAAGCGACAGGCACGCGGAACGGAGCGGTATGGAATCGTGGTTTCCTCCAGCGCAGAACGGTTGCGTCCCCACGGCATCCACGTTAAAGCCCCGATGGATCCTGTCCATTGGTTTCTGGATGGAAAAGATGATGTTCGATCGTCCTACTTCCTCGAAGATGTGGCGACGGAATTCTCCATCCAGGGGCTTGAATTGGATTGGGCGTGTGTGACGTGGGATGGTGATTTTCGCTATCGGCCAGAAGGTTGGAGTCATCACTCATTTGTCGGGAACAAGTGGAATCGAGTGAAGAAAGCCGAGCGGCAGCAGTATCTCAAGAATGCCTATCGGGTGTTATTGACTCGTGCCCGGCAGGGAATGGTGATCGTGGTCCCGCCGGGTGAACCCACGGATCCAACCCGTTTGCCAGAGATTTACGATCCAACCTATGAATATCTGAAAAGCATCGGACTGCCTGAACTATAGGGAGGAAGGTGCGGAACGGGGGCGTTCCGGCTCCAAATCGCCGCAAGAGACTGCTGCGTGGGCCAGCAGGAACAGCCGGGCAACGGTTTTTGGGGGGGGCATGGAATCACTTGAACATTCTGCGGTGATTATTGAATATGGCTCCCCGCGAGATTGAGCGAAGGGAAAGCGAGATGGACGAGACGACAAAGGCGCCGCATGAGGCCCGGCTATTGGCATTGAAGGCGGAGATCGAGCGGGAGCTCGGCCAGACGGATGCGGAGGCCCGGCCGGTGGAGGTGAATGGCGCCATGGGGCGGGTTTCGCGCGGGGATGCGTTGCAAGTCCACTACATGGCCCTGGAGAAGCGGCGTCGCCGGGAACAGCAACTCCTGCGGGTGCAGTCGGCTTTGCGCCGCCTGGAGCAGGGACTCTATGGCGTGTGCGGACGCTGCGGCCGGCCCATCGCCGACGACCGCCTGGAGGCGGCGCCGGATGCCCTCCTGTGCGTGACGTGTGCGGCGGGCGCGCGGGCCTGAAGCGCCAGTTCCGCATCGAGAAGGGGCGCCTGGTGTTCATGCTGGACACATCCCTGAATACTCACGACGCCGTGTGGCAGGAGGAACTGGGGCGTGCGGCCGACGAGAAAATGCGCAGCATCGTGGCCACGATCCAGCGCGACCAGAATGCCATGATCCGCAACGACCGTGCGCCGGTGTTGATCATCCAGAGGGCGATGGGGCGAACCCGGGGGAAGCCGCGCTCAGCGAGCGCAGCTACAGATCGGACAGTTTCTTGTAGAAGCGTCCGGTGGGCGCAAGGGATTCGGCTGTTCCCGACCTCCAACGAAACCCGCCGGGTCGATGCGGCCTACCGTGCCTGCCGGGGGCTGTTCCGTTCCCCAGATCGCATAACGCCTTACCGCGGGGTGAAGAACATGGTGATGGGGGTACCGTAGGGCGGGACGGTGCGGGGGTTGGCGTGGAGGAGGGTGTCGTCGGCACCGGAGGGATGGGCGAGGTTGATGATGGCGTAGGGATCCCAGTAGGTGACGACGAGGGACTCTTCGGCGAAACCCATGAAGCGTCCGTTCTGGATCACGGAGCCGGTGAAGATCCAGGGACCGTCGGGCAGGACTTCGTCTTCGTCGACCAGCCAGACGAATGACTCGGCGCGGGCGCGGCGGGTTTCGCCGTCGGCGATCCATTCCACATGGATATCGAGGGGGGTGCCGCGGGGCGGTCCTTGGCCGAAGCCGGCCATGGGTTCGCCGCCCTTGAGCCCGGCGAGAAGCAGGGCGGCCTGGAGATCGATGGGGTTGAGGTCGAGGACGAAGACGGATTCGTGGAGTTTGCCCTTGGGCCCGGCGGCGAGGACTTCGATGAGGCCATCGAGCTGATTGACCCAGCCGGTGGCGGTGACGGTGCGGGTGGCGGCATTCAGGCGGACGGAGCCGAGGGTGGCGACATCACCCTCCCAGAGGACGGGGGAGGGGTCGGGCAGGGGCTCGGAGCCGGCGGGGTAGATGACGGGCGGGGCTGGTTCAGCGGTGGACGTGGCATCCGCGGCCCGGCCATGGACGGCCATGCCGAGAAGGGCGGCCAACGGGACGAGCGCCATGAGCCGCGGCCGAAAGCGAGGCGGGCGAGAAATCATTCCAACGGGGAGAAGACGAGGATGGCTTGTTGGCATAGGAACTCCTGTTGTTGATAGCGCTCGGTGGCTTGAGAGTTGAGGGGCTGGAGGGCATCGAGTTCGACGGCCCGCCGGGCGGCGGTGGCGGCGGGGATGTAATCGCCGTCGCGGTGAAGCAGGACGGACAGGACATGCCAGGCGGCGGGATCGTCGGGGCGGGCGTCCAGGGCCGACTCGGCGGCGGCGATGCCGGCATGGATGTCGGCCCGGCGGGGATCGGGCAGATGCGCCGTGGCCGCGGCGACATGCCAGGCCGGATCGAAGGCGTCGGGTTCCAGGGCCCGGAGCCGTTGAAACAGGTTCAGGGCGTCGGCGGGGCGGTCTAGTTCCATGAGGGCGGCGCCGAGGCCGACGAGGGCGGTGCGGTTGTTGGGATCGCTGCGCAGGGTTTGGGCGTGGCGGCGGGCGGCCTCGATGGGCGGTTCGCCCCGGCCCGGGCTGACGGCGCCGGCGACAAGGAGGCCGGCGGCCAGAATGACGACGCGGGGAATCATTCGCGAAGCCGGACGGAAGTGGTCTCCGGTTCGATACGGACCAAGGCGACGCCCGGCGGCAGGACGGCGCGAACGGGAAGACGGGCGGCGCGGGTGCTGATGATGCCGGAGGCATCCACGAACAGGTGAATGTCATCCGCGACGAGGCTCTTCATGATCTCGGGCCGGCCCTTGACCGAAAGCGAGGCCAGGTCGGGTTCCAGTTCGGCGCGCAGGGAACGGCCTGGAGAGACCAAGGGCCGGATGGGGAGGTCCTCGTAAGAGGAGGTGATGGAGCGTTCGACGATGATGAGGTCGAGGGTGACGGTCGTGGGTTCGATGGATACGCCGGATGCGGCGTCGTCGATGACGAGGGCCACGCGGCGCCGGTTGATGGACCGGATTCGTCCATCCAGGTCGATGGGGATGGTGCGGACGGTCGCGAGATTGGCGAGGAGACGTTCGGGGCCGGTGATTTCGACGGTGGCGGGGGAGACGGTGACGCTTTCGATTTCGTAGCCGTCGGGCAGGAGGTTCTGGGTATCGACCTGAACGGGCACCTGCTGGGTGATTTCGCGATCGAGGCGGATGGTGACCGAGGCGGGCCGGATGAAGTCGATGCGTGCGCTGCCGGGGGCGTTGATATGGGAGGGCTGGAGGGCAATGGTGAACGGCTGCGAGTCGGTGCGGTGGCGCGCATCGATGGTGGCCTTGATTTGTTCGCGGTTGAGGTAGCGCAGATCGTCGCGGGTGCCGAGGAAGGCGACATCGATGGTGCGGACGGAGCGGTCGACCACGGTCCAATCCGGCGGCGGCTGGATGGTGAGGGGGATGCCGGTGATGATGGTGGAGTTGGAGATGGCGGCCCGGATGGCGTACCAGACAAAGACGGCGGCCACCAGGGAGACCAGGCGGATGCCGTTGCGGCTGCCGAGAAAATCAAGGATTCTTCGGAGGAATTTCAAATTCGCGCTCCATCAGTTCTTCGTTGCGGATCAGTCCTTCGGTGGACAGGTCGAGGTTCTGGCGCAGGCGCTGCCAGCGGCTCTGGTTCTTGACGCCGCGCAGCAGGACGGAGGACAGGATGCGGTGGAGGCGGGCTTCGTCGAGGCCGCGGATCAGTCGCCCGCGATAGGCCAGGGAGATGGCGCCGGTTTCCTCGGAGACGACAATGACGAGTGCATCGGTTTCGTCGGAGAGTCCGACGGCGGCGCGGTGGCGGGTGCCGAGTTTGCCGATGTCGCGCCCGGAGAGCGGGAACACGCAGCCGGCGGTGCGGATGCGGTCGCCCTTGATGATGACGCCGCCGTCGTGCAGGGGGGTATGGGGGAAGAAGATGGAGGCGAGCAGTTCGGCGGTGACGGCGGCATCGAGGCGGGTGCCGGTGTCCTGGACGGCGCCGGTGCCGATTTCGCGTTCGATGGCGATCAGGGCGCCGATCTTGTCGGCGGCGAGGCGCGAGATGGCCTGGATGATTTCATCGAGCACGCCGCGCTCGCGCATGGTGGAGGCGAAGACGTGCTGCTTGCCGAGTTCGGCGAGGGCGCGGCGGATTTCGGGTTGGAAGATGACGACGAAGGCGATGACGAGATAGACCGACAGGCGCTGCAGCACCCAGGTGAGGGCATCGAGTTTGAAGAGGGTCGTCAGCAGCAGCATGGCGGCGACGGCGGTGATAAATCCGAGCAGGGCCTGGGCGCCGCGGGTGCCGCGGAAGAACAGGATGGCGTAGTAGATCACGACGGCCAGCACGAGGATTTCCAGTAGGCCGAGAGCCCTGGGCAGGCGCTGGTAGAGGTCCATCCACGTGATGTTCATGCGGGCAGTCTGCCACGGGGCATGAGGCCGCGCAAGTGTCAATCAGGGAACGGCAAGGGGAACCGCCTCCGGGTCAACGCCGCGGGCTTCACGGTCGGATGGATCGGAACTGGTTTACTCACGGGAAACCCGTGGGGGGCCCGAGCCAAGGGTGGGCGATGAAGGGTGGGCGATGAAGTGTAGGGGGTGGAAGGGGAGACAATCGTGAGGGGCGTTGGTGGCGGATTGGAGAAAGATGGGGTAGCGTGGGCGCCATGAAACGAAACGTATGGAAACAGATTGTCGGTTTGGGCTGGGCGGCGGCTCTGGTTGGGTTGCTGCCGGGAGCGGGAATCGTCCGGGCGGGGGAGAATCAGGAGATCACGATGACGGAACGGGTGGAGAAGAGCGATGCGGAGTGGCATGCGATGCTGACGCCGGAGCAGTACCGGGTCACGCGCTGTCAGGGGACCGAGCGGGCCTTTACGGGGGCCTTTCACGAGCATCACGAGCCGGGCACGTATACCTGCGTGTGCTGCGGGACGGAGTTGTTTTTGTCGGACCACAAATTTGATTCGGGCACGGGCTGGCCCAGCTACTTCCAGCCGGTGGCGCCGGGGAGGGTCGAGCTGCGCGAGGACCGCAGCCATTTCATGGTTAGGACGGAAGTGGTCTGCGCCCGCTGCGACGCGCATCTGGGGCATGTGTTCGAGGACGGGCCCGAGCCGACCGGCCGACGCTACTGCATCAATTCGGCGGCGTTGCAGTTCGAGCCTCGGACGCCGGAAGGGCCGGCCGAAACCGCTGAATGAACCACGGATCCTGACGGCCGGGGGGGGGAGGGAACGATGGATATGGATTCGAGGCGGACAGCCGACTAGAAAAAGCTCGAAAGACGCGAAGGGGGAGAGGGGGGGCAGGGTTCAATTGTCGATGTCCAGCACGGCGGGGATCAGCCCGCGGACGGAATTGAGGATGAAGAGGGGGTGGGGTTCCCGCAGACGGGTGACGGGGAGAATGCGCTCCTGAAGGAGGCCGCGGGCGAGCCCATCGGCCCGGGCGGTGCCGGGAAGCAAACCGCATTCGACCGGGGGTGTGCAGAGGCATCCATCCAATTCGACGACCAGATTCGCGAGGGTGGTTTCGGTGGCCTCGCCGTGGTCATTGAACAGGACGACATCGTCGTGCTCCGGGAATTCGGCCTTGGCTTGCTCATAGACGCGTCGATGGGTTGTCTTGTGATAGAGGAACGGGTCCCGGCGATCGATGGGGCGAGTGGCGAGGGTCAGCCGCAGGGGGCCGCGGCGGCCGAGGGGGGCGAGGGGCTGGTCTTCGATGCGGAGGGAGCCGTCGTGGGCGAGCAACAATCGGATGCGGCGGGGGGCATCGGCGGGCCATGACCGCGCGGCAGCTTCCAGCCGGTCTCGCACGGCGGATTCGTCGCAGGAGTAATCAAAGTATTCGGCCGATTCCCGCAGGCGCTGGAGATGTCGGTCCAGAAGGTATAGACCGTTTTCAGGTGTCCAGAGGATGGTTTCGAGCAGATCGAAGGGGGGCGGAGGGGGCGTGGACAGGATGCGGGCCTTGGTGCGGCATTCGGCTTGCTCGGCGTCAAGGTCCGAGTTCCAGACGATGCCGCCGCCGACGCCGAATTCGGCCCGCTGGCGATGAAGGTCGATCAGGAGCGTGCGAATGGCGACGTTGAACTGGGCGTGGCGGCCGGGGGCCAGAAAGCCGATGGCGCCGGTATAGACCTGACGCGGCGACGATTCCAGGCCGGCCAGGATGTCCATGGTTCGGGCCTTGGGTGCGCCGGTAATGGAGGCCGGCGGAAAGGTTGCGGCGAGAATGTCGGCGACCGGGGCATGCGTTTCGGCGGTGACGGTGGAGACCATTTGCCAGACGGTGGGATACTTTTCCAAGGTGCAAAGAAGATCCGCATGGACGGAGCCGGGCCGGGCGACACGGCCGAGGTCATGGCGGACCATATCGACGATCATGAGGTTTTCGGCGCGGTTTTTCTCGCTGGCGGCGAGGGCCTGGGCCTGGGCGCGGTCCTGGGCGGCGGTGAGGCCGCGCGGGGCGGTTCCCTTCATGGGGCGGGATTCGAGGCGGGTTCCGTCCAGGCGCAGGAAGAGTTCAGGGGAAGCGCTGGCGATGCGCCAGGGATCGGCCGCGAGATAGGCGCCAAAGCGTGCGTCCTGGGCGTGGGCCAGCGCAAGGAACGCTTGCCAGGGGTCGTGGGGGAAGGCGTGGTTGACCAGGCGGTAGGTATAATCGGCCTGATAGGTGTCGCCGTCGTGGATGTGGCGCTTGATGCGTTCAAAGGCCCGGGCATAGGCTTCGGGAGAGGTATCGGGAAGCCATGGACCGGCGACAGGGGAATCGGGAAGAGGCAGGTCGATGAACTCCCATTCCGAAAACAGGGCGAACCAGAGCAGGGGGAAGTCGTTGGCGGGGTGCGCGGTCAGGGCGGGGTCGAAGGCCGGAGCGGCTTCATAGGCGATCCAGCCGGCGGCGTGCAGGCGGTCGGCTTCGACCGCGCGTTCGATGTCCCGAAGGCGGGGCATGACCTCCTCAATTCGCGAGGCGGTCCAGACGGTCATCGGGTGGCGATATCGTCGCCACCGGCCGCTGGCCGCGTCGCGAATGACTGCGCAGGGGGATTCATTCGCGAGGGAGCCGGATGGGAGCGAGGGGGCATTCATTCGAAGGCGCCTACTAAAAACGCTGGGCGGCTCGGATACAAGGCGTTTGTGGTTGGGATGGTGGGTTTGGGGCAGGGCTGTGTCTTTAATGCCGACAATCAGAAGAGAGAGAGGGGATTAGGA
>CAYNSH010000044.1:0-17953 GCA_964399775.1 uncultured Verrucomicrobiota bacterium
ACTAAACGCCCCCTCCCTCCCGGGGAGGGGGCGCGCTTACTTTGTCAATCCACCCCCATTTTTTAATCTAAAACGGCCTTGTGCGCCCATGCAGGCCATGGCATATTTTAGGTAGGCTTCAACAGGAGGCGGCCGTTGGGAAAGGCAACATGCACGGGCCGCAGACTGGCAAGGAGGTGGCGATGAGCACATACAGGTGGGACTCTGGCCATCACATGAAATTGGGCGTACTGGGGCTGGTGTGGGCGATGGCGGCAGGGGCGCAGAATCCCGTCATCACGTCGTTTCCGGGGACGGGAACCCTGACGTGGGAAAATCCGAGCAACGGCGTTTTCGTCTATCGCGTCGAATGGGCATCCCGGGCCGAAGGGCCGTGGAGCCATTTCACGTCCACGGCGCATCTGGATTACCTGATCCCGACCGGCGCGGTGATGTCGGCTTCGGTGCCGATGTTCTACCGGATCGTCGCGGATTACACCCCTCCCGGCATGGTGCGGATCCCCGGCGGGACGAATGAGGGAACTAATCCCTTGGCAGCGGGAGAGTCGCATGACCCGGACTATTATCCGGCCAGCTACAACCTGTCGGTTGACTCCTTCTTCATGGACCGGTACGAGGTGACGAAGGCCCTGTGGGACGAGGTTCATGCCTGGGCCATCACCAACGGCTACAGCTTCGACAACGCCGGGAGCGGCAAGGCGCCCGATCATCCCGTGCATTCCGTCAACTGGTACGATTGCGTGAAGTGGTGCAACGCCCGCAGCGAGAAGGAGGGGCGCCCCGCGGTCTATGCGGCCAGCGGGGGCGTGTACCGGACCGGCCAAAACGACGATGTGGAACAAACCACCGTTGCCGGATACCGGTTGCCCACCCGGGAGGAATGGGAATACGCGGCGCGTGGCGGAGCCGTCAGCCGGCGGTTTCCCTGGAGCGACAGCGACGAAATCCAGCACGCACGGGCGAATTATGAGAGTACCACCATGTTTAGTTTTCTCAGCTACGATACGAGTCCGACGCGGGGATTTCACCCGACATACAACGATGGAATCATTCCGTACACCAGCCCGGCGGGGGCCTTCGCGCCGAACGATTATGGGTTGTACGACATGGCGGGCAACGTGAGGGAGTGGTGTTTCGATCGGTTTCCGGACGATCAAGCCACCCGGCGCGCAGTTCGCAGCGGCGCGTGGAGCGGCTACGCCTTCTATTGCCGGATTGGCGGGTGCGAGGGCCGCAACCCGGACGAGATCGCTCACAGCCAGGGCTTCCGGACGGTTTTCTGTCCGGGGCCTGAAACCGAACCCTGATGGGCGCGATGGCGGACCAGCCGCCCACCTTTGTGCGGGCCGAATTGGGGTCGAATCCGGACGGGGTGGAACCCGTCCCTCCAAAGGGAAGGAATGCGGAACGGTTTGTTGGAGGGACGACCTCTGTGTCGTCCTTCCGTACGATTCTTGGCACCTTTTCGTGAAAGGAGATTTCAGGCCCGGTCGAGGCCGTCGCGGAGGTCGCGGATTTTTTCCGCCATGCGCTCGGGGAGGTCGGGGGCGGCGGGGGCGCTACCGATGACGTTGACGAGGGTGGAGCCGACGATGACGCCGTCGGCCATGGGGGCGAGCCGGGCCGCGTCGTTGCCGTTGCGGATGCCGAAGCCGAGGCAGAAGCCGAGGCAGACGGGGAGGGGCTGGTATTATGGGGCTGGACGTGCTAGCTTGCTGAAGGAGTCAGAACGACGTAAGCATTCAAGGAGAATGTCATCATGACCGTGCATCATATGGAAATCTCGGAACTGCAAATAGCCAAGTTTTGCCAGGCTAAGGGCATTCGCCGACTAGCGCTTTTCGGCTCGGTCCTGCGCGAAGACTTTCGACCCGACAGCGATGTTGACGTATTGGTGGAGTTCCTGCCCGGGGTGCGCGTGGGGTTGGCCTTCATTCGCATTCAGGACGAGCTGAGCGCTTTGCTGGGGCGGTCGGTGGACTTGCACACGGCGGGGAGTCTGAGCAAGTATTTCCGCAATCAGGTTCTCAAGGAAATGGAGACGTTGTATGTCGCGGCATGACGATGGCGTTTCCCTGCGTCAGATGGCGGACCATCTGGAGGAGGCTGTTGAATTAGCCCAGAGGCGGTCGCGCGGGGATTTGGATGCGGATCGGCTGTTCGCCCTGGCCTTGCTGAAACTCGTAGAGATTGTGGGCGAGGCATCCACTCGGGTGTCGGATGCGTTGAAGGCGGCTCATCCTGAAATGCCCTGGCGGGAAATCGCCGGGACCCGGCACCATCTCGTCCATGGCTACGATGCGGTCGATTACGATATTCTCTGGACCATCGTGACAGAGGATTTTCCACCGCTGGCAAGCCGGATCCGGGACCTGTTATCAGCCGAAGAATAGGCAACTCGATGGTTCGGATCAATTTGATCTACGACCCAAACTTCGAACCTTGGCGTCTTTGCGCCTTGGCGTGAGGGGCATTTTCAGCCCCGGTCGAGGTCGGCGCGCAGGTCGCGGATCTTGGCGGTCCTGCGTTCGGGGAGATCGGGGTTATGAATTCTGCCATCGGGTCTGGATGGCCAGGACTTCGGGGCAGACTTGTCCGCGGGCTTCGAAACGGTCACGGCCGCCGGCGAGGAGATCGTCGTAGCCGGTTTCCGCGTGGCGGATGTGGGCGAATACCGCGAGGTTTACGGCGCGTTCCGACAGCTCCTTGGCCTCGGCGCTGCGCCCCACCCGGCCGCTGTATTTCCGGCAGGCGTGTTCGGCGATGGTCTGCTCCCTGCCGGGGGGGCAAAGGGGGTAGAGTTCACGCACGCGGGCGGAAAACCGCCGGATGTACTCCCGATCCAGCTCCGTGCGGCGGAGAACGGCTTGCGCCCGACGGCTCTCGCGCTGGTCGGCATCGGCCTCGCATTCCCGCTCGGCCTTTTCCAGTGCTTCTTGTTCGACCAGTACGCCCTGCCGTTCGTATTGCTTGCGCGCCCGGCTCCATTTGAGCACCACGGCCGAAAGGCGGGACAGCTTGCGGGAACGGCGGGTCAGGGCGGCGTCACCCGACGGCAGAAAAACCAGATGATCCAGATCCGCGCAGGACAGGCAAAACGCCTTGGCATTGTTTGGGGTTTTGGGATTGGCCTGTAGCGTGATCCAGGCATGACGGCCCAGTCCCTGGCCGCATTCGTCGCACGTGGATTCTCTCGAGGCGATGAAGACTTTCAGCTCGGGCGTGGTGGATTTCGTCATGGCTTGGCAAATCCGGAGGGCATCGTTCCATATTCAGGGGGTGTCTTGCGCCGACCACAGGCCTACGAAATATCCCGATCGAATTCAACTCCCAATCTCCATGACGGGGAGAGGGCTGGCATGGACGGCCCAGGCATGCTAGCTTGCTGAAGTTGTCAAGGCGGCGTACAACGAAGGAGAGTTCATCATGACCGTTCACAGTCTAGAAATTGCCGAGTGAAGATGGCATTTCCCTGCGCTAACAATGCCGTTGATTACGACATCCTCTGGACGATTGTGACGGTGGATTTCCGGCCCTTGGCGGCGCAGATTGAATTGATTCTTAAGAAGCGAGAGGTGAGATGAGGCAATCGGCATGAAAGGCGCAAGGAGGTCGAAAACTCCGGGCGGCGATGAGCGGGAGGAAAGCCCAATGCAGGAATTGTCAGTGTCTCGCAAAGATGCCATAGAGCAAAGGATGAAGAAGGAATACCCATGACCCGACCTGCCCAAACCAATAAGAAATCTGTCGAACCCAAGCCCCGCTGCGGACTGTGCGGGAAGACCCGCAAGTTGATCCGGACGGAATGCTGCGGCAACTGGATTTGCGACGACGAGGACAAGTACGTTGTATTCTCCTATGCCCGCAACAGTTGCAGCCGGAACCACCGGCGCTTCACGCTGTGCGGTTTCCATCACAACGAAGAGCACAAGGGGGATTGGAAAACCTGCAGGAAATGCCGCACGCAAATTGATCCGGAAATGGTCGCCTGGTACGGCACGAACGAATACAACTTCGAGAAGTTGCCCGATCCGCCCACCTTCGAGCCGAAGAAATGCTCGCAATGCGGTGCGATCATCGTCATGGCCAACGGCGGGTTTTCATATGGACCCGATGGCTACAAGTGCGGCGCTTGCCTGGACGGCCCGTTTCTCAAGCCGGGCAAGATCCGGCACGATTTCTCCGGGGGCCGCGCAAAGGGAAAGGCCAAGCCTCGCAGCGCCAAACCCTGAACTTTCAACTTTCAAGGGCTGACCCCAGCCGCAATTTCAAGCCCGGTCGAGGCCGGAGCGCAGATCCTGGATCTTGGCGGTCCTGCTTCGGGGAGGTCGAGGCCTGGAAATACACTTGCATATAGTAGCACTAATCGAATATAGATGTTCGCATGGTCAAGAGATCTCATTGGGTGGAGCGGATCGAAGCGGCTTGGCGGAAGCGCAACGTCGTTTGGCTGACGGGAGTGCGGAGGGCGGGCAAGACGCTGTTGTGCAAGTCGCTGGATGACGTCGAGTATTTCGATTGCGAGCGGCCGCGCGTTCGCCGGCAGATGGAAGATCCTGAGGGGTTTCTGGATGGCCTGAAGGGGCGGCGGGTGGCGCTGGACGAAATCCATCGTCTGCCCAATCCGTCCGAGCTGCTGAAAATCGCCGCGGACCATTACCCGGATATCCACGCAATCGCGACCGGATCATCCAGCCTGGGGGCCTCCTCCAAATTCGGCGACACCCTGACCGGCCGCAAGGTGGACATCCGCCTGACGCCCATGACCCTGGCCGACAACGCGGCCTTTGGAAATCCCGATCTGCCCCACCGCATGCTGCACGGGGGACTGCCGCCGTTTTTCCTGTCGGAGAACCCTCCGGACGCGGAAATCCAGGACTGGATGGATGCGTATTGGGCCAAAGACATCCAAGTTCTGTTTCGGCTTGAGCGGCAGGCGTCGTTTCAGAAGTTCGTGGAGTTGGTGCTGGCGCAGAGCGGCGGCATTTTCGAGGCTTCGGGCTTTACGGCTCCCTGCGGCGTCAGTCGGCCGACGATTTCGAATTATCTGAACGTGCTGGCCGCCACCCACGTGGCGGCGGTCCTGCGTCCGTTTTCGACGCATCGCGCCACCGAAATCGTGGCGGCGCCCAAGGTGTATGGGTTCGATACAGGCTTTGTGTGCGCCATGCGGGGCTGGGACCGCTTGCGCAGCGAGGACCTGGGGACCCTCTGGGAACATCTGGTGTTGAACGAACTGCAAGCCGGGTTGCCCCGTGTGGAACTCGGCTACTGGCGCGACAAACGCGGGCACGAAATCGACTTCGTTCTGTCCGGCCGCGGTGGGCATCTGCTGGCGATCGAGTGCAAATGGCGCGCGGATCGATTTGATCCCGCCAATCTGGTATCCTTCCGAACGGCGTATCCGCAAGGGGCCAATCTACTGGCGACGCAGGATGCGGAGCGGACCTACAAGAAAACCTTCAAGGGCATCGAGGTGACGGTTTGTCCGTTGAAGACTTTGGTCGGACACGTGCAGAACGAGTTGCGCAAACGGGCGGAGTGAACAAGCCCCGTCGGCGGGGATTGGGATTTGGAGCCGGACGGGGTGGAACCCGTCGCTCCAAGGGGGGCATTGTGGTGTTCTGGAGGGCCGGCCTCCGTGTCGGCCACAAGCCTTCCCCACTCTTGGCGGCTTTGCGCCCATGCCTTCGGCTTGGCAAGCCATGCCTGTGGCTTGGCCAGCTGGGCGTGAGACGGGATTTCAGCCCCGGTCGAGGCCGGAGCGCAGATCCTGGATCTTGGCGGCCATGCGGGGGCAATTGTAACAAATTCCTAATAGACGCTTGAGTTCGTTTTGGCTTCTGCGATAATCAGGCAGTTGTCAGCGCCCAAAAGGAGGCCACGCCATGCAGAAGCAGACCGTCCGGATGATGTTGGTTCTGACCCTCGGGTTCCTCCCGTTGAGCATGGCGCAAGCCCAGGGCTTGACCTTGGGGGAGGCGCTGGATGCGCCGGAGTTGACGTGGACCACCGAAGGGCCTTGGGTTCCGCAAACGCACACCACGTACGACGGCATCGATGCGGTGGAAATCGATTTCTCAAATTATTATATGGGGTGGGGTTGGATTCAAACGACCGTGACCGGGCCGACTGCGGTGGCTTTTTGGTGGAACTGTACGAACGATGGCACGTTTGAATTTGGTGTTAGAGGGTCTCCTCAACTGAAGAGGTTGCACGAATCCACGGGTTGGCATTACGTCGCCTATGCCGTTCCGGCGGGGACGAACACGCTGTGGTGGACATTCCATGGCGGGCATGGCGCAATGGCCTGGCTGGACCAGGTGGTTCTGCAACCGCTGGCCACGGGAATCGAGATTCTCGGCACCAATTCCGCCGTGATATCCAACGGGACCGCGACGACCTCCACGACGAACGGTACGGATTTCGGCGCGGCCTTGCTGACGGGCCGGACCGCGACCCGGACGTTCCGCATCCACAATCCGGGCACGCTGGATCTCCAGGTGAGTTCCGTCACGGCGGGCGGCGAACATGCCGCGGACTTCGAGGTGCTGAGTTTCCCCTCCGTGGTGGCCTGGGGCACGCAGTCCAATCTGGTGGTTCGCTTCGATCCTTCGGCCTTGGGCGCGCGGACGGCGGAGATCACGGTGGCCAGCGACGACGCCGAAGCGGGAAGTTATTCGTTCGCGGTCGCGGGGGCGGGCCTCGCCGATGGGGCGTTTATCCGGGTTACCGGAGATTCGGGCACATGGATCACCAACGGCAGCACGGGGGTTTCGGCCGGATTGGGTACTTCGTTTGGCTCGCGCTATCTCACCGGGGACGGAGCGAGCCGGAACTTCTGGGTGACTAATTCCGGGAATGTGGAAATGCAGATCTCGGGGGTCAATCTGGGGGGCGCCCATCCGGGCGATTTCGAGGTTCTTTCCTTCCCGGCCACCGTGGCGGCAAACTCGCGGACGAATCTGGTCGTGCGTTTTGACCCGGTGGCGACCGGAGCCCGGACGGCGGTGGTGGAGATCGAAAGCGATGCGGTGGACGCGGGCACCTATGCGTTCACCGTCGGCGGGACCGGCCTCGCGGACATGCCCGCCATCCGGGTGCAAGGCATCGATGGCTGGACGATCCACAACGGAGCCACGACAGCGTATACGTGGAACGGGACGCACTTCGGCGGGGCGGCGGTTTCCGCCGGCACCGTCGAGCGCATCTTTACGATCACGAATTCGGGCGTGGTGGATCTGGTCATCAGCAACGTGACGTTCGAGGGTGCCGGATCGGTGAACTTCAGCGCGCCAACCGTTCCGGCCGTCGTGGGTCCCCGTTCGGCATCCGATCTGGCCATCCGGTTTTCGCCCGTCGAAGCGGGGTATGTGGGGGCCGATGTGTTCATCGCCAACAACGTCGCCGGCAGCAATCCCTATCGCTTCGCCGTGCGGGGCTTCGGGACCTCGACGCGCTTCGTCTGGGCCGGCAGTCCTTCGCCGGAGGCGCCCTATCTGACGTGGGAGACGGCGGCGCACACGATCCAGGAGGCGACGTCCATCAGCACGGATGGAGACGTGGTGTGGGTGACGAACGGAGTCTACGACAGCGGCAGCGTGGTCCATTCGGGCACCAACCGGGTGAGCATCACCAATGCCATTTGGGTCCAGAGCGTCAACGGGCCGGAGGTCACGTCCATCGTCGGCGAACCCGGCATGCGCTGCGTCTATTTGGACAACGGCGCGACGTTGGCGGGGTTCACCTTGACCAATGGGACGGCAACGACGGGCGGTGGGATCTACGCCCCGCATTCGGGAGCGGGGGTGGTTTCTGATTGTGTCATTGCGGGCAACCAGGCGGTGAACGGCGGCGGCGTGCACGGCGCCACCCTGTATGATTGCCTGATCCGCGGCAACGTCGCGCAGAAAGGCGGCGGCGGTGTTTACGGTTCCTCGTTGCATCGCTGCCAACTGATCGGCAACCAGGCCGGTGGATCCGGGGCTTCAGACACCTGTCCTCCCGGTCTCACTTCCGAAGCGCGCTACGTGCAGGACGGCGGCGGGGGCGCTTACGCCTCGGCGCTATACTCTTGCCTGCTGGCGGGGAACACCGCCAACGGCGGCGGCGGGGCGATCCGCTCCACTTTGCGCAACTGCACCCTGGTCGAAAACCAGGCGCTGGGGTTTAGTTACGCTGGAGACAATTTCGGCGGCGGCGGGATGTTTGGAGGTGCAGCCGTCAACTGCGTGTTCGATGGCAACGTGGATTTGTTGACGTCCGCGACGGCGGACGTGGACGGGCCCAAGGGGTTGGCCAGTTGTGTGTATGACAATGCGCTCTATCTGTCCGTCACCTACTCCTGCATGGCCGCTCCAACCGTCATGGCCGATCCAAACGCTGGCGCAGGCAATGTGACGGGGCGGGTCACGTTCGTCCAGGGGACGTATCGCTTGGCGCAAGGATCCTTGGGCATCGATTCCGGCACAGCCGGGATCTGGATTGGGGACTGGGATTTGAATGGCCAGCCGCGCGTCGTGAACGGCATCGTGGACATGGGCGCCTATGAATACCAAGGTCCGGAACCGGAGTTGCCTGGCTACGCGGGGTGGGCGGCCGGGATCGCCAACGGCTTGACGAACTACCACGACTGCGCGGCGGGCGATAGCTATCCCAACCTGCTGAAATACGCGACCGGCGGCAGCGCGACGCAGCCGGATCAGACCGCCCGCATGGAGCCGTCGGGCGAGGATGGCGTCCCGCGCCTGCTGTTCCGGCGCAACACGAACGCCACCGACGTGATCCTGATCGTCGAAGGCGCGGATGCGATGGATGCTGCAGCGGTCTGGCGCGGAATCGCCACGAATCTCGCCGGCATCTGGAATCCACCCGAGGTTGTTGAAGAAGAAGGCGCCGGCAACCCCATGACCTGCACGGTAACGGATCCGGAACCGCTGGCCTCGAACCGCTTCCTGCGGCTCAAGGTCGAACTGCCCTGAGTGGAATCTTGGCGGCTGTGCGCTGGGCGCGAGACGGGTTGCGACGCCCTGTAAACGTCTGTGCCCTCTGTGGTGAGGGGACTGTTACGCCCCGTCCAGACCCTGCCGGAGGTCGCGGATCTTGGCCGCCATTCGCTCGGGGAGGTCGGGGGCGGCGGGATCGCTGCCGATGACGTTGACGAGGGTGGAGCCGACGATGACGCCGTCGGCCATGGGGGCGAGCTTGGCCGCGTCGTCGCCGTTGCGGATGCCGAAGCCGAGGCAGACGGGCAGCGGGCTGACGGCTTTGACTTCGGCCGCGTGCTTGGCGATGGCGGAATAGTCCAAGCCGCCTTCGCCGGTGGTGCCGGCCTTGGTGACGAGATAAAGGAAGCCGCCGGTTTCCTGCGCGATCTTTTGCACGCGGTCGGGGCGCGTGGTGGGCGCGACGAGGAAGATGATCTGGATGTCAGTGCCCTGCAGCGCGGTTTTCAGCAGCCCGGCTTCCTCGGGGGGGAGATCGACAACGAGGAGGCCATCGACGCCGGCGGCGTGCGCGGCCTTGGCGAGCCGATCGAGGCCGTACTTGAAGAGGGGGTTGTAGTAGCCGAAAAGCATGATGGGGATGTCGGACTCGCGGCGCAGGCGGGCGGCCATCTCCAGGGTCTTGGTGAGATTCATTCCGGCGTGGAGGGCGCGCTGGGAGGCCTCCTGGATGACAGGGCCGTCGGCGGTGGGGTCGGAGAAGGGGACGCCGAGTTCGAGGATGTCGAGGCCGGCGCCGCAGGCGGCGCGGAGGATGGCGAAGCTCGTCTCCGGATTCGGATCGCCGGCGGTGAGGTAGCCGATGAGAGCTTTGCGGTTCTCTTTGGCGAGGCGTTGGAAGGTGGTGGTGATGCGGTTCATGGGGTGAGGGGAGTGGAATGGTGGAAGGTTGGAAGCTTGGAACAATGGAATGATGGAATGGTGGAATCGTGGAGGAACCCGGAAACTGGAAACTGGAACGGAAGTCGCGTGAAGTCGGCGGACGTCGCCGGGAGTCGATGGTTCGTCAACGCAGCGCATCGCAGACGGCGGGCGGGGTTTTCCAGAGTGTGGAACCCGCCGCGGCGGGTCCATAGCGTGGAAAAATGCGGAAAAAGTTTTCCATAGCGTGGAAAACGTGCGGAAAAGTTTTCCATGGCGTGGAAAATCCTCTTGGTCGGAATGGAGCCGGGACGCCCTCGTCCCGGGATAGGAACAAGCCGAACAGCCGCCCGACGAGGGCGTCGGGTCTCCAAACAGCCGGAGGCGGGATGAAGCAAGGGCCTCATTCTTGCCTGGCCTCTGGCTTCTGGCCTCTGGCCTCGGCCAACGTGCGGAGGACGTGGTCGAGGTCTTTGTCGCCGCGGCCGGAGAGGTTGACGAGGATGTTCTGCTCACGCGGGCGTTTTTTGGCTTCGCGCATGGCGGCGGCGAGGGCATGGGCGCTTTCGAGGGCGGGGATGATGCCTTCGTACTTACAGAGGGACTGGAAGGCGTCGAGGGCTTCGGTGTCGGTAACGCCTTCGTATTTCACGCGTTTCAAGTCATGCAGCAGGGCGTGTTCGGGGCCGACGCCGGGGTAGTCGAGGCCGGCGGAGATGGACCAGGCCTCGTGGATCTGGCCTTCGTCGCTTTGCAGCAGGTAGGTCATGGCGCCGTGGAGTTCGCCGGGGGAGCCGCCGACGAGGGAGGCGGCATGGCGGGGGGTGTCGAGGCCGTGGCCGGCGGCTTCGGCGCCGATCATTTCGCAGGGGTCGTCGAGGAAGGGATAGAACAGGCCCATGGCGTTGGAGCCGCCGCCGACGCAGGCGACGAGCAGGTCGGGGAGCTGGCCGCATTTTTCGAGGAACTGGGCGCGGGCTTCGTCGCCGATGACGCGCTGGAAGTCGCGGACCATTTCGGGGTAGGGGTGGGGGCCGGAGACGGTGCCGATGACGTAGAAGGTGTCGGCGCTGGTGCCGGACCAGTAGCGCAGGGCCTCGTTCATCGCGTCCTTGAGGGTGCTGGTGCCGGAGGTGACGGGGATGACCTGCGCGCCGAGGAGTTCCATGCGGCGGACGTTGGGGGCCTGGCGCCGGACGTCTTCGGCGCCCATGAAGACCTTGCAGTCGAAGCCGAAGCGGGCGGCGATGGTGGCGGTGGCGACGCCGTGCTGGCCGGCGCCGGTCTCGGCGATGACGCGCTTTTTCCCCATGCGGCGGGCGAGGAGGCCCTGGCCGACGACGTTGTTGATCTTGTGCGCGCCGGTGTGGGTACAGTCTTCGCGCTTGAGCCAGAGGCGCGCGCCGCCGAGGGTGTCGGAGAGGCGTTCGGCAAGGTCGAGGGGCGTGGGGCGGCCGGCGTAGTCGCGGAGCATGGCGCGGAAGTCGGCGAGGAAGGCGGGGTCGTTTTTGGCGGAGGTCCAGGCAGCCTCGACGTCGAGGAGGGCGGACATCAAGGTTTCGCCGACGAAGCGGCCGCCGTAGGGGCCGAAGTGACCGGAAGGATCGGGATAGCGACCAATCAGTTTATTCATGGGGGAGGGGGGTCAGGGTTCGGGGTTCAGGTGGGGCAGGGGTGGTGATCGTGAATTGAAACTGGAAACTTGAAACTGGGAAAGAACCGGAGCGCAAAACATCTGTCCGACAAGGTCGTCGGGGCTCCAAACAACCGCAACCGCCCCGTCCGAATCCAAAAGAAATCCTCTGCATCCACGTCCACGCCCATGGCGTGGCAAGCCTGCGGACAGCGGTCAAATGATGATTGGAAATCCTGTTCATCCTGAAAATCCTGTCATCCTGTCTAGTTTATGATTTTGCTGATTCGGGCATGGGCCTCTTTCAGCAACTCCTCGGTGGTGGGCCAGTCGATGCAGGCGTCGGTGATGGAGACGCGGGGGTTGAGGAGGGCGGGGTTGGCCTGCATGGGCTGGTTGCCGCCTTCGAGGTTGCTTTCGAGCATGACGCCGCGGATGGAACGGTTGCCGGCTTCGATCTGGGAAAGGACATCGAGGAGGACGGCGCCCTGGCGTTCGGCTTTCTTGCCGGAGTTGCCGTGGGAGCAGTCGACCATGATGCTGGGGGGCAGGTGGGCGTCGCGGAGGGCCTGTTCGCAGGCGGCGATACTTTCGGCGTTGTAGTTGGGGGTCTTGCCGCCGCGGAGGACGATGTGGGGGTAGGCGTTGCCGGTGGTGGAGAAGACGGCGGGGAGGCCGTCTTCGGTGACGCCGAGAAAATGATGGGGGCCCATGGCGGAGCGGATGCCGTTGATGGCGGCGTCGAAGGAGCCGTCGGTGGTGTTCTTGAAGCCGATGGGCGTGGAGATGCCGCTGGCGATTTCTCGGTGGGTCTGGGCTTCGGCGGTGCGCGCGCCGATGACGTTCCATGAGATCAGGTCGCCGATGTACTGGGGCATGAGGACATCGAGAAGTTCGGTGGCGGCGGGCAGGCCGAGTTCGGCGACGCGGAACAGGAAGTGGCGGGCCATGCGGATGCCTTCCTCGATGTGGAAGGTGTCGTTCATATAGGGGTCGTTGATGAGGCCCTTCCAGCCGATGGAGGAGCGGGGCTTTTCGAAGTAGACGCGCATGACGACGTAGAGGGAGGGGGCTACCTCGTCGGCGAGGGCCTTGAGTTTGCGGGCGTACTCCTCGGCGGCGTCGAGGTTGTGGATGGAGCAGGGGCCGACGACGATGAAGAGTCGGGGGTCGTCGCCGTCGAGGATGTGCTCGATGGTTTCGCGGCCGCGGGCGACGGTGGCGGTGACGGCAGCGTTCAGGGGAATGGCCGCTTTCATCTCGTGCGGAGTGGGCAGCGGGAGGACGGATTCGATGTTGAGGTTTTCGAGGCGGGGATGGCTCATGGGGTTCCTTCCGCAATAGGGGTCAGTCCCGTATAATAGTAATCTGGATGATTCCTTTGTGTAACCGAAGGCGTATGGACTGGCGCTGAATACGCGATTACGATAATACGGGACTGACCCCTATTGGGGGGGAGGCGGGCAGTCATGGGGTTCCTTTCCAGCAAAAGGGGGTGGTATGGGGCGGCAACTCGTCGGCGGCGCGCAGGAAGGCGCGGACGGCGGCTTCGTCCTTGACGCCAGGGGCGAGTTCGACGCCGGAGGAAGCGTCGAAGCCGGCGGCGCGAGAATCGCGGGCGGCGGCGGCGAGGTTTTCGGCGTTGAGTCCTCCGGCGATGGCGAAGGGGCGGAAATCGGCGAGGGGGGCGGCGGCGGACCAGTTCCAGGCGACGCCGTTGCCGCCGGGGAGGGCGCCGCGTCCGCATTCGACGAGGACGCCCGCCTGGAGGGGCAGGGCGCGGCCCGCGGAGAGCAGTTCCTGGCCGGTGCGCTTGATGGCCTGGATGACGTGGTAGCCGGCGCGGAGGAGGGCGGCGCAGGTTTCGACGGTTTCCTCGCCGTGCATCTGGATGGTGGTCAGGCCGGCCTCGCGGGCGATCATCAGCATGAAGTCGACGGAGGCGTTGACGAAGACGCCGACGCGGGCGACTTCAGGGGGGAGTCCGTCGAAGAGGCGGCGGGCCTGGGCGGCGGAGACGTTGCGGGGACTTTTCTTGTAGAAGACAGCGCCGAGGGCACCGGCGCCGGCGTCGACGCAGAAGAGGGCGTCGGAGCGCCGGGTGATGCCACAGATTTTGACGTGGGGGAGGGGCATGGAGAGAGGTCAGAGGTCAGAGGTCAGGAGTCGGAAGAACGGATGCTTGGCGGCTTTTTTGTCGAACGTCAGCATGCCGTCGCATCCGCAGGATGTTGCGGTCACCGCGAGCAGGAGATCGGAAAGGTCGGCGGTGCTCTTGCGGGCCTCGGTGGCGAGGGATTGGAGGACGCCGAGTTTTTCGAATTCAAAAACCGGCATCTCGGTGAGGTGATCCAAGGCATTCAGGATTTCCGGACGAGACTGGCCGTAGGCGCTTTCAAGGACCCAGATGGTTTCCAGCACAACCAGCAGGGGAACGAACAGGGATTCCCGATCGGCTTCGGCGCGCTTCAGGCGGGCATAGACGGCACGGGACTGCTTCTCGTCGTCGCGCACGAGAAAGCGGACCAGGACATTGGTGTCCAGGGCGGTCATGGACGATGCTTCTTCATGCGGCGGGCGATGGCCCGGTTCATGTCGTCCACGGTTATGGCAGGTCGGCCGGGGCGGTGGAGCAGCCCGTAGACCTGGTCCACGCTTCGGGTGATGGGCTTGAGCATGGCTTCGGCGGTGCCATGCATCACGAAGGCCAGCCGATCTCCGGTCCGGAGGTTGAGCGAATCCCGAATCGGTTTGGGAATCGTGATCTGGCCTTTGCTGGTGAGGGTGGCGGTAACCATGATAGTCTCCTTACTAATTAAATATTCCTTACACTATAGTAAGGATATGGGAACGTCAAGGGCGGTCCATTCCTTAAGCATCTCGGCGGGATTGTCGGCTTTGACGAGGGCTTCGCCGACGAGGAAGCGGCGGAGGTCGGCGGCGAGGGCGCGTTGGATGTCGTCGGCGGAGTGGATGCCGCTGGCGGCGACGACGGCGGAGCCCTGGGGGAGGAGGGCGGCGAGGCGGGCGGCCTGGGAGGTGTCGGTATGGAAATGGGCGAGGTCGCGGTTGTTGATGCCGACGACGGGGGGCGCGAGATCGAGGATGCGCCGGGCGTCGGCTTCGTCGTGGATTTCGACGAGGCATTCGAGGCCGATGCCGTGGGCGAGGGCGTAGAGGGAGGCGAGCTGGTCGTCATCCAGGATGCGGACGATGAGGAGCATGGCGTCGGCGCCCATGGCGGCGGTTTCGTAGACCTGGTAGGGATCGAGGATGAAGTCCTTGCGGAGGACGGGAAGCTCGACGACGTTGCGGGCGCGCTGGAGGTCCTTGGCGGAACCTTTGAAGAAGGCGGGTTCGGTGAGGACGGAGAGGGCGGCCGCCCCGCCGTCCTGGTAGGCGGCGGCGAGGTCGCCGGGATGGAGGTTGGGACGGATGTCGCCCAGGGAGGGGGAGGCGCGCTTGATTTCGGCGATGATGCGGACGCCAGGGCGGGCGAGGGAAGCGGCGAAGCCGCGGAAGTCGTCGCGCTTGGCGGCGAGACGCTCGAGCTCGGCCTGGGGTTTCAACGCGCGGGCGGCGGCGATTTCGGCCTGCTTGGCGGAGAGGATTTGGTCGAGGAAGCTCATGGCGTAGCGAAGATGGGTTGTGCGTGGTGGTAGGGGCCGAGAAGAGAGGATTTCTTTTGGATTTGGGCGGCGCGGAAACCAACCGGCATCTTTTCCGCGTGGACGCTTCGAGGCCGACCCCTCGCCGACACGAGTCGCGCTCGGGTCGTCCGCGAAGCGCCCCCATCGGAAAATCTACCGGCTATTTCCGCGTAACAGCCCCGCCCAAATCCATAAGAAATCCTCTGCATCCACGTCCTGCGGACAGCGGACAATGTAGCCGTGCACTCCAGACGGAGGTCAGGTGTCTTTCTGGTCTCTGACCTCTGACCTCTGACTTCTGGATGGCGACTTTTCATTCGCGTAATTCGCGTGATTCGTAGTTTGGCTTCAGGATTTGGAGAAAGCGATGAGTTTTTCGAGTTTGTCGAGGGCGGCGCCGGAGTCGATGGCGGCGGCGGATTGTTTCAGGCCATCGGCAAGGTCGGTGCAGCGGTTGGCGGCGAGGAGGGAGGCGGCGGCGTTGAGCAGGACGATGTCGCGCTTAGGGCCGGTGATCTTGCCCTCGAGGATTCCGCGGGTGATGGCGGCGTTGTCAGCGGGTTCGCCACCTTCGAGGTCGGCGTTGGTGCACGTGTCCTCGAAGTAGGCGGCGGGATCGATGTCGTAGGTTTTGACCAGGCCATCCTTGAGTTCGGAGCAGCGGGTGGTGGTGGTGAGGGTGATTTCGTCCATGCCGTCGTGTCCGTGGACGACGAGGACGCGGCGGGAGCCGAGTTTCTTGAGGACGTTGGCGAAGGCTTCGGTGAGGTCGGGGGCGAAGACGCCGATGAGCTGGCAGGGGGCGCCGGCGGGATTGGTGAGGGGGCCGAGGAGATTGAAGAGGGTGCGCACGCCCAGTTGCTTGCGGACGGGCCCGGCGAAGCGCATGGCCTTGTGGAAGGTGGGGGCGAACAGGAAGGTGATGCCGATTTCGTTGAGGGCCTGCTCCATGACTTCGGGGGCGGCGGCGAGGTTGAGGCCGAGGCATTCGAGGCAGTCGGCGCTGCCGCTTTTGCCGGAGCTGGCGCGGTTGCCGTGCTTGGCGACGGTGGCGCCGGCACCGGCGGCGACGAAGGCGACGGTGGTGGAGATGTTGAAGGTCATGCCGCCGTCGCCGCCGGTGCCGACGGTGTCGAGGGTGTCGGGGGCGAGGGATTGGATGCGGGTGGCGGCGGCGCGCATGGCGCGGGCGCCGCCGGCGATTTCGTCGATGGTTTCGCCCTTGGCGGCGAGGGTGGCGAGGAAGCCGCCGATCTGGCCTTCGGTGAAGTCGCCGGAAAGGATGCCGGTGACGGCGTCATGCGCCTCGGTCTCGGTGAGGTCCTGGCGGGCGATGAGTTTCTTGAGGAGGGCGGGGATGTTCATGGGGGGCTCCTTCAGGAATGGAATGATGGAATGTTGGAAGGATGAGGGTGGCGGGTGGGTTGGGGGCTGGGGAGAGAGGATTTCTTTTGGATTTGGACGGCGCGGAAACCAACCGGCATCTTTTCCGCGTGGGCGCTCCGAGGCCGACCACTCGCCGACTCGAGTCGTGCTCGGGTCGTCCGCGAAGCGTCCCCATCGGAAAATCTACCGGTTATTTCCGCGGAACAGCCCCGTCCAAATCCAAAAGAAATCCTCTGGTGCCATCCGGCGGCTGCCGGACGGACAGCGGACAAAGAGGCGATATCCTGTGGACGGCGGTCAAATGAGGAAGTTTTCCACAGTGTGGAAAACTTTTTTCCATAGCGTGGAAAAATACCGGAAAAGTTTTCCATGGTGTGGAAAAACATTAATTGATAGGACTGACCCCTATTTCTCATTCTGGCCTCTAGCCTCTGACCTCTGTGCTCTCGGAATTTCGCAGGAAATTCCGGAGGATGCGCTTGCCGACGGGGGTCATGATGGATTCGGGGTGGAACTGGATGCCTTCGACGGGGAGGGTCTTGTGGCGGAGGCCCATGATTTCGCCGTCGTCGGTGGTGGCGGAGATTTCGAGGCAATCGGGGAGGGTGTCTTTTTCGATGGCGAGGGAGTGGTAGCGCATGGCCTTGAAGGGGCGGGAGTCGAGGCCCTTGAAGATGCCTTGGCCGTCGCAGGTGATCTCGGAGGTCTTGCCGTGCATGAGTTTCTTGGCGTGGACGACTTTTCCGCCGTAGACGAGGCCGATGGCCTGGTGGCCTAGGCAGACGCCAAGAATGGGGATCTTGCCGGCGAAGGCGCGGAGGACGTCGCAGGAGATGCCGGCGTCTTCGGGGCGGCCCGGGCCGGGGGAGATGACGATGGCCTCGGGGGCGAGCTGTTCGATGTCGGCGACGGTGAGGGCGTCGTTGCGGAACACCTGGACGTCGGCGGCCATCTCGCGGAGATATTGGACGAGGTTGTAGGTGAAGGAGTCGTAGTTGTCGATCATCAGGATCATGGGAGTTTCCAGGGGTCAGGGTTCAGAGGTCAGTTGATAGAGGTCAGAGGTCAGATTCCAGAGGTCAGGTTTTGGATTCGGCTTGTTGGGCGGTTTGGAGGAGCTGGAGGGCGCGGGCCATGGCGGCGGCCTTGTTTTGGGTTTCCTTGAGCTCGGTTTCGGGGTCGGAGTCGGCGACGATGCCGGCGCCGGCGCGGATGGTGAGGCGTCCGTGTTCGGCGACGGCGGTGCGGATGCAGATGCAGAAGTCCATGTTGCCGTCGAAGGAGACGTAGCCTACGGCGCCGCCGTAGGGGCCGCGGGGCTCTTTTTCGAGATCGGCGATGATTTCCATGGCGCGGATCTTGGGGGCGCCGGAGAGGGTGCCGGCGGGGAAGGAGGAGGCGAAGAGATCGAAGGCGTC
>CAYNSH010000044.1:17963-27774 GCA_964399775.1 uncultured Verrucomicrobiota bacterium
GTCGTGGCCGGGTTCGAGGTCGGCGGTGATGTTGGAGACGAGGTGCATGACGTGGGAATATCGCTCGACGATCATGAGGTCGGTGACCTGGACGGTGCCGGGGAGGGCGACGCGGCCGAGTTCGTTGCGGCCGAGGTCGACGAGCATGAGGTGCTCGGCGCGTTCCTTGTCGTCCTGGAGGAGGCTGTCGGCGAGCTTGCGGTCTTCCTGCTCGGTGGCGCCGCGGGGGCGGGTGCCGGCGATGGGACGGAGGGTGGCGGTGCGGTGGTCGAGGCGGATCATGGTTTCGGGGGAGGAGCCGATGAGGGTGCAGTGCTGCGCCTTGAGGAAGAAAAGGTAGGGGGAGGGATTGACGTGGCGCTGCGCGCGGTAGAGGCTGACGAGGTCGTCGGGGGCGGGGCCGACGAACGATTGGGAGACGACGCACTGGATGATATCGCCTTCGTAGACGTGGTCCTTGACCTTGGCGACCATGGCCTTGAAGTCTTCGGGGGGGTGGATGGGGGCGGGGGTGCGGATGGGGGTTTTGCCGGTGGGGGAGCCGGCGGGCACGGGGGTGGCGAGGGTGTCGAGGAGGTCCTTCACCCGGGCGTGGGCGGCGTCAAAGAGGGCGTCGGGTTCGCCGTCTTCCTTGAAGGCGAGGGCGAGGGCGGTGAGGGTGTGGTTGACGTTGTCGAAGATGAGGAGGGTGTCGGGGATGACGAACTCAGCCATGGGGCGCTCGGGCGGCAGCTTGTTGGGGACGCGCGGCTCGAAGAAGTGAATCATCTCGTAGGAAAAATAGCCGACGAGGCCGCCGCAAAGCCGGGGCAGGCCGGGGAGATGGGCGAGGGAGTAGGGCTTCATCAGGTCGCGCAGGACGGAAAGCGGGTCGCCGTTGTGGGGGATGCGCTTTTCGTCGATGCCCTGGCGGATGACGACATCGTTGCGGTAGACGGCGACAGTGGCGCGGGCGGAGACGCCCATGAACGAGAATCGGCCCCAGCGTTCACCGCCCTCGGCGCTTTCGAGGAGGAAGAGGTGGGGGGAGCGGGGGGCGAAGCGGGCCAGCACGGAGACGGGCGTTTCGGTGTCGGCGAGGATGCGCGCGCCGACGGGGACGACGGTGGAGGCGGCCAGCAGGGAGCGGAACTCCTCGCGGGAGGGGAAGGTTTCGAGCAACATGGGTTTTCCTTGGGTCATGAAATGGTTCGGCCTATGTTTCTGCATATAGAAACACACGGGCGGCGGGTTGTCAAGCCCCGGCGAAAAGATTCTGGCGTTCAGGCCGGGAAGGGGGACAATGGCGGGCATGGCGGCCCAGCGGCTATTTGCAGGAGTGGCGGTGACGGCCACACAGGAGTTGCAGGATCTGCTAGCGGAGCTGCGGCGCGATCTGGCGGACGAATGGGCCCGGTGGGTGCGGCCGGAGAATTGGCATCTGACGGTGGAATTCTTCGGGGCGGTGGAGAAGGGCCGGATCGGGGAGATCGTGCCAGCGCTGGCGAAGGCGGCCGGGGAGTCGCGGGCCTTTGATTTGCGGATCGGGGGCCTGGGGACGTTCGGGAGCCGGCGGCATCCGCGGGTGTTGTGGCTAGGGGTGGAGTCGGCGGGGCTCCATCTATTGCATGACCGTGTGGGGGCGGCGTTGCGGGAGGCGGGATGGACGCCGGAGGCGCGGGTGTATTCCCCGCATTTGACGCTGGCACGCTTCGCCCGGGTGAAAGATGCGCGGAGGATCGGCGAGGTGGTGGAGCGCTATCGGGAGGCGCCGGTGCACGCTCAACGAGTCGAGACGTTGAGGCTCTATGAAAGTCATGGCGGGGCGGGGGGGCCGCGCTACTTGACGGCCGGGGAATGGGCGCTGGAGGAATTAAGGGGAGGGCTTGAGTCTTAAATCAAGGTCTGACCCCGAGGGCTTCGGCGGTATCGGGAAGAGGGGCGGGGGCGTTCTCGGGGGGCCAGAAGGGATTGAAAATGAACCACTGGCAGGGATCGCGGGCGATGGCGTCTTGCAAAATGGTGACGATCTGTTTCTGGATGTCATCTTCGCTGCCTGCGGTGGCGGGATCGATCGGGGGGTGGACCCGCAGGATGAAGGTATCGTCGGGGGCACGGGTGACGAATCCGACGTAGAGCGGAGCACCGGTCCGCAGGGCAAACCAGGCGGCGCCGCGGGGCAACGAAGTCTCCCGCCCGAAAAACGGCCATGGCCGCCCGTTGCCGGTGAAGTCGCGGTCGCCGACCAGCGCCACGACTTCGCTCCGTTTGAGAGCCTTGACGACACCGATGCCGGCATGGGCGAGGGGAATGACCTTCATGCCGCGCTGTTCGCGAAAGTATTGAAAAAGGCGCTCGAGCGGCGGGAAATCGACCGGCCGGACCACGGCGTTGATTGGCAGGCCCATCGAAGCGACAAAGGAGCCACCCAGTTCCCAGTTGCCGAAATGGGCGGTCAACAGGATTGCGCCGCGCTTGGAGTCGCGAATGGCATGGATGTTCTCGAGTCCCTGGATGCTGACGCGCTCGCGCACGCCCTCGGCGCTGAGGCGGCGGAAGCGGATGAAGTCGGCCAAGTACTTGCCGAAGTTCTGGAAGGTTTTTCGCGCGCAGCCGTCCAGGAGCGTGCGCGAGGGAAGGATTCCCTGGTGTGCAAAAACCACGCGGAGGTTGTCCCGCACGGCGGCGCGTCCGCGGCGATTGAGAAAGAAGGCGGCATCGCACAGGCGCAGAAAGAGCCAGTAGGCGAAGTTGAGTGGGAGGAGCCGGATGACAAAGGCCACGGCGCGGTAGAACCCGTAGATCATTCGGCCTCCTCCGGGGGAATGGCGCCGAGGACGGCAACGGCGATATCGCGGGCAGCGCCGGGCTGGCCGATCGCGCGGGCGCGGGCGGCCATCATCTCAAGCAAGGAAGGATTGGCAAATAGCGAGCTGACAATGGCGGGCAGGTCGCGGTCGCGGTCGAGATGAATGGCGGCGCCGTTGCGAACGAGGGTTTCAGTGTTGCCGCGCTCCTGACCCGGGAGCGGGCGGATGATCAGCATGGGGGTGCCGCAGGCCATGGCTTCGGCGGAGGTCATGCCGCCGGGCTTGCCGATCAGGAGGCTGGCGCGGTGCATGAGGGCCATGGCATCCTTGACGTAGCCGCGGATGCGAATGGGGTGGCGGAACTTGTGGCGGGCGGCGAGCAGTTTCCGACGCAGGCGCCGGTTGGTGCCGGTGACGACATCGATGGTGAATTCCGCATGGGCGCGGTCCAGATGGCGAATGGTGGCATAGCGCGCGCCGAGTCCGCGCGAACCGCCCATGACGAGGACGCGGCGGCCATTTTCGCGCGTGATGGTCCGGCCGCGTGCGGCCAGGATGTTCGCTTGAATCGGGATGCCGTGGATATGGATGTTATCGGCGGGGGTTCCTAGGATCATCAGGCGCTGCTGGGCGGTGTCGTTGGGAACCACGTAGTGGATGTGGTCGGCTGGGGGCACGTGCCAGAAGCGGTGGGGGATGAAGTCGGTGACCACGCCCCAGATGGGGATGGGCTGGCCCTGGCGCCGGGCATAGGCGGAGAGAACGGCGAAGGGGTGGGCCTGGGTGCAGATAATGGCATCGGGTTGAAAGGCGTCCATCAAGATGCGCAGTTTGAGGCTGTTGCCGCGCTGGACGAGGGGGCGGATGTAGCGTCGAGTCAGCAGGTCGAACCAGAAGTTGTCGTAGAGGGCTTCCCAGAGTTCCGGCGTGCGCCGGATGGTCGACATGTAGGCATATTGGACGATGGCGCTCCAGGTGGGGTGGGTGGTTTCGAGCAGGTCCAGGCAACGGATCTCGGCCATGGGGTTCAGGCGGCGGACCTGGGCTTCGATGGCGCGTGCGGCGGCATGATGGCCGCTGTTTCGGACCAGGTAGCAGATCAGGATGCGCGGCGGGCGGATCATGGGGATGGGGGAAGGGGAGACGAAAAATGGAATGTTGGAATACGGGAATGTTGGAAGGAGGAGGCGGGGGGCGGGGCGGCCAGCTCTTCGGCGTGGTAGGAGGAGCGGACTTCCGGAGCCGCGGCGACGGAGGTGAAACCCATGGCGAGGGCCTCGTCGCGCCATGTCGTGAATTCATCCGGCGGCACGTAGCGCGAAAGGGGATGGTGCGATGGCGAGGGGGGAAGATACTGGCCGAGGGTCAACAAGGAGACTCCCGCCGCATGCAAGTCGCGAAGGGCGGAACGAATCTCATCAGGCGTTTCTCCCATGCCGAGCATCAGGCCGGATTTGGTTCTCAGGCCGCGGAGGGCGGCCCGCAGCAGAACCGTGAGAGACCGGTGGTAATCCGCTTGTGGGCGTACGGAAGGCTGCAGGCGCTCCACGGTTTCGAGATTGTGGTTGAAGATGTCCGGGGTGGCGGCCAGGACTGAATCGATGGCGGCGGGGTCACCCTGGAAGTCGGGAACGAGGACCTCGACGGTGGTTTGCGGGAGCCGTGTGCGGATCGCCTGGATGACGGCAACAAATTCGCTGGCGCCGCAATCGGGAAGGTCATCGCGGGTGACGGAGGTGATGACCACGTGGCGCAAGCCCATGGCGGCAGCGGCTTCGGCCAGGCGCGCGGGTTCGTCGGGATCGGGAGGGGGCGGGGTCGGATGGTGCGGAATGGCGCAGAACCGGCAGTCGCGGGTGCATGTGCTGCCCAGGATCAGGAATGCGGCAGCACCATCCTGCCAGCAGGCCGCCCGGTTGGGGCACCGCGCGCCTTCGCAGACGGTATGCAACGCGAGGCGTCCAAGCACCTGCCTCACCTGGCCCCCCGTTGCGCCGGATGGCAGGGGATGGCGGAACCAGTTGGGCAGGCGCGGATGCATCGGCGGTTTTATCCCAGCTCGTGCGAGAGCAGCCCGGTGCGCAGCTTGGGCTCGAACCACGTGCTTTTGGGCGGCATGGTTTGGCCGGCATCGGCGATGGCCATGAGCTGGTCGACCGTGGTGGGATACATGGAAAACGCGACGGCGAATCCCTGCTGATCCACCAGCTTGACCAACTCCTGCGGGCCCCGGATGCCGCCAATGAACTGGATGCGGTCGCTGGTGCGCGGATCGTCGATGCCCAACAGCGGGTGGAGAACTCCGTTTTGCAGAGTGCTGACATCGAGCTTGTCCACTGGGTTGCTGCTGGGCACTTCCGGCCAGCTCAAGCCGTACCACCGCCCGCCGAAATACATGCTGATGTTTCGCGGGGACGCCGGGCTTGGGTCGGCGTCATCCGTCACCGTGAAGATCGCGCGGATCTCCTGGAGAAAGTCCTCCGCCGACAGACCGTTGAGGTCTTTGACGGCGCGGTTGTAGGGCAGAATCTTGAGTTCGGAGGCCGGAAAGATCACGGACAAGAACCAGTTGTATTCCTCGTTGCCGTGGTGGGAGGGGTTGGCGGCGCGGCGTTCGGCGCCGACACGTACGGCGGAAGCGCTGCGGTGATGGCCGTCGGCGATATAACTCACGGGGACCTTGTCCGCGAACAGTTGCTCAATGGCGGTGGTTCCCTGAACCGGCCAAACGCGATGTCGGACGTTCAACTCATCCACGAAGTCGTAGAGCGGCGCGCCCTGCGCCGCTGGAGCGAGAGCTTCGCGGATTTCGGGCACGTCGCGATAGGCGATAAAGACCGGCCCGATGTTGGCGTTGATGGTGGCCGTGTGCCTGGTGCGGTCGTCTTCCTTGTCCTTGCGGGTGAACTCATGCTTTTTGATCACATCCTGGATGTAGTCGTCGATGTGGGCGCAGCAAACGAGTCCAGTCTGGGTGTGGTCGCCCATGGTTTGGGCGTAGAGATACAACAGGGGGCGGTCCTCGGCCGTCAGCCATCCCTGCGCCTTGAAATTCCGGAGGTTTTCGGCGGCCTTGGCGTAGACCTCGTCGGCATAGAGGGCGGTGCCCTCGGGCAGGTCGATTTCCGAGTGGTTGATGTGCAGGAACGACATGGGATTGTCCTTGGCCAGGGCGGCGGCCTCGGCGGTGTCCAGCGTATCGTAAGGGGGGGCCGCAATTTTGTCGACCATGTCCGGGCGGGGCCGAAGGGCGTTGAAAGCATGAATGCGCATAGGGGTACCTCTTTTCCGGTTTGACCAATTGAAAGAATCAATCAACAATCTTATAAATATGAGCCAAGCAAAGCAAGATGAAGCGGTGTTCCCCCCCGTCGACATGCGGGTGCGGTTGAAACCCGGTCGCGAAAAACCGGTCCAGCGGGGCAGTGCCTGGATCTTTTCCGGCGCGATCGGGGAAATCGATGGCGCGGCGGGCGTTGGGGCCACGGCGGATGTCTTCGATGATGCCGGCGAATGGCTCGCACGCGGCCTGTGGCATCCGGAGGCGGATATGAGCGTGCGCCTCTTCACCCGCGACCCGTGGCAGACTCTCGACGAGGCGTATTTCCGCCGGCGGGTTCGCGAGGCGGTGTCCCTGCGGCAGAGGCTGTTTGGTTCGCAGAGCGACTGGTGCGATACCAATGCCTATCGCATGATTTTTTCGGAAGCTGACGGCCTGTCGGGACTGGTGGCCGATCAGTATGCCGCCGTGGTGGCTTTGCAGGTGGGCAGCAAGGTCTGGGAGCCTTGGCTGCCGGGCATCGTGGACGAATTGAAGGCGGCCACAAGCGCGGATGCCGTGGTGCTGCGCGCCGACGCGGAGGCGATTCAGCGCGAAGGCCTGGCGGAGGATCTCGGGGGCGATTTGGCGCCGGATGTCGTGGCGATCCGCGAAAATGGCCATGCGTTTGAGGTGAAACTGGGCCGCGGACAAAAGACCGGCTATTACCTCGATCAGCGCGACAACCGCCGGAGGGTGGCAGCCTATGCCCGCGGGCGCGCGGTGTTGAGCGCCTATTGCTACACGGGCGCGTTTGAAGTCTGCGCGGCCCATTCCGGCGCCGCCAGCGTCCTGGGGCTGGACTCCTCCGAGTTCGCACTTGTCCAGGCCCGGCGGCACCACGAACTCAACCCCTCCGGGGTGCCGGCGCTGTACGAAGCCGCGGATGTTCCCCTCCGATTACGGCAGGCGCGCGATCACCGCGAAAGCTGGGATATGATCATTCTGGATCCCCCCCGCATGGTCACGAACCGTGGCGGCTTGGAGAAGGGGCTGCGGGCCTATAAAGACGTGAACCTCTTGGCCATCAAATTGCTCTCTCCCGGTGGAATACTGGCCACGTTTTCGTGTTCAGGCCTGGTGGACATGGCGGCCTTTCGCATGATGGTGGGCTGGGCGGCGCACGATTCCGGGCGGCGGGTGCGCATCCTGGAAACGCTGGGGCAGCCGGCCGATCATCCCGTGCCGGTGGAAGCGCCGGAGTGCGACTATCTCAAAGGCCTGGTGTGCGTGGTCGATTGAGCCTCCGAACCGATCCTGCCGGCCCGGAGGGGGGGGGGCGCCGCCGGTTCCTTACGGTTGTACAGGCCACATTGTGCGCCCTCGGCGTCTGGGGCTGCGGTCGCGTTCCGGATACAGCCAACTCCGGATTGCCCCAGCGGATCCTTTGCGCCTCGCCCGCGGTGGCGGAGATGGCGTTTGCGCTGGGTGCCGGGGATCGAGTCGTTGGGGTCAGCGACTTCACCGACTGGCCGCTCGAGGCGGCAGCTCTTCCGCGCATTGGCGGGGCGCTCGCGCCGAGCCGCGAACGGATCCTGGCGCTTCAACCCGACTTGATTTTAGCCCAGGGAAGAGCGGAGGCGTTGACGGGCTTTGCCCATACCCAAGGCATTCCCATCCTTTCCCTGCCTCTCGACACCATCGACGATGTCCGCGCCGCCATCCTTGGGTTCGCGGCGGTCCTCGGCCATGTTGAACAGGGGCAACACCTGCTGAACGAAATGGAAGCCGGATTCGCCGCCATTCCCCGGGTGGAGCCCGTTTCGGTATTCATTGCCCTGGGGCATGCGCCGGGTGATTTCTCCGGCCTGATGACTGCCGGCTCAGGCACCTATTTGAACAAAATCGTGTACTTGGCTGGCGGACGGAATGTATTTGCCGAGAGTGGACTGCCTTGGCCTACGGTTTCCAAAGAGACCCTCATTCGACGCGCTCCGGCGATTGTGCTGGATATTCAATCCCCGCCCCTGGATGAATCACATCGTCAATCCCTTCGAACGGACTGGGAGAGACTGGGTTTTCGAGCCGATCAAGTCCGAATACTCGAAGAGGACACATTGCTGCGCCCCGGGCCGCGCGCCGCCATGGCCGCCGCCCGTGTTGCGGAGATTCTGGGGACTGTGAATCCATAAGAAACATCGGAGTTAATTAAGTCCGATAGATCTTAAATCGGCCATAACATTTATTATCTAAACGACAACAGATAGTTAGTACTATGACTTCTCGTAGTAGTCTCATTTTCTTTATGCATCAAAATCATCACACTTAATTAACTGTGATGTTTTCAGGTCAAGCCTTCGCAGGGAGACGGAAGAAGGGTTGGTGGCTGGGGGGGGCAGGTTGCAGGTAAAATAATGGCATTGGGGAAGTTTTTGTATTGCTTTATAGAAACATCCGCCGCGATGATGTCCGAGCGAAAGAACCGGATCCGGGCATCCAGCTTGGCCGGAGCGATGGACAACAGAAGGAGGCGACCATGATTGGAATCGAGAGTCCCGGGGTTTGGCTGGCGTATTTGCTCAGCATTGGGGGTGCCGCGCTTTGCGTGGGGTATGGAATCGTCAACTGGAACAAGGGCGAAGAGTCCTTGAAGAAGGAGGACGTGGATTGGGCCAAGGAGGAGAAGGAAGAAGTCGAGGAGGCCCTGTAAGGGAGGTGGCATCATGGACCTATTGAGCATCATTTTGGTCATTGTCTATCTGATGGTGACGGGTTACCTGGGGTATTTGGGGTTTCGGCGGACGAAGACGGCGGCGGATTATCTAGTGGCGGGGCGCAGCGCCAATCCGGTGGTCATGGCGCTGTCGTACGGAGCGGCGTTCATCAGCACTTCGGCGATTGTGGGCTTTGGCGGCACGGCGGCCAATTTGGGCATGGGGCTGTTGTGGCTGACGGTGCTGAATATCGGTGTGGGCATCTTCATCGCCTTTGTGTTTTTGGGCAACCCGACGCGCCGGATGGGGCACCACCTCGACGCCCACACCTTTCCGGAGCTGATAGCCAAGCGTTATGACAGCCGGTTTTTGCAGGTGTCGTGCGCGCTGATCATTTTTTTCTTCATGCCGCTGTACGCGATGGCGGTGATGGTGGGAGGGGCGGAGTTCATCGGCCCGATTTTCCGGGTGTCGTATGACAACGCGCTCTATATTGTGGCGATCATTGTGGCGGCGTATGTGATTGCTGGCGGGCTGAAGGGCGTGATGTTCGCCGACGCGCTCCAAGGGGCCATCATGCTGTTCGGCATGGTGTTTCTGCTGACCGCCACCTACGGACGGTTGGGCGGGGTGGCGGAAGCCCATGCATCGCTCGGCGCCATGGCCGACCAGGTGCCGGGCTTTCTGAAGGCGATTGGTCACCAGGGCTGGACGGCGATGCCCCGGTTTGGTTTTGCCAAGGGAGGGGCTCCCATGCCGGATGCGGTGAGCTACCACATGTGGTGGATCCTGGTGTCGACCATTGTGATGGGCGTAGGCATCGGCGTGCTGGCCCAGCCTCAATTGATTGTCCGTTTCATGACGGTCAAGTCCAAGCAATCGCTCAACCGCGCCTGTGCCGCGGGCGGCATCTTTATCCTGTTCATGACGGGCGTCGCCTTCACGGTGGGCCCGCTCTCCAACGTATTCTTCGCCCAGCAGGAAGAAATCGCCTGTCACATTGTGGATGATTCCGTCCTGCTGGATCCGGGCGAGGATGGGCGCGGGCG
>CAYNSH010000045.1:0-27488 GCA_964399775.1 uncultured Verrucomicrobiota bacterium
GGATCATGTTGTCGGGGGAATAATGCCGCCGGTGGTAGTCCAGCAGATGATCGCGAGTCATGGTGGTGAGGATGTCGCGCCAGCCGATGACGGGGACGCGGTAGGGATGGACGCGAAAGGCCGTTTCCCAGAGCAGGCGGATCATGACGCGACCGGGATCATCTTCGCCCATGTCCACCTCGCGCAGGATCACGTCCAATTCCGGCCCCCATTCCTCTTCCGGGAAGGAGGGATGGAAAACGGCATCGGTGAGCACGTCGAGGCCGATCTGCCAGCGATCGGCGGGCAGGATCACATGGAACACGGTTCGATCAAAGGAAGTGTAGGCATTGATTTCCCCGCCGGCATCCGCGATCTCCTTGGCGATTTGGCCGGGTTTGCGGGAATCCGTCCCCTTGAAGACCATGTGTTCGAGGTAGTGGGAGAGCCCGCCACCGAGATGTTCGGCTTCATGGATGGAGCCGGCTCCGACCCAATACTGGATGGCCACGAGCGGTGCGCTGCGGTCTTCCTTGAGCAGCAGGACCATGCCGTTGTCGAGCACAACGCGTTTGACCCCTTCGTTGGCGGTTTTCAAGACATCGATGGGATCCTGGGACATGGCACACTCCTGGGTGACGAGCCATACGGCGCAAATAGCGCCAATGAAATGGGCAAATCGCTTCACTGGTCGTGTAACCTAGCACAGGGCAAGGGGGGGCGCAAAAGAATCGACGCACCCATTAAACCCTTGCACCGGCGTGTGGCGGACGGGTAGATTTTGCGAATCGCGAGGAATGTATGGGAAGACAAGTGGCGATCTGGGCGGGTTTGTGCTGGCTGGGGGCGGGTTCGATGGCCTTCGGGCAAGCCTACTCCACACCGGTGCGGGCGTCATGGACCGAGGACTCGGCAACGACGGCGACGATCACCTGGGACCGGGAAATGGCGGGGCGCGGCACGGTGCGCTACGGATTGGCCGTGGGGGACGATACGCGTGAAGTGCATGATGGCGGCGGGATTCACCACCACCGCCTGACTCTCCGCCATCTGGAGCCGGGGTCGCGCTATGTCTACGAAGCCTCATCCACCGACGGGTTTGTCCAGTCGGGGACTTTCCGCACCGCTCCGCCGGCGGGCCAGCCCCTGCATTTTGTGGCCCATGGGGATCTGGAGGGGGGATTGTCGGTGGCCGGGGCCCAAGGGGTATCGGACCAAATCGTTCAGGAAGATCCCCAGTGGATCCTCCATCTGGGCGATCTTTCCGACGAGGACTATGACGGTTCCGGGTTCGGAAAATGGACCAACTTCTTCCAGATCGCTTCCAACGAATTGGCCCAGGCCGTGTTCATGCCCCTGATGGGAAATCATGATGTGCCCGGAGCCCAGGCAGGCGATCCGGATCACTGGCGCGGCCTGTTCCATCGGCTGTTTGCGCTGCCCGAGCCAGCGCAGGGCAACGGCTATTACGGCTTCAGCGCCGGCAATGTCCGGTTCATCGCCTTGAATTCGGAAGTGGACCCGGCCACGCAAAACGACTGGCTGGCGCGCGAATTGCAATGGGCCGCCAGCGATACAAACCTGACTTGGATCATCGCCTATTGCCACCAGCCGCCGTACTCGTGGGGCGAGCGCGAAAGTACGCTGTCGGTGCGAACCCACTGGGCGCCGCTCCTGACCCAATACGAAGCGAATTGGTTGATCAGCGGCCATAGTCACAACTGGCAGCGAACGGTGCCGATCCGCGGTGTGAACTATTTGGTGGCGGGCGGCGGGGGAGGTCGGCTGTACACGTCCGCCATCAACCACGCCTCGCACTTGTTCGCCACCACCTGCTATCATCATGCGTCGTTTCACGTGACCAACGATGTGATGCAGGTCCGCGGCATTCGCAGCGACGGGCTAGTGTTCGATACGGCCGTCGTCACCAACCGGCGGCACGTGCGAGTGGAACCGGCCTTTCCCCTGCGCGGACAGACCGCCACGGTTCACTACCGCGCCGAACACGGCCCGCTGGCCGGGGCGAATCCGGTCTACATCCACCTCGGACAGGATGAGTTTTCGAGCGCATTCGCTGATGCGCCCATGACGTGGAACGCGTCCGGCCAGCACTGGGAATACGACTTGATCGTGCCGGCATCGGCCACCCAGCGCCTGGCGTTTGTGTTCCGGGATCACGGCGGATCGGTCACCAACTGGCACAACAACTATGAGTACGATTGGCAGGCCCTGCTGGATCGCGCCAGTGTAGGGCCGGATCCTCCGGCGGCAGGATCGACGGCCACCCTCCGTTACGAGGCCGACATGGGGCCGCTGTTTGCCGCCAGCGAAATATCCGCCTGGATGTCCTTCAATGGCGGGCGATTCGTCGAAACCGGCGCCGTGGCGCTGGTCAACGTGTCGGGTGCCCGCTGGGAGGCGGAAATCGCTGTTCCCGCGCATGCCGAAGACCTCACGGTTCACATCACCGGCGGCGGGCTTTGGGACGACAATGCCCGGCGGCTCTGGACGTTTTCTGTTCACGGAGCGGACGAGCGGGCCTGGCCACCAGCGGCTTATGCCGCCGTCGGCTCCCCCGTGGTGAGCGAAAAGCCCGAGGGCGGTGCGATGAATCACATCGGCGACAATTTCGACCTGACCATGGGCGGGCCGGCGCTGCGAGTGCTGGATGGACCGCGCGGCTTCGGGGACTTCGGCTCCATCTGGGTCAACGTGGACGCCACCAACCTCTACGTGGGGGGGCATGGCATGGATTTGGGCGGCAGCAACAACGTCTTCGTCCTGTTTCTGGGGCTGGATACCCTGAACGGCAACGCCTGGAACCTGGTGCACAAGGACGGCTTGCCCAATACCCTGGATTTCCTGCACAACCTGCGATTCACCGAGCCCATGGATATCGCCATGGTCTATGGCGACCAGTACGGCGACCGGGCGACCTATACCAACTTCACCTACGGCGGCTATGATTTCGGTCAGGGCATCTACTATCTGGGCACCAATAGCTCGACGTTTGCGATCGTCCCCGATTCCCTCCTCTCGCAGTTCGACGGCATCGGCACGGTTCCGACCGACACCCCCGGCGATCCGGACAATCGCCAAACCACCCGCTGGGAGGCGATGATCCCTTGGGCTTCGCTTAACGCGTCCGGGCCGGAAGATGTTTCTCATCTGTTCATTGGCGGCGTCACGGGGTCGTCTTCCGTCAGCACCAACGACCGATATTTGTCGCGAACGGCCCTGGGGTCGGCCGCTTGGGGCCGCCGCGACGTCTACCGCCAGTATGCGTTCAACACCGTGACGCTCCGTCCGCAGCGCGTGAACCTGCTCCACGCCGATCTGCTGGGCGACGGCCTCTCCAATCTCTGGCGCATCGAATATTTTGGGACGCCCGACGGGCCGGGCGCCGACGAAGATTCGGATGGCGATGGATTGGACAACCGCGCGGAAGAACTGGCGGGCACCGATCCGACCGATCCGCAATCCACTTTCGAGGTCGGCATGGCGTTGACCGACGGGGATCTTCCCATCCTGACGTGGAGCCAGGCGCCGGGACGTATCTATGATGTCTGGCACACGCCCAGCATGTCCGACCCCTTTGAGCCCCTCGTGCAGGGCCTGGCCACCAATCAATATGGTCTGGATTGGCCGGGCTTTTTTCAGTTGCGGGTCAGGCGATGACCGGACCGATCCCGTGTCTGCCGGAGGAAACCCGATGCGCGAGATGATGCTGACGGCTGCCCGGGTTGCGCTGTTGGTGTACGGCGGCATGCTGCTGCTGCTGGCGGGCTGCCAACGGCGATTCATCTATTACCCGAGCCAAAGTTCGGAAGCGGATGCCATCCATCATGCCAGAATCAGCGGACTGATTCCGTGGCGGGATTCCGCTGGGCAGATCATGGGCTGGAAGGCGGCACGGCCCCCGGCCGAGGCGGATGCCATGCTGCTGTTCCACGGCAATGCGGGATCGGCCGTGCACCGGGATTATTTCGTTCAAGGTTTCGCGCCGTATCTGGCAGTCCATGTCATGGAGTATCCGGGCTATGGGCCGCGTTCGGGGAAACCGTCGGAGAAGGCGTTTATGGAAGCCGGGCAAGCGGCGCTGGAGCAGTTGCGCCGCGAACGGCCGGGACGTATTTTTCTGGGTGGAGAATCCCTGGGCACGGGAGTCGCTTGTCGTCTGGCCGGGGCGAACCCCGAAACGGTCTCCGGCGTTTTCCTGTCCACGCCGTTCACCAGCCTGGCGGAGTTGGCCCGAAGCCACTATCCGATATTCCCCGTTCGCTGGTTCCTCCGGGACCGTTTTGAGAACGTCCGGCACCTTCAGTCGTATGCCGGCCCCGTTGCGGTCCTGCTGGCCGGGCAGGACGAGGTGGTCCCGGTTCGCTTGGGCCAGAAGCTCTATGAGTCGTATGCCGGCCCCAAGCGGCTGTGGATCCAGGACGACCGGAGCCACAACACCTTGAACTACTCGCCCCAACTGTCGCTCTGGCGGGAGGCGGCGGGTTTTCTGATGTCACCTGCGCCTTGATTTTGCCTTCTGGCCGGTGGCTTGACTATCCAGGCTGATCAAATGTTTAATTAAACATTGTATCGATACTGGTGCGTGGAGGGGAGGGGGGCGGGGGCCTCCCATGCCGTTACTTTTGGGTTGCGTCTTCCGATATACACGGATATATACATCGGCATGAAGGTGCACCTCAAAGTGGCGTTGGCCAGCGATGCAGGGGAGGAGTTTTGTGGTCCCGGGGTATTGCAGTTGCTGGATGGGATTGGACGCCACGGTTCGATCCGGCAGGCGGCGGCGGACATGGGGCTGTCCTATGTGAAGGCGCTCAAAATCCTGAATCGCCTGGAACGGGAGTTGGGGCAGGCACTGCTGGTTCGACACAAGGGCGGGGCGGAGCGCGGCCGCACGGAATTGACTCCCCGTGCGCATACGTTCATGACCGACTGTTTACTGCTCCGCGCCCAACTGGAGCGCGCGGCGGGCCGGGCATTTGAAGGATTCCGCCGCCGGCAGGACCGCTTTCCGGCCAGGAGAAATCCGTGAGAGTTGTGGTCAGTGGGGATCTCGGCGCCGGCAAGTCCACCGCGGTGAGCGCGGTCATGCGCCTCCTCGGGTGGACGCACCCGGCAGGATTCTTCACCCACTGGGGCGGGGCGAAGCGCGGAGCCGGGGTGCTCTACCTGGAAACTTGGCGCGGCGAGTGCCGTCCGATCGCCTTTCGCAGGGAATCACCGGCCGCCCCGGGCGAGTTGCCCTATGAGTTGGACGCGGCGGCGTTTCTGGCGGCCGCCCTCCCGGCCTGTCGGTCCGTGGGCCCCCGCGATCCGGTGGTGCTGGATGAACTGGGGCTGATCGAATGGAATACACCCGAATTCGTAGCGGCGGTTGTAAAGCTTTTCAGGGGCGATTCCCCGGTGTTGGCGGTGGTTCAGCGTCGGGCCCTGGACCGGTGGCTGGAGGCAATCGGCCGGGAGCGAGTGGACCACATCGCCGAGGTCAAGCCCGCCACGCGCGACGCACTACCCGGCCGTTTGGCCGGGTGTTTCGCCGGTGTGGAGATGAACGAATGATGTCAACAATGAAGCCGCAAGGAACGATATGAACTTGAAATGGATCGGGTTGCTGGGATGGAGCCTGGCGTGGGCGGCGGGGATTCCGGCGCAAGAAGCGCCCGCGCCGGTGTTCACTCTCGGCGAGGTGCTGGTGGTGGGGGCGGAGGACGGGGGCCATGATGGCACGGCGGCACGGGTGACCGGTGCGCAAGCCGAACAGCGGGCCAGCCGCAACCTGGCCGAGGCGGCGGCGCTGGCGCCGGGCGTCACGCTGACGAGAGTGGGAGGGCGCAACGAAGAGATGGCGTATGTGCGCGGCTTTGATACGCGCCAGGTGCCGCTGTTTCTGGATGGCATCCCGGTATATGTGCCCTTTGACGGTAACTTCGACATGGGGCGATTTGGCGTGTTCGATTTGGGCGGCCTGTCGGTATACAAGGGATACAGTCCGGCCATCCTCGGACCCAACACACTGGGCGGGGCGATCAATGTGGTGACCCTGCGGCCGACCCAACCCGAGGAACTCCTGGTTCGGGCGGGTGTTTCGAGTGGCCGGGGATTCGATGGCGCCCTGCGCGGCGGATTGCTGCGCCCGAATGGGTATGCCCAGGCCGGGGTGTCTTGGCGTGAGCGGGATTCCTTTCGCGTGTCGAGCGACTTTGAACCGACGGAGACGGAAGATGGAGGGCGGCGCGGCAACTCGGACAGTCGAGATCTTCAGGTGGGGGCCAAACTGGCCTGGACCCCCGGTGATGCGGGAAATGAGTTCGCCGTGGCGGTCGTGCGGCAGGACGGGGAAAAAGGGGTGCCGGTCTATGCGGGATCGGACCCGCGGGTGCCAGTTCGCTACTGGCGCTATACCGAATGGATCAAGAACAGCCTGTATGCGCTGGGAAATGTCGAACTGGGCCGCGGGGCGTATCTGAAGCCGCGTCTGTATTACGACACCTATGAGAATACGGTGAAGGCGTATGACGACGACACCTATACCACCCAGGAGCGGCGGTCGTCGTTCACCAGCATCTACGATGACTATACCTTCGGGGGATCGCTGGAGGCGGGCCTGCCGGCGGGCGAGCGGAATCAACTGCGCGGCGCGGCCCACTACAAGCAGGATGTTCACCGCGAGCGCAATGCCGGCGAGCGTCAATACACGATGCGGGACGAGACCGTCGCGCTGGGTCTTGAAGACCGGTTACGGCTGACGGAGACATGGTCGCTGACGGGCGGGGCATCGCTGGAGTGGCGTCGCAGTCTCCAGGCGGAGGACCCGGGCGGCGGTGAGGACTTCGGCCGGAACGAGAACACCGTCTTCAATCCCCAAGCCGGGCTGCTGTACAGCCTGACGGGCGGAACGTTCCGAGCCACGGTCGCGCGAAAGTCGCGTTTTCCGACCCTGAAGGATCGCTATTCCTACCGGCTGGGCACGGCCCTGCCGAATCCGGACCTTGAGCCCGAGACGGCGATGCACTACGAAGCCGGGTACGATGGCCGTGCGACGGAACACCTTCGGGTCCGGGGCGCGGTCTTTTACAGCCGTCTGGAGGACACGATTCAGCGGGTGGACAACGTGGCGCAGGATGACGACGGCGCCTGGCTCTATCAGGTCCGCAACACGGGAGAATCGGAACAGGCGGGCGTCGAAGCGGGCATCGCCTGGACGGTGGTGGAAGACCTGACCGCGGGTGCGGACTACATGTACCTGAGACGGAAAAATCTGAATCAGCCGGATCTCAAGCCGGTGGACGCGCCCGCGCACAGCCTGACGCTCTTTGGGGAATGGCAGCCGTTGCCGCGCCTGACGGTGGTGCCGTCGGTGGAGTACAACTCTTCGCGTTATTCCACTTCCGACGGCGTGAAAGCCGACGGGTTCTGGCTGTGCCATCTTCATGCGCAATGGGAGCTGCCTCGGGGCGTTGAACTGCATGGGGGCGTGCGCAATATCCTGGACACGAATTATGAACTCAACGAGGGTTATTCCGAGGAAGGACGCAGCTTGTATGCGGGTGTCCAATACCGTTTTTAAGAGAGACCCGAGATCAGAGGTCAGAAGCCAGGGACCAGAGGTCAAAGGGCCAATATCAGGCAGAACGGGCAGGAGATGAAGACCACGCATCAGAAGCGCGCCGGGCTGGGCCGGGATGTCTTTCAGGAGATTGATTTCGCGGGGCTTTGGCGCGAGCAGTCGCAGCGCTCTTCGTTTGGGCCGCGTTCAAGCCAGGATTGGGATCGCCGGGCGCGCCAGCGATTCCGGCGTGAATTGAACAGCGACTACAGCCGGGCCTTTCTCCGGCGCCTGGATTTGTCCGGGGTGAATACCGCGCTGGACATCGGCTGCGGCACCGGCAATCTGGCGATTCCGTTGGCGAAGCGGCTGCGCCGGGTTCATGCGCTGGATTTTTCCAACGCGATGCTGCGGGAATTGGACAACCACCGCCGCCGGGAAGGGCTGGAAAACATCGCGCTGCATGAGCGGTCATGGTTCGATTCGTGGAGAGCGGTTCCGAAGGTGGATCTTGTTCTCTGCTCGCGGGCAATGGGCGTGGAGGATCTTCGGGCGGCGCTCGACAAGATGAGCCGCAAGGCCCGCCGGCGGGCCTATGCAACGATCCACTCCGGTGGGAGCTATCTGGGCAACGATGTTTTGGCCTTGCTGGACCGGGAGATTGTGCCGCGTCCGGACTACATCTATGCCGTGAACATCCTTTATCAGATGGGATATCGCGCCCGGGTGGACTTCCTGCGCTCATCCGGGGGACAGGGATATGCATCGGAGGATGAATTTCTCCGGGCCGTGCGCTGGCGGATTGGTGAACTTTCCGCCAAAGAGGAAGCCCGGCTGCGTCGATTTTTCCGCACCCTGCCGCGCGAGGATGACGGCTCCATCCGCTATCGGCATGATTTCGAGTGGGCGATGCTGGCCTGGGAGACCGGGGGCGCGTGAACCCGGGTGAACACGTCCTGGAGCGACTTGACCGTGATCGTGCGGTCGAGCGCCTGACGGCGCTGTGGGCGCTGAACGAGGCCGGATTGGGCGGCCTGATCCACGCGTTGCGCGTGCCATTCACCGGAATCGTGGTCGGCTCGACCGCGGTGGTGTTGATCGCATTGATTGCCTTTTTCGCCGAGCGGCGCGGGCGGGCCATCCTGAAGGCCACGGTGGTCGTGCTGCTGATCAAGGCGGCGGCAAGTCCGCACACACCGCTGCCGGCCTATGCCTCGGTGGCCTTCCAAGGGGTGTCGGGCGCCGTGCTGTTCGGCCTGCTGCCATCGATTCGCGCGGGGGCCATGCTGCTCGGATTGCTGGCGCTTTGGCAGGGAGCGGTACAGAAACTCCTGATCATGACGATTCTCTACGGCCGGTCGCTGTGGGAGTCCGTCGATGCCGTTGGCCGTTGGATTCTCGAGCGCATGGGGGCGGGCGAGGGCGCCGGCTCGCCGACGGGCTGGTTTTTGTTTTTCTATCTGGGCTACTATACCGTGGCCGGGCTGGCGACCGGCTGGCTGGCCGGAGTCCTGCCCACGGAGATTTTGCACGGATTGCGGCATCCTCCGCCTTCCGATCCCGCCCCCCCCGTGACCTTGCCGCAACCCACGGCCCGCCGCCCGTGGTGGCGACGCACGCCGTTCAAGGCCGGCGTGGTGATTCTTCTGCTGTGGCTGGCGTTGCTCTGGATGCACCCGGGGCAGGAGGGCTGGGCGCGGGGCCTGCGTGTCTTCCTGCGGGCCGCGATCGTCTTGGGAATCTGGATGCTGGTGGTGCGTCCGATCGGCCTGGCGCTGTTCCGCCGCTTTCGCCGCCGCGAGCAGGACCGCTACGGGGCCGACGTCAGCCGCGCACTGGAGCAGTTTCCCGCTTTGAAGCAGGCCGCCGCCGTCGCGTGGCGGCACAGCGCCGGCTGCCGCGGCTTTCGTCGCTGGCGGATCTTTTTGGTGGAATTGATCGTTCCGGCGCTGGCCGGCGTTTCTATAGGGGACGGGCGCCAGCAGACAGGAGACGGGGTACCGGAGACAGGAGCCGAAGAGTGAACTGGATGAATCTATATGAGTCGACAGGTGCGGCGGGTGTCGCGTTGGTCGCGGTTGCCGTGGGCGCGGTCTATCTGTGTGCGAAGAATGTCGTGGTGCTGGGTTGGAACGGATGGAGTTTTCGGCGGCACATCGCCGCGCTTTCGGTCGATCCCTCGCGGCTGGATCCCGAAGCCGGTGTGCGCTCCGGCAATCCGCTCGTGCGCATATTGTCGGAGGCGGTTCAGCCGGGGCCCCGCGGCGCGCACGATCGTCGGGCGGAACTGGCGTTCCTGTTCCATAAGCACTTTGGCAAGATCAACCGCTCGATGACGTTGCTGCGGCTGATCTCCGTGATTTCGCCGCTGCTGGGGCTGCTCGGAACCGTGCTGGGGATCTTCAAGGTCTTCCGGGTGGTCGGCACCCAGAGCGTCGTCAATCCGGCGGTGCTGGCCAATGGCATCTGGGAGGCGCTGACCACCACGATCATCGGCCTGACCATCACCATCCCGGCTTTGTGCTTCTACTATTTCTTTCGCATGCAGATTCAGGGGTTCCAGGTGGAACTGATGGAATACGCCGGGCGATTTTCACCGCCGGGCGAGGAGCCTTGAGCGGAGCCCGACCATGGACCAGGACTATCTCGAAGACAGTTTCGATGCGGAGATCGATCTGACGCCGCTCATGGATGTGGTGTTTCTGCTACTGGTTTTTTTCATCTTGGCGGCGACGTTCAGCCAGCCGGTTCTGCAGGTGACGCTGCCCGCCGCCCGAACCGCCGAGCGGATCGATGACGATCCGGCGCGTCTGGTGCTGGCGATGGATGAAACCGGGCGGCTGCATCACCGCGGGGATGTGATCGAGATGGAAGCCCTGCCCGCCCTGCTGGCGGCGCATCCCGAAGGTCCCGTGGAATTGCGCGTGGATGGCGCCGCTTCGTTTGAGGCCTTTGTCGGCGTGATGGACCCGCTGCGCGCGGCGGGAAGAAGCGATGTCCTCCTCACCACACGGCCAGAATAGCCTGGGCGTTGACCGCGCGGATCGCGCCGGAACCGTCTTCGGCGCAGGCGTGGCGCTGATGCTGCTGCTGGTGGCCGGCGGATGGGTCCGCCATTCCGAATGGGCGCCGGAGCCAGGCGAGATCGCTCTACACAAGGAACTGGTTCTTCAACTCGATCCGGCCCCCATGCCGGAACGGCCGCCCGTGCCGGAGTTGGATCCCGTTCCGGAGCCTGAACCGGAGCCCGAGCCGGCGCCGGAGTTGGAATTGGAGCCGATGGAAGAGCCGGGAAAGAAACTCGTGCCGGAGCCCGATCCCGAGCCAGAGGCCTTGCCGATGATCGCCAGCCAACCGTTGGTGCAGGAGGACGGTGCGGCAGGCGCAGTGGAGGCGATACGCGCGGAATGGCTGACCGAGTTGCGCCGGCGTATTGAAAGCGCCAAGTACTATCCTGGCGCAGCACGCTACTCCCGTGAAACCGGTACGGTTCACGTGCGCATTGAGATATCCGCCGAGGGAGAGATTGGCGCCGTCCGGATTCTCAAGAACACGGGTTCGGTGCGGCTGGCCGAGGGCGCCCGGGGCATTGTGCAGCGCGCAGCGCAAACGCCGCTGGGAAGTGAAGAGCTGCCGGAGGCCTTCGAAGTGGACGTGCCGATTACGTACCGTCTGGATCGGCGCTGACGGCGTCGACGGCGGGATTCATAGAATCCCACGTCCAGAACAGAAACTGGCGCCGAAGGGGTTTGGGAAGTCCGCGAGTGGGCGGTGGCGGTTCGCCGTGCAAATGAGGGGCCAGCGCCGGTGGAATATCACGAGCACCGGCGTGGCGATAGCCGCGGATCAGGGCCTCGGCGGCCGTAGCTTCCGGCACATGGCGGGCCTGCGTGAGATATTCAAAGACCGCCTCCACCAGTTTGGGCAGGGGAATGCCGTGTTCCTGGGGAAACCGCGCGCCCATCCAGTCGGCAAGAGTCATGAATGCATCAAAGATCGACGAGGCATGCTGCCAGAGTAGGGGTGCAGCGGCCAGGAAGCGGTTGGAATTGACGATGGCATCCCAGTAGTGGGCGAAGCGGGCGGTGCGAAGGAGATGGTCGGCGGGCCAGTCGCGGGTGGACCGTATATTGTAGGGAGACGCCGGGTTGTAGTGCATTGCAAAGGCGGCATCATGGCGGTCGATGGGCGCGCCGGGGAGTTTCTTCAGGATGCCGAGCTGGACTTCGTGCGGACCGAGGGCGACGAGTCGGTTGAAGCCGGCGGCGAAGCTTTCCGGGGTTTCACCGGGCAGGCCGGCGATGAGGTCGGTGTGCAGATAGGCATGGGTCTGTTCGCGCAGGAACCGAAGATTCTCCACGGCGCGGTCGAGGATTTGCGGACGGCGGATGAGGTCAAGGACGGCGGAATTGAACGACTGAATGCCGATTTCGAGCTGGAGAGACCGGGGCGGAAAGCGGGCGAGGACGTCGCGCAGGTCGGTGGGAAAGCGGTCGGGTAGCATCTCGAAGTGCAGAACCAATCCGGGGAATCTTGGCAGACGTTCCAGAAAGAACGCGAGGACTTCGACGGCGCGGGAAATGTTGAGATTGAAGGACCGGTCGCAGAACTTGAAATGCCGCGCGCCACGAACGAGAAGCTTGTCGAAAGCCGTGAGAAGGGGCGGGAGAGGAAAGAAGCGGACGGACTCATCGTTGGCGGACACGCAGTAGTCGCAGCGCATGGCGCAGCCGCGGGAGGTCTCGACGTAGAGGAGGCGTCGGGACAGGTCTTCGCTGGAGTATTCGTCATAGGGTAGTTGGATGGCGGCGAGATCCGGAGGGAGGGGCGGATGAAGACAACCACGGATGGACACGGATGAACACGGATGGGAAGAAGAAAGAATGTCGCGGCAGAGGGCGGCGAAGGCAAGGTCGGCTTCGCCGGGAAGGAGGAAATCCGAATAGCCGCCCAGGTCGGCGCCCTGGGCTAAAGCAATGCGCTGGATTGGGTGTAGTCCGGGGCGCGGACCCGGCGGATCCATCTCCGCGATCTCCGGTCCGCCCAAAACGATTACCATATCCGGCAACTGCCGCCGCAGGAGCGGGAGGAGATCAGCGACGTGCCCGGCGTTCCAGATGTAGACGCCAAGGGCGAGAATCGTCGGATGGCGGGCGACGATGGCGTTGCCGATTTCGGCAGCGGACTGCTGCTGGGTGAACTCGACCAGATCGGTTTGCGGACGAAGATCGCCCATGTTGGCCAGCAGATAGCGCGCCCCGAGCGAGGCATGGCTGTAGCGCGCATTGATGGCGGCGATGAGGAGGGGGGGTGGGGTGTTCATCGTACCGGATTCATCCGTTTTCCATGCTGTGGAAAAACCGGGAGAAAGTTTTCCATGGTGTGGAAAACGCTCTGGAATGGGCCTTGGAATGCACGGGGGAGATCCTACCTCACCGGCCAGGGAATGGAGAGTGGAATATGGCGTTGACGGGATCGGGGGGGAATGTCCAGACTGCCGGCGATGAACGGTTCGGCATGGCTTGAATGGATTCAGGGGCTTCCATGGTTGTCCTGGGGTGCGGTGGTTCACGTGTTGCTTTTCATCGCGGTGGCCCTGCACGTGCTGCGTCACCGCCGCCGGACCGATTCGACGCTGCTGTGGCTGTTCGTGACGTGGCTGCTGCCCGTGGTTGGCGCGCTGTCCTACGCGATGTTCGGGGTGGACCGCGTTCCCAAATTGCGCTGGTCCAGGGCGGTCGAGCGCCGGGTCCGCATGGATGGGGCGCGCCGGGCCGCAACGGAGGAGGTTCTGCCCGAGGCCTATTGGCAGTCCATGGGCGGCGCGCCCGCAACCCCCGAGGATGAATGGACGCGCGAACTGGACCGGCCCATGGCGGCGATGATCGAAAACTTTCCGCTGTTATCCGGGAACCGGATCGTGCCGCTGCTGACGGGCGACGAGGCGTTTCCCGAGATGCTCGAGGCCATACGCGCGGCCCGGCATCATATTCATTTGCAATCGTTTATTATCGGCAACGACGATGTCGGTCGCGAGTTCATGGATGCGGTGGCCGAGCGGGCGCGGGCGGGAGTGTGCGTGCGGGTCTTGTACGACCGGTTCGGTTCGTCGCACGCATTGTGGGGGGGGCTGTTTCGCCGCTATCGGGGGATCCCAAACCTGTGCATCGCCGGTTGGACGCAGTCGAACCTGTTCCGCCGTCAGCTTCACTTGAATCTGCGCAATCACCGCAAGGTGCTGGTGGTGGACGGAGAAGCGGGATTCATGGGCGGCGTGAACCTAAACGGCTATTCGCGGACGCAGGGCAATCTGCCGGCGATCCAGGACTACCACTTCGAGCTGCGCGGGCCAATCGTGCAGGAGTTGCAATACACCTTCCTGCGGGATTGGCATGTGATGACCGAAGAGGATCCGGCGCGGCTGCTGAGCAGCCGGCATTTCTGTCGGCAACCGGTGGCGGGCAGTGCGCTCGCGCGGGTGGTCAACAGCGGGCCGTCTTCGGATCTGCAGGTGGCGGTCGATGTGTTTTTCAATGCCGTCAATGCGGCGCGCAAACAGGTGTTCATCGTGACCCCGTATTTCCTGCCATCGGAGGACCTGATCCGTTCGCTACGCATGGCGGCGCTACGCGGCGTGCGGGTCTACCTGGTGGTGCCCGAGAAGAGCAATCATTGGTATACGACGTGGGCGGCGCGGGCGCTGTATGAGGATCTGCTCGAAGCGGGGGTGCGCATCTTCGAGCGCCGGCCACCCTTCATGCACGCCAAGGCCATGACGGTAGATGACCGCATGGCGGTCGTCGGGTCTTCCAACTGGGACTACCGCAGTCTCTACTCCAACTACGAAACCAGCCTGGCGGTCTATGATGCGCAGTTCGTCACGCACCTAAAGCTGCTCATGATCGAGGATCTGCATGCCAGCCGAGAACTCGACCTGGTCCGCTTCAAGAACCGCCCGATCTGGAATCGCTATCTGGAAAATGCCTGCGGCCTCTTCGCCCCCCTCCTCTGACGGTTTGGGGTCAGGCATTAAGATTTAAGATTGTGGGGACAATCTTAAATATTATTGCCTGACCCCGGCGAAAGGGTTGCTTGTGGGGGTGTGTACGGGCTAAGATGCGCGCTCACAACCTTGCGAAGGAGAGAGCATGACAACACGGAAGCGGTGGGGATGGATGGGCGTGGCGCTGGCGGCCGCATGGATGGCGTCAGGATGCGGCAAGGGCGGAGATGGCGCGACGAAGGTTCATCATCTGACCTACAGCATTTTCTTTCCGCCGGTACATATCCAGGCCCAGACGGCGATGGAGTGGGCCAAGGAGGTCGAGGAGCGCTCGGAAGGTCGGATCCGGATCACGGTCCATGCCGGCGGGACGCTGACCAAGGCCGACCAGTGCTGGCAAGGCGTCCTGAGCGGCGTGTCCGATCTGGGCATGAGTTGCTTCGCCTATACGCCGGGTCGCTTTCCGCTGCTGGAAGCCCTCGACCTGCCGTTGGGCTGGCCGGATGGACTGACGGTGACGCGCGTCGCCACGGCCATGGCCCGGCAATACGAGCCCGAGGAAGTCCAGGGGGCCAAGATTCTATACATCCACGGCCATGGTCCCGGCATTCTGGCGACCCGCCGCCCGGTGCGGAGGCTGGAGGATCTGCGCGGGATGAAAATCCGCGGCACGGGGCTGTCGGCGGGCATCGCGTCGGCTCTGGGCGCGACGGCGGTGGGCATGTCCCAGCCGGAAACCTATGACGCGCTGCAGAAGGGCGTAGTCGACGGCACGTTCTGCCCGATTGAAACCCTGGAGGGTTGGAAGCAGGGCGAGGTGATTGAGTTTGTCACCGACACCCAGGCCATTGGCTACACGACGGCGATGTTCGTGGCCATGAATCGCGGGGCCTGGGATGCGCTACCCGCCGACCTGCAGGAGATTCTGATGGAGGTCAGCGACGACTTTGTCGACCGCCATGGCCAGGCCTGGGTGGTGGCCGACGAAAAGGGGCTGGCGTTTGTACAGGAACTGGGGCGCGAAATCATCACGCTGCCGCCGGAAGAAGAGACTCGCTGGCAGGAGCAAGTTGCGCCGATCATCGATGCCTATCTGACGCGGTCGGCGGAACGCGGACTGCCGGGCGAGGCTTTCCTGGCCGATGTGCGGGCGATGATGGCGGATTTGTCCACACCCTGAAACGATGGGCTTGCTGTCCGGAACCAGCGCCCGTACGGGGGCCCTGCGCGGCTTGATCCACCTCATGGCGATGGTCGGCAGCCTGGCCATCGCGGGCATGATCGTGGTGACGGTAGCGGACATTGTGGGCCGCCAGTTTGGGCTTCCGGTCAAGGGGGCCTATGATCTGGTCCGGGTGCTGGGGGCGATTTCGATGGCCTGCGCCCTGCCGCTGACGAAGGCGGTCAAGGGGCACATTGCCATCGAATATTTCTTCCAGAAGCTGGAACGCCGGGGGCGCGCGGGGGTGGACACCGGGATGCGCCTGTTGCTGCTGGTGCTCTTTGGCGTGTTGACATGGCAGTTCATCCGTCTGGGGATTTTGCTGCGCGACAGCGGTGAACGGACCCCCACGCTGCACCTGCCGGTCTTCTGGGTGCCGTGGCTGGCCGCGGCGGCCACGCTGGTCACGGTCGGGGTTACGCTGTGGCATCTCCTCCACCCGGGCCGCTCGATGATGAGGCCGCGCGGATGAGTTCCCTGCAGATCGGGTTGCTGGGAATCGCGGTGTTGTTCCTGCTGCTGGCGTCGAGCATGCCGGTGGCCTTTGCGATGACGCTGGTGGGGGTCGCCGGCTTCGCGCTGGTGGTCAACTGGCCCGCGGCGCTGCACATGATGGTGACGGACTGGTACGATACATTCTCGAACTACGGGCTGACCGTCATACCGCTGTTTGTCTTCATGGGGCAGGTGGCCTTCCACGCCGGCATCAGCAAGAAGTTGTTTGCGGCGGCGCAGTGCTGGCTGGGGTGGCTGCGAGGCGGGCTGGCGATGGCGACCATCGGGGCTTGCGCGGCGTTTGCGGCGATCTGCGGATCGGGGCCGGCCACGGCGGCGACGATGGCGGCGGTGGCCCTGCCCGAGATGAAGCACCACAAGTACCACCCGGGCTTTGCCGCCGGAACGGTGGCGGCCGGCGGCAGCATCGGGATGCTGATTCCGCCCAGTGTGGTGTTCATCGTCTACGGCATCATGACGGGGCAAAGCATTGGCAAGCTGTTCCTGGCGGGGATCGTGCCCGGGCTGCTGATCAGCGCGTTGTTCATGGCGACGGTCTGGCTGTTGTGCCGTCGCAATCCGGCGCTGGCCCCGGGGACGGAGTCGGCGTCGTGGAGTGAACGCCTGCGCTCGCTGAGCGGCGTGATCGAAATCCTGGCCTTGTTTGCGCTGGTGATGGGGGGGATGTTCGCCGGCTGGTTCACGCCTACCGAGGCCGCGGCGGTGGGCGCCGCGGGGAGCGTGGTGCTGGCGCTGATCATGCGCAAGTGCAGTTTTCGGATGCTGGCGACGGCACTGACCGAGACCCTGCGAACGTCCTGCATGGTGCTGGTGATTGTGGCCGGCGCGACGGTTTTCGGGCATTTCCTTCAAATCACGAATGTGCCCACCGAGTTGGCCGCATGGCTCGCCGGCTTGCCGCTGCCCGCCGCGGGCATCATGCTGGTCATCCTATTATTTTACCTGATCGCCGGCGCCTTTCTGGATGCCCTGGCGCTGGTGCTGCTGACGATCCCCATCTTTTATCCGGTGGTGATCGATCTGGGGTTCGATCCGATCTGGTTCGGCGTGATGATTGTGCTGATCACGCAGATGGGCGTGATCTCGCCGCCGGTGGGGGTGAACGTGTATGTGGTCAGCGGCATGGACCGGGCGGTGTCGCTGCAAAGCGTATTCAAGGGAGCGCTGCCGTACTTGGGCGCCCTGATTGTCGCGGCGCTGCTGCTGCTGGCGTTCCCGCAAATCGTGACGGCCCCGGCCGCCTGGGTGAAATAAGCATGGAGGATGCCATGGACGAGATGATTCCCCATCAGCACTTCAAGAAAATCCTGTTCTGCACCGATTTTTCGGAGAACGCCGACCGGGCGTTTGTCTTTGCGGTGAATACGGCGGTGCGCAACGCCGGGTGCGAGTTGCACCTGCTGCATGTGATTCCCGAGCCGTCGGCCCAGTTCTGGAAGGGCTACATCTACGAGGTGGATGAAGATGTCGACGCCCGTGCCCGGCGCGAGATTGACGAAAAGCTGGCGGACACCTACCGTCCGCGGGTGCCCGCCGGGGTTCCGCTGGTGATTGCCATGCGCATTGGCGAGGCGGCGCAGCAGATCATTGAGTATGCGCGGGAAGGCGACATCGATCTGGTCATTGTGGGCCGGCAGGGGGCCGGCACCGTCGGCAAGATCTTCTTTGGCAACGTGACCGGTCGGGTGGTGCGCAAGGCGCCATGCCCCGTGTTGGTGATCCCGCCACTGACGGCGGGATAATGCGTCGCGAACAAAGAGAGCGCCGCATTCCGCGCGCCGCAGGCGAGTGGAACGAACGGAACAGCCGAGTGAACCACGGATGAACACCGATGGACACGGATGCGGGAAAAGCAGCCAATTGCGAAAAGGGGGGGGGAGTGGAGGGCTGGCCTCCGTGCCGGCCGGGATGTAAGGCCGACATAAACGTCATTCTATGCAATCAATCTAACAGATATGTGGTTACATTTCCCGGATCATACGGCGTCACTATGATCGGTTGATTTTGCTACAGTCTTGGCAGGACGGGGTTAGGGCTAATTTCACACATGACCCGCAAGCTGGCATGGTGATTGCTGTAACGGGTTGCAGAAACCAAAACCTGGCGTGGTATTGGGACATCCGAGTGGATTCTTGAGTCTGCGCTGAACACACAAGGAGCAATGAGCATGAAACGGAATACAAGAGCGAGTTGGATCGCATGTATGCTGGTGGGCCTTTTGGCCGCCGGCGCCCTGGCCGAGGAGGCTTCACCCTTGGAGGCGGGGGTGGACCTGGAGTTCTTTTCAGCCTATGTCTGGCGCGGGCAGGTCTTGAGCGACCGGGCCGTCTTCCAGCCCGGACTCACGGTCTCCAAGTGGGGCTTCTCGGTGAACGCGTGGTCGAGCATGAATCTCGATGGGACGGATTCGGACGGCGAGTTCACGGAGATGGACTGGACGGTATCCTACGCGCATGCCGTCGGCTTGCTGGAACTGGAAGTGGGCTTTGCGGAATACACCTTTCCGAATACAACGGACTTTGTTGTGGTGGATGACATCGAAACCGGTGTGGCCTTGGGGGGCACGCGGGAAGTATTTCTGGCGGCCGGTCTTGACGTCTTGCTTTCCCCAACCCTCACGATCGTCCGCGACATCGATGCGGTCGACGGCTTTTACGGCAGCCTCTCGATTGGCCATTCCTTCGAGCTGACGGAGCGGATCGGGCTGGAGCTGTCGGCTTCGCTGGGGGCGGGCGACAAGGACTACAATGACGCGTATTTCGGGTACGACAAATCCGCATTGAACGATCTGGTGGTGGGCGTGAGCCTGCCGATCGCGGTCACCGAATTCCTGAGCATCACGCCATCGGCGGGCTACATGGTCTTGCCGGATTCCTCGCTGGCGGATGCCGGCAAGGACGCCTATGGCAAGAAGGAGATCGTTTTTGGCGGCGTGGGGTTGAGTGTTTCCTTCTGAGCGGGCGGGTGCAGAATCACCTCATCCCCGCGGCAAGGGCCGCGGGGATGATTGGTTGGTGCCGCTGATGTGGCTGACTGATTCACCCACGGGATGAACCCGTGGGGGTCTACCGATCCGACATGGCCGGACCTGATTCACCCACGGGATGAACCCGTGGGGGTCTACTGATCCAATAGGGCTGGACCTGATTCACCCGCTGGGTGAACCCGTGGGGCTGAAGGAGCGACTAGGCCAGCAGGCGCTGGGCATTGCCGCCGAGGCAGGCGGCGAGGACATCGTCGGGCAGGCCGAGGGAATGCCAGCGCGTAAGTTCTTCGGCTTGGTCGGCCCAGGGACTATCGGTTCCGAAGAGGATGCGGCCCGGCGCGTGGTCGAGAATCATGGCCCGGGCTTCGTCCCGAGTCATCTCCTGCAGGCAGTAGGAGGTTTCGATGTAGACCGGCCGGCCGATCAGGTACTTGCGCGACTCATCCCAGTCGCGCCAGCCGCCCAGATGGGTGGCGATGAGTTTGAAATCGGGAAAGGTATCGATGACGCGCCGCACGCGGACGGGATCGCAGACGCGGTCGGGCGGATAGGCGATATCGAAGCCGGTGTGGAACACCGCCAGCAGTCCGCGGGAGGCGATTCGTTCATAGAGCGGGAAGAGGCGTTCATCATCCAGCACGAAGTTCTGGTAATAGGGATGGAACTTGAGGCCCTTGAAGCCGTCGTCCGCGACCTGGTCCACGCGGGCGAGGGCGTCGGGATCGTCTGGATGGATCGACAGCAGCATATCGAGGCGCGGCTGGGCCGCCCGGACCGCGCGCGACCAGCGCAGGATGGCCTCGAACTGGGTGGGTTTGGTGGCGATGGAGCAGATGACGGAGCGCTCGATACCGGCGCGGTTCATGGAGGCGATCAGGGACGAAACCCGGCCATCGGTGAAAGCTTTGACGTGGCCTTCTTCCTCCAGGAACGGGATGGCCTTGGCGGCGAGGGTGTCTTCAAAGGCGTGGGTATGGAAGTCGATCCGCATGGGGAGATTGAAACAGAACCCATGAACTCCTGAAAAGCGAAATCGGAAAATCGCCGTCCGCCCCGGGCCATGCATTCGGGATGGACGATCAGCGGTTTGGCCGCCGGTGCCGGCAACCGGCGGGCGGATCGGATTCATCCATGGGTGCGCCTGCGGAGGGGCTAGATCCGCGCCAGCGGCGTTGGAGGGCGGCCAGAGGCAGCACCGCCAGAAAGATCAACACCGCGGCGAGACAAATGGCGGGGTTGGTGGGCCAGTCGTAGAGGAACGACAGGTGCAGGCCCCAGAGGGTGGCCAGCGCCGAGAAAACAACCGCCAGGGCCAGCACCGTTCCCAGCCGCCGGCTGAGCAGCAGCGCGGCGGCGGGCGGGGCCGTCAGGTAGGCGAAGACCAGCACGGCGCCAGTGGTTCTGGCGGCCACGGCGATCGCCAGTCCCAGGCCGACGAAAAACAGGACGTCCCAGAGCGCCACCCAGATGCCCAGCACCTGCGACATGTCGCGGTCCAGAAACGTATTCAGCAGTGGACGCAGGAAGATCATCGTCCCCGCCAGCACGGGGACCAGCACGCCGATCAGCACCCGCAGATCCGCCTCCTGCGCGAGGATCAGGTCGCCATAGACCAGCGACTTGATCTCCTGGATGCCGAATCCGCTGTGCGACACCAGCAGGAGGGCCCCGGCGGTGGCCAGCACAAAAATCAGGCCCAGCACCGTATCGCGTGGAATCCGGCTCTGCTCGTAGGGCCAGGCCAGCAGGCCGACGCTGCCGAGCGTGAGGCCCAGCGAACCCACCAGCGGTGGAACGCCGGTCACGAACGAGAGCGCGATGCCGCAGATGGCGACCTCGGACAGCACGATGCCGATAAACACCGCGCGCTTGAGGATGATCAAGGTCCCCAGCACCGAGCACGTCGCCCCGACGAGAAGTCCGGCCGCAATGGCCAGCGGAAACTGTCCCCATAAGTCCATCGTTCCGTTCATGGCCGCGCCCTCTCCCGCCCTGCGCCCTGCAGTCCGTCGGCCGAATCCATCCAGCGCACCTGCCCGTACTCGACCCAGCAGATCCGCGGCGCCAGCCGCGCCGCCTGGTGCAGGCCGTGATGCACCAGCACCACGGTCTTGCCGCGCTCGCGCACCAGGGACTGCAACTGCGACAGGATTTCCTGCTCGGTCTCCTCGTCCAGTTCGGACGTCGGTTCGTCCAGCAACAGAACCTCGGCGCCCGTCGACAGCGCCCGGGCCAGCAGCGTCTTCTGCTTCATGCCGCCGGAGAGTTCGCCAAACGTCTTGTGCCGGTGCGCCCATAGGCCAAACCGGTCCAGGATGGATTGCATCCGGGCCCGCTCGTCGCGCCCGATGCGTTTCCACCAGCCCAAGCGGGGATACAGCCCCATCTCGACGATGCGCAGCAGGCTGACGGGATGAATCGGATCGATGGTTTTCTGCTGCGGCACGTAGCCCGGCGGCGAAAACAGAAAAGGCGTCTGCACATACCCCTTGCGGATCGGAGCCAGCCCCAGCATCGCCTTTAGCAGCGTGGTTTTCCCTGCCCCGTTGGGCCCCACGATCGGCAGCAGGACCCCGCGCGGAATGTCCAGCGACACGCCGCACAGGACGTCCTGGCGGCCGTAGGCCACGTGCAGATTCACGCACTGGATGGCGAAGCGTTCGTCCATTACCGGTCCGACAGCAGGGCCACGACGCGATCCAGCATCGTCAGGTAGTCTGTCGCCTCCGGCCGGCCGCCGGCGGAGTTGGCAGCCACCACCACCCGCGCGCCGGTGGCCGCCGCCAACCGTTCCGCCGCCTTGCGACTGTAGAACGGCTCCTGCAGGATCCAGCCGACGCCCTCGGCCTGCATCGTTTCGGTCAACGCGGTGAGGTGCGCCGCGGTGGGCGGGATGCCCGGCTTGGGCTCGATCTCGCCCGCCACCCGCAGACCGAAGCGCTTGGCGAAGTAGCTCCAGCTTTTGTGGTACGTGACGATCCCTTTCCGGCGCAGCGGGGCCAGTTCCGCGGCCCAGCCGCCCAAGTGGGGGATCTCCTCGCCCCGGGCGTGGCGGTTCCATAAAGCCTCGGCATCCGCGCCCTCCAGCGCCTGCGCGCCGAACATTCGTTCGTCGAGCTCGCGATGAAACGCCTTCAGGTTGGCATGAAATGCGCCGGCCTGTTCGGGCCGCAGGCGCGCCAGCCGTTCAGCGATGGCCTCCGCCATCCGCCGTCCATTCAGGGGATCGAGCCAGTAGTGCGGATTGCCGCCGGGATGCACGTCGCCCATCGAGCGGCAGATGGGACCGTGGGGCACGTCCTGCACCACGACATGCCGGGACAGGTCCAGATAGCCGTCCGCCCCGACCTGGATGGCCCCCGGTTGCGCGAGCCGTTGAGGATCGGCAGTTCCCAGGCCGACTCCAGTTCAAGGCCGATGGCCATCCAGACGTCCGCCCGCCGCGCCCGCGAAATGTAGCTGGGTTTGGCGGTCAGGTAGTGCGGATCCTCCCGGCCGGAGCAGATGGACGTCACCACGGCTTCTTCGCCGACGATGCGCCGGGCAAGGTCGGCGATGTCCGACGTGGTGGCCACGATGTTCAGGGGCGCGGCCCCGGCGCCGGCCGCGAGGGCCAGCGCCAGGACCAGCGCCGCAACAATGCGCTTGTTCATCAGCGTTTTCGTTGAGCACAACGCCTAGAACTTGTGCGCGCCGTGCGCGCCCAGCGACACCATCCACTGCACATAGACTTCCGTCGCGTCCTCCGTGCCGTCCTCGGTTGCGTAGGATCCGTGGTTGACTTGCAGGCGGATGCGCGAGAAGTGCGACGGCGTGAAGTCGATCATCGCGCTGATCCGTTCACTGGAGCCGAAGTCCTTGCGGGCGCCGCTGGGCAGTTCGGACTGGTTGGTCAGGCCCACCTGTTCCCAGCGCAGGCCGGCGCGCCAGCGCGGCGAAAAGCCGTAGGTCGCCTGCACGTAGTAGCCGTCCTGCTCATCCACGCGGCGGTTGCCGACCAGGTCCGGCGCCAGGTCGTGCGCGACGAGGTCGAGGTCCTTCTTGCGGCTGAAGTACTCGGCCTGGACCGTGACGTCGCCCTGCCCGTAGGCGTGCGGCGCGTTGTACTTGTAGACCAGGTCCGCGCCCCAGAACGACGAATCGCCGTCGAGCCAGTGGTCGTGCTCGCCGTCGCCGTCGCCGTCGTGCTCCTCCTGGTGCGTGCCGGTCGCGGCGAACAGCCCGAGCTGCAGGCCGTGGTTGCCGGGCAGATTCGGCCCGACCTTCAGCCAGCCGACGCCCACGCGCGGGCCGTCGTCTTCCGGCAGCTCGCCCTCGCCGTGATAGGCGAACGTTTGCTCGTTGTCGCCCTGGAACACCTCCGCGCCGGCCATCAGGAAGAATGGCGTTGGCGCCAGCCACGACAGCTGGAGGCCCTTGTCGTCCAGCCCGTGCGAGCCCAGTGTCAGCCGGTAGATCAAGGGCTGGTCAGTGAAGTCCCACTCGTGGGCGTGCTGGGCGTTGATGTAGCCGAAGTCGCTGTAGAACTTGCCGCCCTTGAGCTTCAGGCCGAATGGCAGGCCGGTGGTTTCGATCTCGGCCACCTCCATCTCCGCTCCCTCGAGATCAATGGCGGCAATCGCCGTTGCCTTGAAGTACGGATCCACCGCCGCCGAGAACTGGAGTTCGAGGTGGCGCAGGTTGAAGCCCTTCTCCGGGCCGTGGCCATGGGCATGCCCGTGGTCGCCTTCCCCATGGGCATGCCCGAACCCGGCGATTTCGCCGAGGACGTGAGCCATGCCCTCGTCGGAATTCTCGTGGTAATAGAACGCATCCACGATGGCCGAGATTTCGGGGTTGAAGGCCTTGAGGTTGAGGAACGGATCGGGGGGGGCGGGAACGGCGGCGGAGGCCGCCTCCTGCGCCGAGGCGGTTGCGATGAACACGGCGGCCGCCAGCAGGGACAGCGCGCCAACATAACGCTTGGAAAACATGGAACTCTCCTTGAAAGAATGGAATCGTCTGAACCGCGCCGCCGCACCGTGCGGGACGCTTGCGAAGGGAATCAGCAGACGATTCAGGCCGGCGGGCCGCGAGCGAACGGCAACTGGCGCGACGCGGGAACCGCGGGCGAGTCATAGGAAACGGCCAGAGACCACATCCAGGCGGTTTCCGGCATCGAGACGGCGATCGGAGCGGCGGCCAGTGCCGGCATATGGGCCAGCTGGCAAATGCCGCAGTGGGCGGCATCATGCTCCGGCGCCGGAGCGGAATCCGGGGTTTCCCGGCCACAGGAACCGTGCGGGACGGCGGGACACGCGTGCGGCTCCCCCCCCTCCGCATGGGCATGCCTGGCCATGTGCAGCGCCGGGGCAATCCCCACGGCCCACGCCATCAACGCCCACGTCAGAATGCCGAATGGTTTGGCCATCAGAGTGGCGAAGGTATCACACCGCGGTCGCCGTGGCCAACCTTCTAGCCGCTGCTGGCCAATGCCAAGGCCATCCGGATTCCCGTGTTTCATTCGTCTGGACCTATTTCGTCAACTCCGGCGGGTTGGCGGCGAGGGCTTCGATGGCGGCGTGTTCGGTATGGTCGAGGCCGATGGGGGAAAGCGAAACGAAGCCTTCGCGGAGGGCTTCGAGGTCGGTGCCGTTCATGTCGCCCATTTCGTAGAGTTCGCCGGTCATCCAGTAGTAGGGGTTGCCCCAGGGATCCTGGCGGCGTTCGTATTTCTCGACAAACCGGGAGGCGCCCATCCGGGTGATTTTCAGTCCTTCGATCTGATCATAGGGCCGGTTGGGGATGTTCACGTTCCAAAACAGGTCCGGGCCGATTTGCAGGCTTCCGGAGAGGACCTGCTGGACCAGTTCGCGGCTGACCCGCGCGGCGGTTTCCCAGTTTGGGTCGGCGAAGGTGTCCAGCGAAAGCGCCATGGCGGGAATCCCCATGATGACCCCCTCGGTGGCGGCCGAGACGGTGCCGGAATACAGCACGCTGATGCCGGCGTTGGGGCCCAGATTGATGCCGCTCAAAATGAGGTCGGGCTTGGGATCCAGGAGCAGGCTGACGGAGAGTTTGATGCAGTCGGCCGGGGTGCCGCCCACGGCGGTGCCGAACGGCGGACCGCCGGGTGGCCACGAGCGGGTGTGCAGGGGCTTCGAGAGCGTGATGCCGTGACTGATGGCCGAGCGCTCGCCGTCGGGGGCGACCACGTGGATTTCGCCCAGGTCGCGTACCGCGTCATGCAGGGTGTGCAGGCCGGGGGCCTGGATGCCGTCGTCGTTGCAAAGCAGGATTCTCATGTTTGTGGCCGGAGGCGATGCGCTATTGCAGGACCGCGCCGATATCGGAGGGGCCGACCAGTCGCTGGTAGCGGGACAGCCAGCCGGTGCGTACGCGCGGCTTGAAGGGCTTGAGCCTGGCGGCCCGGGCCTTGAGTTCCTTGGCGGGCACCAGCAGGTTGACCTGGTAGGCGGGGATGTCCACGGCGATTTGGTCCCCGGTCCTGACCAGGGCAATGGGGCCGCCGTCGGCGGCTTCCGGCGCGACATGGCCGATGGCGGAGCCGCGCGTGGCCCCGCTGAAGCGCCCATCGGTGATCAGGGCGACATCCTTATCGAGGCCCATGCCGGCGAGGGCGGAGGTGGGCGAGAGCATTTCGCGCATGCCGGGCCCGCCCTTGGGGCCTTCGTAGCGGATGACGACGATATCGCCTTTCTTGATCTTGCGCCCGTAGATGGCGGCGATGGCGGCTTCTTCGCTATCGAAGACCCGGGCCGAGTAGGTGCGCTTGAGCATTTCCGGGGCGACGGCCGAGCGCTTGACGACGGCGCCGCGCGGGGCGAGGTTGCCAAAGAGGGCGGCGAGGCCGCCGGTGGGGCTGAAGGGGTCTTGGATGGGCCGCAGCACCTTGGGGTTGCGGTTGACGGCGCCGGCGATGTTGCGCGCGACGGTCTGGCCGGTGACGGTGACCAGGTTCGTGTTGAGCAGCTTGGCCTTGGCGAGTTCCTTCATGACGGCCGGGATGCCGCCGGCGAGATGCAGGTCCTGGATCAGGTCGGGGCCGGCGGGGCTCAACCGGCAGAGGTTGGGCGTGGAGGCGCTGATCTGGTTGATGAGCTTGAGCGAGACGGGCACGCCGGCTTCGTGGGCGATGGCGCACAGATGCAGCACGCTGTTGGTGGAGCAGCCCAGGGCCATATCGACCCGCAGGGCGTTGATGAACGCCGCCGGCGTCAGGATGTCGCGCGGACGGAGGTTCTTCTTCAGCACCGTCATGATTTGCATGCCGGACTCCTTGGCGAGGCGGGTGCGGGCGGCGGCGACGGCCGGAATGGTGCCGTTGCCGGGCAGGGCCATGCCGATGGCCTCGCTGAGGCAGTTCATGGAGTTGGCGGTGAACATGCCCGAACACGAGCCGCAGCCGGGGCAGGCGGTTTCTTCGTAGTCGGTGAGTTCTTTCTGGCTCAGGGTGCCGGCCTTGCAGGCGCCGACGGCTTCGAAGACGTTGGAGAGGCTCAGGTGGCGGCCATCGAGGTCGCCGCCGAGCATGGGGCCGCCGCTGACCACGATGGAGGGGATATTGATGCGCGCGGCGGCCATGAGCATGCCGGGAATGATCTTGTCGCAGTTGGGGATCAGGACCAGCGCATCGAAGCAGTGGGCCAGGGCCATGGTTTCGACGGAGTCGGCGATCAATTCGCGCGAGGGCAGGGAGTAGCACATGCCGGGGTGGCCCATGGCGATGCCGTCGCAGACGCCGATGGCGGGGACGAGGATGGGGGTGCCGCCGGCCATGCGCACGCCGGCTTTCACGGCTTCGGCGATCTTGTCGAGGTGGATGTGGCCGGGGATAATTTCGTTGAAGGCGGAAACCACTCCGATGAGCGGCCGCTTCATTTCCTCGGCGGAGAGTCCGAGGGCATACAGGAGCGAGCGGTGGGGGGCGCGTTCGGGGCCCTTGAGGACCTGGTCGCTGATTCGGGTTTTGGCTGCCATGGCGAGACTCCTTGGGTTGCACCGGCCACGCTGGATAACGGGGTGCGGCGGTATCGCGACAGACTTTCCGACAACCGTGCGGCATTTTCAAGCCTGCATTTCCCCGCAAAATTTCGGTTGCGTGCATGGGGCGGGTAGGCTAGTGTTCGCCGTCTTTTGGATTTGGAGATCGCCGACCCCATCGTCTAGAGGTCAGGACACTAGGTTTTCATCCTAGTAACACGGGTTCGATTCCCGT
>CAYNSH010000046.1:0-27246 GCA_964399775.1 uncultured Verrucomicrobiota bacterium
CTATGATCCGGGCACTTCTCGAACGTTGGCGTCAAAAGCACCGCACGGTGGCCTATCCCGCCAAGCCGGCGGCGCTGCCCGACCGGTTCCGCGGCCGCCCGGAGCTCGCGCCGGAGAAATGTCCCGCCGGCTGCGCGGACTGCGCTGCGGCGTGCCCGACGGGCGCGATTGCGCGTGAAAACGGCGCGGTGCGCATCGATCTGGGCAAGTGCCTGTTCTGCGGCGATTGCGCGGCCGCCTGTCCGCACGGGGCGCTCCGGTTCACGCGCGATCCCCGGCTGGCGGCGCGCACGCGCGGCGATCTCGTGGCGGGGGCGGGGGAACCGGCGCTCGCCGCCGCGCTCGACGCGAAGATGAAGAGCCTGTTCGGCCGCTCGCTGAAATTGCGGCAGGTTTGCGCCGGCGGGTGCGGGGCCTGCGAAGCCGACACCAACGTGCTGGGCACGATCGTGTTCGACCTGGGCCGTTTCGGGATTCAGTTCGTCGCTTCGCCGCGCCATGCGGATGGGTTGCTCATCACCGGCCCGGTGACGGAAAACATGGCCTTGGCCTTGAAGAAGACCTACGACGCCTTGCCCGAGCCGCGGATCGTGATCGCCGTCGGCGCCTGCGCGATTTCCGGCGGCCCGTATGCCGGCCATCGCGAAGTGCGCAACGGCGCGGAATCCATCGTGCCCGTTGACTTGTACATCCCCGGCTGCCCGCCGCATCCCATCACGATCCTCGACGGACTCTTGCGCCTGCTGGGGCGGTTGGAAGAAGACAGAAGGCCATAGAGAGGATTCTGGCGTTGGTGCCCAAATGAACGACCGGAACACCCCCCGGCTCACTTCGCCGGGCTACAGGGTGTCCGGGATCGGATGTAGGGCAGGGCGGTGACCGGGCGGATTGGAAGGATTCAATCCAATATTCCATCCTTCCATTCCGGCCTCAGGTCTCTGCGGCGGGCATGGGGACGAGCAGGAGCGGGACGGGGGCGTGGCGGGCGACGGCGTGGCTGGTGCTGCCGACGAGCAGTTCGCGCAGGTAGCCGCGACCCTGGCGGCCCAAGACCATCAGGGACAGGTCGCCCTGGCGCGAGCGGTCAAGCAGGACCTTGGCGGGCACGCCGTAGGGCAGTTCGAGCGCAACCGTTTGCGCGCCGCGGGCCAGCAGATCCTCCTTGAGCCGCTCCAGGCGCTGGGTGTCAATTTCGTTGTAGATCTTGAGCTGTTCGGGATCGCTTTCCGGAATCTTCCGACTGTCCTGCACATGCAGCAGGACGACATCCTTCGCGCCGCCTTCGACCAGCCGGATCAGGTGGCCCCAGGCGCGTTCGGCGTTGTCGGAGAAATCCGTGGCAAACAGCACGCGATCCAGCGATGCAAGCGGGCAGGCGCAGGTTTCCTCTCCGTCCGGAGAAAAGCGCATCAGGAGCAGGGGGGCGCGGCTGTAGTGCAGCAGGTCGCCGGCGACCCCGCCGAGCAGGATGTCGCCGGCCAGAGATCGGACGCGAGAGCCGACGACCAGCAGATCGCAGGTCTTCTCGCGGGCGAGTTTGGCGGCGGCGGCGTGGGGTTCGCCGAGCAGAATGTCGGTTTCGACGGCGAAGCCCTGTTGTTCGAGCGCGGCCTTGCGTTCGTCGAGGCCGGCCTGGAGCAGTTGCTGGATGCTCTCGTGGAGTCCGGGGACCTCGTGCAGCGGTGCCGAGAGGGCCAGGACGACGCGGGAGACGCCGAGGCGTTTCAACCCGGTGCAGCAGCGCAGTTGCGCGGCGGACGTGCCGAGGTCGAGGGCGAGGAGCGCGGCGGGGTAGGGCTGAGTCGTCATGGGGATTCCTCCTAGAGTTGAACTCCGTAGATGTAGGCCAGAGTGTAGTAGAAGCCGGCGGCGAGGAAGAGGATGCCCGTGACGATCCGCACCCAGCGTTCGATCTGGGTCAGGCGGTTGAAGGCCTGGCCGACAAACTGGCCGGCATAGGCGATGATGAAGGCGAAGGCAATGACCGGAACGGCGGTGCCGACGCCAAACAGTGTTGGCAGCAGGATGGGCGAGGCATGCTGGGTGGAGAGGCCGATGAGGCCCACGAAAAACAGGCTGGCGGAGACCGGGCAGAACGACAGCGCAAAGAGCACGCCGAGGGGAAACGCCCAGATGGCCCCGCCGCGCTCGACGCGCTGGCGGATGCCTTCGCCGCCGAGGTTCAGCGACGCGGTCAGCTCCAGCAGGCCCAGCAGCATCATGCCCACCAGGATCAGCGCGGGCCCGAGGATGAGGCCCACGTAGTGCTGCAGAAAGATCGAGATGCCCGAGACGGCGCCGTCCCGGCCCTGGAACAGCAGGAGGATGGCGGCGCCCAGGCCGGCATAGACCGCGACGCGCCCGAGGGTGTAGAGCAGGCCGGAGAGCAGCGTTTTGCGGGCGTTGCCCACCGAGCGGCCCAGGAACGAGATGGCGGTGATGTTGGTGGCCAGCGGGCAGGGGCTGATCGAGGTGATCAATCCCAGCAGGAACGCGCTCCACATGACTTGCAGGGCGGTCATGGGGCGGCGGCCCCCTTGGCCTCGGCGATGCCGTTGCGCAGGTAGTCGGCAAAGGCGTCGGCGTCCATCACCCGATCCAGGACCTGGTCAAGCCGGACGGTATTCACTTCCTCGCCGTCTTCGATCCGCGCAATGACCACGATGTTGCCGCTGACGTTGTAGCGGGTGGCCAGCTCGCGGTTTTCGAGAAAGTCCACCACATGGTATTCCATGCGGCCGTCGGCCAGTTCCTCGGCGTAATCGGCGCGCAGGAGTTCGTCGGTTTGCGCCTCCACCATATTGCAGGTGACGCAGCGGAAGGTGGAGCGCAGATAGTACACGACCAGCTTGTCTTCGCCGGCTGCCGCGGCGGGGACGGATCCCCCGGCCCGGCGCTGGGCGGATTCCTTGCCGAGGGCAAAGCCGATGCTGACCAGCACGAAGGCCAGCAGGAGATTGCGGATGAGAATCTTGAACGTCATGGTTCTACTCCTTCCTCACGCCCATGTCGGCCAGCACGGCTTCGATTTCGGGTTTGGTCATCATGCCGGTGTGACTTGTAAAGACTTGTCCGTCCGGATCGAAGAAGATCATGTGGGGAATGCCGCGCACCCCGTAGCGGGAGGCGAGCATCTGGTCCTTGTTTACGTGGACATAGACCACGTTCAGGAGCCCTTCGTACTCGACGGCAATGGCCTCGCGGAAGGGTTTCATCATCTGGCAGGGGCGGCAGGAATCGGCGCCGAAGCTGGCCATGGTGGGCCGGCCGCTGTCGCGGGCCTGGTCGACGGGATTGTTGCGCGCGGCGGCGTCCTGGGCGGCCGCCCACTCCGCGTTCACGGCAATGGGTTGGCGCTGGCCCACAGCCGAAACATGGGCTTCGATGGCTTCCTGCTGTTTTTCCTGGGTCAGATGCTGTTTCAGTTGGGGCCGAATTTGCTCCAGCGGAGCGCCGCCGACCAACTCGGGGTTCTCGGCATAGAAGGCGTCGACTTCGGCGTCGGTGGCTTCGATCGTGGACACCAACCCACCGATCCAGGTTTGCATGATGTCTCCCATCGGCAGGCCCTCCACGTTCTGGCCCTTGGCGGCCAATTCCCGTCGCGCCTCCTGCTCCAGCAGTTGGCTGGCGGCCATCTGCTCCACCATGGAAAACGGGTGTTGCCGGAGCAGCTCGCGGTGCATGGGTGGGATCTGTTGCAATTCGGCCTCCACATCCGCCGTACCGATCGACAGATCGCCCGCTTGCAGGAAGAGTCCTTCCGGCATGGCCACCAGGCGGGCAAAGGCCAGCGGGCCCGAGGAGAGGCGGGAGTGGACGTCGCCCAGCACGGGGGCGTCTGAGGGGATTTCCACTGGCGGATAGGCCGCCGGAGCGGGTATGTCGACGGCTGGCGAAGCGGCGTGCGGAGCCACGGCGGCAGAGGAAGGCTCCCGGTCGGGGACCGGCTCGGATTCGCGGGGGGAACAGCCGATGGCCAGCATAACCAGCAGGCTGGAGGAAACGAAAACGGAGGGAGACAGAATATTCATGGTGATTCCTTTTGCACGGGGGTGGTGGGTTCGGCTGGATCGAAGAGTTGGTCCAGTTGTCCGGAGATTTCCATATCCAGATATGCCATGAAATTCTGCCGGTTTTCGACCAGTTGCCAGACGAGGGGGAGGTTGGTCCAAGCCGTCTCTTGGCCATCGGTGACCTGGGAAAGCACAACGGCACTAGTTTCGACGCCATACCGTTCCGAGTACTGCGAATGGTCGCCAACGTCCAGATTGAAGGCGCGAAAACCGAGGCGTCCGGCGTCGCGCTCGGTGGGCCGCGCGGCGACCGCTTCGGCGGCATAGGCCTCCATATGCAGGCAGTCGGGGCAGCGGAAGGTTCGGTGGAAAAAGAGGACGTCCACGCGCGAGGGCGCGGGTTCGGAGGCCACGGCGGAGGACCCGGCCATCAGGGCGACAAGCAGAAGGGAGCGGATGGCGGCGGCTGGGCAGGGAGCGGTGTTCATGGCGCGTCGAGTTCCACGCCCAGTTCCTTCCACTTGGCCAGGATGTTCTCCTTGGAGAAGAATCCCTCGTGGCGGAAGAGTTCCCGGCCTTTGGCATCGAAGAAGATTTGCAGCGGAATGACGCGGACGCCGTATTGCTTGCCGGCATCCGGATTCTTCCAGACGTCGATGAAGTCGACGTGGAGCTGGCCTTCGTAGGTGGCCTTGAGAGAGTCGATGATGGGTTTCATCTGTTGGCAGGGGATGCAGCGGTCCGCCCCGAGCTCGAGCAGGGTGGGGAGGCCGGCCTCGATGGCGGCGGCGGGGGCCGTTGCCTCGGTTGTGGCTCCGGCGACAGGGGGGGCACTGGGTTGGGCCGTCAACAGGGCGGCCAGCGCCAGCAGGAGGGCTCCGGCGATCAATCCGGTTTTTGCGCTTTTCATGGGTGGGTGTCCTTTGCGATTTCGAAATGCTTGTATGAGCCCGTGGGCCACCAGGGCCAGCCCGGCCATGGCCAGCAGGGCCGTGAGATCGCCTCCGCCGCCTTTGGGGCAGCATGGGATGAGCGGGATGGCCGCAGTGGGTTCCATGCGAGCAGTCTACCCCAGATGCTTCTGAATTTCATCAGGGCTCAGCACCTTGCCGGCGCTTTTCACCTTGCCGTCGACGACGAGGGCGGGGGTGGTCATGACGCCGAATTTCATGATCTCGACGATCTGCTCCACCTTTTCGATCTGGGCTTCAATGCCGGCGGATTTCAGGGCGGCTTCCGTGTTGGCATACAGCAGTTTGCACTTGGGGCAGCCGGTGCCGAGGATCTGGATTTTCTTCATGGGGTGTCCTTGGTTGATACTTGATATTTGAAACTGGAAACTGGGGAAAGCCTATTGGGTTGAGCGGATGAATGCGTTTAGCTTGGGGCCAAGTTCATCGATGATTGTTTTGTAGGAATCCACTTCTGGATGGGGGATTAGCTTCCTGCGGATGGCCTTTCGCAGCCACGACTTGGTTTCTTCGAACGAGCCGCGGGCATAGCGATAAAACAGCTTCCGATCGGCGGGCGTGAAGCGCCCGTATCCTTCGGCGATGTTGGCCGAGATGCTGTCGGCCGCGCGAATGATCTGGTATCCGATCGTGCGCTGGGCTTTTTCCGGCCAAATGTCGTAGCTGTTCCAAATCTTGTCGGCAAGATCTTCCGCCAGCTGGTAGACATCCAGTTCGTACACTTCTTTCATATGGTTGTTCCCAGTTTCAAGTTTCCAGTTTCGTGCCGGCTGTTCCCATCATTCCGCTTCCCCGCCGGCGCGGCATCCCTGATCCTCGCAAGTCCGGTGTTCGAGCTGGAACGTGGCGTGGTCGATGTCGAAGCGGTCGTGCAGGAGGCGGCGCAGCTCGGCCAGGAGGGAATCGCTTTCGCTGACGCGCCGGTCGTCCACGAGCAGATGGGCGCTGAGGGCGTGGCGCCGGCTGGAGAGGGACCAGAGATGGAGGTGGTGCAACCCGCGCACGCCCGGCTGGGCCAGGATCAAGGCTTCCACTTCGGCTGGCTTCACGTGGGCGGGGGCGAACTCCAGCAGGATGCCGAGGGCTTCCCGGGTGACGCGGACCGCGCCGTTCACGATCACGGCCGCGATCAGCAGGCTCAGCACCGGGTCGATCCAGGTCCAGCCCTTCCACCAGACGAACGCGCCGCCGACCAGCACGGCCACCGAGGAAAGCAGGTCGCCGAGCACATGCAGCATTGCGCCGCGAATGTTCAGATTCTCTTTGCTATGTGGCCGGAGCAGGAAAAAACCGGCCACGTTGACGAGCAGGCCCACGGCGGCCACGGCCATCATGATGCCGCTCTGGATGGGTTCGGGATGGAGCAGGCGCGGCACGGCTTCGTACACGATATAGGCCGAAAGCGCCAGCAGGGTCACGCCATTGAACAAGGCCGCGAGGATTTCCGTCCGCTGCCAGCCAAAGGTCCGCCGGGCGTCGGCGGGGGTTTGGGCGAGTTTCAGCGCGGCGAGGCTGACGAGCAGGGCGCCGACGTCGGTCAGCATGTGGCCCGCGTCGGAGATGAGCGCCAAACTGTTGGACCACCAGCCGCCGACAAACTCGGCCACCATCATGCCGCCGGTCAACGCCGCGGCGAGAACCAGCGCGCGGGCGCCGGTGCCTTCCGCAACACGATCGTGGCGATGGTCGTGGCCGGACATGGGGCTATTCTCCGGTGGCGGGCGTCATGCGGCGTTCCGCGAATTCGTCCATGTGCTTGTCGCCCGAGGCGCGGATGTCGCGGGCCAGTTGGATGGCCTCGCGGATCTGGTTGGCAGGGATGCCGAGTTCCTGCGCCTGCTTGTAGTGGTAGGCGAAGCAGGGCTGGCACTTGCCGGCGATGGCGGCGGCGAGGGCGACGAGTTCTTTGGTGGCGGGGTCCATGGATTTCTCCTACAGGGCAATGCCGTAGGGCTTGTTGACGAGGGGGGTGATCTGGCCGAGGATGGCGCCGACGGTCGGCGCGTCGCCGCGGGAGGTGGCGAGCGCCATCCGGTCAAGTTCGGCGGAGAGCGCGCGGACGCCGTCGAGATAGGCCTCGTTGCGGGCGTCGCCTTCGGGCCAGGGCAAGGGGGCGAGCAGGACGTCGTCGCGCTGTCGAAGCAGGACGGGCAGCAGCAGCCGTACGGCGTCCATCCCGCGCGCATGGAACGTCGCTTCGGCGGTCTTGCCGGTCTTGCGCAGATGGAAGAGCTTGTCCAAGGAGTAGTTCATGCCGTTTTCCTCGTGCCAGGTGACGAAGAGGCCGCAGCCGTAGCCGCAGGCGAGCATCGACCGGCGCGGATCGCCGGCGGCGAGGGCCCGCTCCATGTCCTCGGCGGAGTTGGCGACGTCCTGCAGGCGGGCGCGGAAAACCTTGTAGCCGGCGTATTCGGCCGGGGGATTCGCCGCGTAGGTTTGCTGGATCCCGGCCCACTGCTTGCGGGCTTCGGCCAGCAGGGCCAGGCCCTGCGCCTGCTTGGCGGCGTCGAGTTCCTTTTCCTTCATCATGTCCTGGACGATGGCGCAATACTGGCGGATGACGCGGCGGCAGACGGCGACGTCCTCGTCGAATTGCGCGAGGGACGGCGGCGGCGCGGCTTCTTCCTGGGCAAAGACGCCCGGGGCGGCGATCAGGAGCGCCGAGAACGCGACGAACAGCGGGAAGCGAACGGCGGTTTTCATGCGGTTTGGATTCCTTTCTTTTTCATGGCCAGCCCGTAGGCGGCGGGCAGGAAGAACAGCGTCAGCAGCAGCGAATAGAGCAGGCCGCCGATGACGGCGATGGCCATGGGTTTCAACATATCGCCGCCTTCGCCCAGATTCAAGGCCAGCGGGAGCAGTCCCAGCACGGTGGTGAGCTGGGTCATCAGGATGGGCCGCAGGCGCAGCGGGGCGGCCTGCCGGATGGCATCGAGGGCCGATTTGCCGCCCAGGCGGATTTCCTCGGCGAGGGTCAGCAGCACGACGCCCTGGGAGGCGATGCCGCCCATCATCACCACCAGCCCGATCATGACGGTGACGCCGATGGGAATGTGGAAGGCGTAGAGCGCGCCGAAGGCGCCCGTGAGCGCGAAGGGGATACCGAGCATCGCCAGCACCGGGAGCACGTAGGAGTTGAACTGGATGGCCAGCACTACGTAGGCGAACAGGGCGGCGAAAAACAGGATGGTCCGCATGGTGCGGCTGTTTTCGGCCATCATTTCGGCCTGGCCGCCCATCGCGAAGCCGACCCCGTCGGGCCGCGGCAGGGCCGCGACGGCGGTCTGGGCGCGGGCGATGGCGTCCCCCGCGCTGACGCCCGTCGCCCCGTCGGCGCGCACGATGACCTGCTTGATCTGGTTCTCGCGGGTGATTTCCACGGGGCCGACAGCGCGGCGGACCTCGGCCACGTCGCGCACGCGGATGGCCCGCCCGCCGCGGGTTTCGAGAATCAGGTCCTCGACGTCATCCTTGTTCTTCAGGCTCGGCTCCGGGACCATCACGCGGATGTCGTAGTATTCGCTGCCCTCGCGGTATTCCGTGGAGACGAGGCCGCCGATGAGGGTGCGCAGGGTGGCCGCCACCTGGTTGACGGGGATGCCCAGCGCGGAGGCGCGCGCCCGGTCCACGTAGATGCGGTATTCGGGCTTGGTCATGTCCATCGAGATGTTCACGTTGACTAAGCCCGGCGTTTCGTTCAGCGTGCGGGCGGCCTGCTGGGCGAACTCGTAGATGGGCTGGATTTCGGAGCCCTGCACCTTGATTTCGACCGTTTGCAGGCCGATCTGGCGGATGCCTTTGACCTTCATCTGCATGACGGGCAGCTTGGCGCCCGGAGCCATGGCCTTTTTCACCAGCGGGGTGATTTTTTCGACGAATTCGCCGGTGGTGAGGTCGCGCTTGGATTTGGGCACGAGCTGGATGTCCACTTCGCCCTCCTGGGCGATTTCGTAGGTGGCCAAGCCCCAGACGCGGCCGCCGGCCATGATGAACACGCTCTCGATCTCGGGCAGGCCCTGCAACTGGTCCGCGACGCCTCCAAGGATCCGGTCCGTCTCGGCAACGGAGGTGCCGGCGGGCATCTTGAGCTTGACCATCACGCGGCCATCGTCGGGTTGCGGCAGGAATTCCGAGCCGGCCTGTTTCGCCCAATGGAAGCCGAGGAAGAAGAGCGCCACGAAAGCGGCGATGACCAGCCAGCGGACGCGCAGGGCGAATCCGAGCAGATGGCCGTAGCCCGCCATCATGCGGTCCACAATGCGGTCGAAGGCGGCGGCCAGGCCCGTCAGGCGGCGGGCGTGGGCGCGGATCACGAGCCACTCCGTCAACAGGGGGGTGACGGTGGTGGCCACGAGCAAGGAAAGGAGCACGATGGACGCCACCACCAGCACCAATTCCTTGAACAGCAAAGCCGCCAGGCCCGGCACGATCAGGAAGGGCAGGAAGATGCCGAGGAAGGTCAGGGTCGAGGCGATGATGGCCGGGCCGACCTGGGCCGTGCCGGTCAAAACCAGATTCTGCGTGCCGCCATGGCCGAGGGCGTCCGCCTCGTGCTTGAGGCGGGTGATGTTTTCGAGCACGACGATCGAGTTGTCGAGGATGACGCCCAGCGCCACGACCAGTCCGCCAAGCGAGAAAATGTTGAGCGAGAAGCCGGCCAGCTTCATGACGAAGAAATTGGCCAGCAAGGTCAGCGGCAGTGCGATGACCATCACGGCGACCTGCCGCCAGTGGCCCAGGAAGAGATACACCACCAGAATCACCAGGATCGCGGAAAGCCCGGCGGAGTCGCGCACGCTCAGGATCGCGCCCATCACGTAATCGCCCTGGTTTTCGACCACGCCGAACTCGATGCCTTCGGGGATTTCGGGCCGCAACTGGTCCAGCTTGGCCTTGACGCCCTGCGCGACCCGCACCGTGTTGGCCTCGGCCTGCTTGAGGACGTTGACCTTCACGCAGGGGCGGCCGTTGAAACGCGTGGAGACCCGCAGCTCCGCATGGCTGTCCTCGACTTGGGCGACGTCGCGGATATACACCAGTTCGCCGTTGGGGCCGTGCGCCACGGCGGTATTGCGGATTTCGTCGAGGTTCTCGAATTCGCCCATCGTGCGCGCGATGATTTCGCGGGTTTCGACGGTGACGCGGCCGGCGAAAATCTGGCGGTTTTCGGCCTTCAGGGCGGCGGCGACCTTGTCGGGCGAGAGGTTGTAGGCCGTCAGGCGCGCGGGATCAAGATGGACGCGAATTTCGCGCTCGAGGCCGCCGACGATTTCCGCGCCGGCGGTGCCGGGCACGGCGGAGAGGCGGTCGGCGAGCCAGTTGTCGGCCCAGTCGCGCAGCCAGACGAGGCTATGCCGGTCGGAGGCGATCGTGACTTCCATCACGGGCAACTGGGAGGGGTCGGCCTTGATGATGAGGGGCGGATCGATGTCGGGGGGCAGGTTGCGGTTCACGCGGCCCATCACCGCCAGCACGTCCTGGTAGGCGACGTCGACGTCCACGCCATAGCGGAAATTCACCAGCAGGGTGTACATGCCCTCGATGCAGGAGCCGTCGAGATAGTCGAGGTTGTCCACGGTGGCCATGCCGCGCTCCACCGGGTCGGCGATGTTGGTTTCGATCTCTTCGGGAGTGGCCCCGCTCCAGTAGATATGGATCTTGACCATCGGATACTTGATGTCCGGCAGGTAGTCCACGTCCAGGCCCATCAGCGCGAAGAAGCCCAGGGCCATGGCCGCGACGGCCAGCACGACCACCGCCACCGAGCGCTTCAGGGAGATTTCCGTGATTTTCATGGGCGGGGCGCTTCCGGCTGATCGGATTCCGGGGTCTTTTGGGCGGGAGCGCCGTCTTTCTTCGGGCCGTCCTTCTTCGGGCCCATGACCTTGACGGGGGCGCCGTCCTTGAGGCTTTCCTGGCCGCGGACGATCACGTCGTCGCCCGCGGCCACGCCGTCGAGGATCTGGACGAACGCGCCGGTTTCCAGCCCGGTCTGCACCGGCCGGCGCACCGCTTTTTCGTCCTGGGCCACGAACACGACCTCGCCGCCGCCGGGGAGCGCCAGCAGGGCGCCGCTCGGGATGACGACAGCCCCGGCCGCGGTTTCCATCGGCACCGCGACACGGGCGAACAGGCCGCTGAACAACGAAACGTCCGACTCGATTTTCGCCTCGACCGTGAGCGTTCGGGTCGTCGGCTCCAGTTGCGGATAGATGCGCTCAACCGTTCCCGGGAACGACTGGCCGGGAAAGGCGTCCAGCGCCACCGTCACCGCGACGCCGGTTTTCAGCCGGCGCACGTCCTGTTCCGGCACGGAAAAGCGCACGCGCAGGCTGGCGGGGTCGTAGATTTCGACCAGCGGGGCGCGCGGGGCCACGTAGTTGCCTTCGGCGACCCAGACCTTGGAGACGATCCCGGCCCACGGGGCCCGGAGGTCATAGTCGTCCGCGCCGGTTTCCGCCGCCGCGACCTGGGCTTCCGCCCGCTTGAGGGTGGAGCGCGCGATTTCCAGTTGCTCGCCGGGCAGCGAGCCGCTGGTCACCAGTTGTTCAACGCGCGCAAAATCCGATTGTTGGCGATTCAGTTCTTCGCGGGCGGCTTCCAGGCTCGATTCGGCCATCCGGTCGCGGCCCACGCGCACCAGATGCTGGTTCTTGGCGACCGCGTCGCCCTCGCGCACCGCGCATTCCACGATGGGGCCTTCGGCCGGGGACGCCATCCGGGCCACCGTCACCGGCTCGACCGAGCCAGTATACAGCGCGGAACGAGTCAGATCGCGCATCTCGGCCTTCTTCACCTGCACGGGCGCCATCGGCTTGGCGGGCGCCGCGGTCTCAGCCTCGTTCTTCTTTTCGCAACCGGCGAAGAGGAGCACCAGGGCGAGAAGGGGAAGGATGGAAGCATGGAATGGTGGAATATGGGAAGAAGGGGAGGGGGGAAGAATGGAATGTTGGAATATTGGAATGTTGGGAGAGGGGGGGGCGGAGTTGTTTTTCGATTCCACCATTCCACCATTCCATCGCTCCATTCCGTTGCCGTTTGCCGTTTTCATGGTTCCATCTCTCCTACCGCCAGTTGCCGCCGCGCCTCGGCGATCGCCCCGTCCGCCAAGGCGCGGGCGTGGCTGGTCTGGGCGATCACCAGCGCATTCTGGGCATCGAGCACGTCGGTCAACGTGCCTTTGCCCAGGTCGTATTTTTCCTTCACGATCCGAAAGCTTTCCTCGGCCTGGCCGACGGTCTGCGCGGAGGTCTGGATGCGCTCCTGCGCGGCGGCGATGTCGGCCAGCGCGGTTTCCACTTCGTAGCGGATCTGCAATTCCTGTTTGCGCAGGCGTTCGCGCGCGCCTTGCCGGCGGGCCTGCTGCTCGGCGACTTTTGCGCGGGTCAGATGGCTGTCGAAGATCGGGATTTCCGCCACGAGGCCGATGCGGCCCACGTCGTATTGGTCGTCGGCGCCTGCGGGTTGGTCGGTGGGGTCGAGCATCCAGCGCCCGCCATAAGACGCCTGCGCGGAGAGGGTCGGTTTGAATCCCGCCTTGGCGGAGCGCACGGCGGCTTCGGCGGCGGACACCGCGGCATGCGCGGCGCGATAATCCGTGCGCTGGGCCAGCGCCAGTTGCATGCAAACGGCCGAATCGGGACAGGCGGCCCATTCGCGCGGTTCCAGCGAGCCTTGCGCGACGGGTGCCTGGGCATCCTCCAGTCCCAACAGGGCCGCCCAGGACCGCTGTTGGACCACGAGGTTGTTCCGCTCGCGGACTTGGCGCTCGTACAGTTCGGACCGGCGCACCTGCACGCGCAGCAGGTCCACGCGCGCGGCTTTCTCCGCATCCAGCAGCGACTGGATGGTGCGCTCCTGCTCCGCCATCGCCGCGACGGCGGTTTCCAGCGAGCGGAGGACCTCGTCCTGGGCCAGCAGATTGTAGAACTGGGCGGTCACCTGGAAGACCAGTGTTTCGCGGGTGCGGAGGAGTTGGTTCGAAGCGGATTGGCGGTTCCAGTCCGCCGAGTCCGTTTCGCCGGAGACGCGTCCGCCGGTATAGAGCGGAAGCGAGGCGACGAGATCAGCGCCGGCGATCTGCGGCCCGAACGTGCCGCTTTCGCCATTTTGCGTGGCGGGAAACAGCCGCTGGTCTTCGGTCCAGTAGTCGTAGGCGCCGCGCGCCTTGAGCGTTGGACTGCCGCCGGCCCGGGCGCTGCGCAGGCGGGCTTCGGCTTCCGCCAGCCGGCTTTGGGCCTCGGCCACGTCGGGGTTCCGTTCCAGGGCGATGGCCAGCGCCTCGTCCAGCGCCAGCGTCCGGGGCGGGTTGGAGGCGTTGGCATCCGGCTCGCCCGGAGGGTTCGCCCTGCCGGAGAACGGTGCGATGGCGCATAGCGAAACGGCCAGCGCTGCGCTTATGAACGGGTTTCGGTTCATGACATCCACGCTCCGAACACCATGCCTGAGATCGTCGCCATCACCACGACCAGGCCGATGAAGGTGAGGGTTTTCTTCGGGCCGAGGATGGAGTTGATGACGAGCATGTTGGGGAGGGAGAGGGCCGGGCCGGCGAGCAGGAGGGCGAGGGCGGGACCCTGGCCCATGCCGCTGTCAAGCAGTCCGCGCAGGATGGGGACTTCGGTCAGCGTGGCGAAATACATCAGCGCGCCGGTGATGGAGGCGAAGAAATTGGTCCACAGCGGCCAGAGGGTAGACAGCCAGCCGGGGGCGGCGCCATCGGGACGGCCGAGGATGGCGAGCAGGGCGTTGGGGGAGTCGCCGACGAGCGCCTGAATCCAGCGGTTGGGGATAATGCCGGCATCCACGCTGTCGGGGCTGCCAAGGAAGAAGCCGGCGGCGAGCACGCCCATGAAGAGCAGCGGCAGGATCTGCTTGGCGAAGCCCCAGGACTGGTCGCGCCAGTCCTTGAGTTCGGCGCCGCCGAAGAACGTCAGCGCGGCGAGGCCGGCCGCGCCCGCGGCGAACGCCGCCACGGGATATTGCGGGAGGAGAATGCCGAGGACGACAGCCGGGATGGCGGCGAGGAGGATATAGCCAATTTTGACCTTGAAAAACCGCCACAGGCTGAAGCCCAGCAGGATGGAGAAGGCCGCGGTGAGAATCCACTTGGCCTTGAAGATCGCGAACCAGATGCCCGACGTTTCCTCGGGCCGCGCCCAGTTGGCGAAGACGAGAATGCCGACCATCGAGAAGAAATAGAGCGCGACCTGCCAGAGCGGGCGCTCGGGTTTTTCTTCGTCGCCGAGGAATACCTCTTGGGGATTCGCCGCCTTTTCGCGCTCTTCCTTGAGGAAAATGAGGTGCATCAGCAAGCCGATGACGACGCTGAAGACGATGGCGCCGACGGCGCGGGCGATGCCGAGCTGCAGGCCCAGCACTCGGGCGGTCAGGACGATGGCGAGGACGTTGATGGCGGGGCCGGAGTAGAGGAAGGCGACGGCGGGTCCGAGGCCCGCGCCGCGGAAGTAGATGCCGCCGAAGAGCGGCAGGACGGTGCAGGAGCAGACCGCGAGGATCGTGCCCGAGACGGACGCCACGGAATAGGAGAGCCACTTCGACGCCTTGGGGCCGAAATACTTCATCACGGCGTTCTGGCTGACGAACACGCCGATGGCGCCCGCGATGAAGAACGCCGGCACCAAGCAAAGCAGGACGTGCTCGCGGGCGTACCATTTGGCCAGGATCAGGGCTTCGAGGACGGCCCCCTGGAAGCGGAGGCTTTCGACGGGCAAATAGTAGAGCCCGAGAAAGGCGGCCAGGATTCCGAGGAGAATTTTGAATTCAGTCTTCATGGGGGTCTTTCAGATGGTTTTTTCCTGGCGTTTCTTGACGGACTTCAAGGCTTCGACGGTACAGCCGAGCGCCTGCAGCATGCAGGGGGTGGCCAGATGGTGGATGACCCGCTTGCCGGCGCGTCGTTCGGTGACGATGCCGACTTTCTTGAGCCTGTCCAGATGGCGGGAGATGGTCGGCTGGCTGGTCGCAGCGAGGCTGCGGAGGTCGTTGACGCAGCAATCGCCGCGGCTGAGCGCATCCAGCATGAGGACGCGGGTGGGGTGGGCGAGAGCCTTGAGGAGATCGGCGCGGGCTTTGGCTTGGGCGGTGTTCATAGACATAAAGATATACACATATGTGTATAAGCGTCAAGCGGTGCCCCCGGCGCTTTTGGATGGCGCGGGGCGGGAGGGGGCTGGTAGGATGCGCCTCGGATCGATTGGAATCTGGAGGTCGCCATGGATGAATTGCTGGACATTTTGAGCAACAACGCGCGCACGAGCATCGAGGACATTGCCAAGATGATCCGTTCGACGCCGGAGGAGGTGGCGAAGCGGATCGAGGCCTATGAGAAATCCGGGACGATTCGCGGCTATCGGGCGCTGGTGAATGACGACCATTTGCCGGGCGAGCGGGTGACGGCCGTGATCGAGGTGAAAGTCCAACCGGAACGCGAAGGCGGCTTCGACCGGATTGCGCGTCGGATCGCCGGATTCCACGAAGTGGTCAACATGTACCTGATGTCCGGCAAGTATGATCTGCTGCTGTTCGTGGAGGGCGACACCTTGCGGGAGGTGGCCTCGTTCGTCAGCGAGCGCCTGGCGACCCTGGACGGCGTGCTCTCGACCGGGACGCATTTCATGTTGAAGACGTACAAGCAAGAGGGCGTCCTGATGGATGGCGACAAGGTGGACGACCGGTTGCAAGTGAGTCCGTAGCAGTCGAAGGAAGGAAGGCCGGACCATGAGCCAGACCAGCAGGGTGGCGGCGCACATCAAGGCGCTGCCGTTTTCAGGCATCCGAAAATTTTTCGACATCGTGGCGTCGCGCAAGGACGTGATTTCGCTGGGGGTGGGCGAGCCGGATTTCGATTCGCCGTGGACGGTGCGCGAAGAGGCCATCTGGTCGCTGGAGCGGGGGGCGACGCATTACACGTCGAATCGCGGCGATCCGGCGCTGCGCCAGGCCATGGCGCGCTATGTGGCCCGCCAGTTCGGCGCGGAGTACGACTGGGACACGGAAATCCTGGTGACGGTCGGGGTGAGCGAAGCGATCGACATTGCCCTGCGCACGGTGATCAATCCGGGCGACGAGGTGCTGTATCACGAGCCGTGTTTTGTGAGCTACCGTCCAAGCATCATGCTGGCGGGCGGGATTCCGGTCTGCGTGGAGACCCGCCGCGAGGACCAGTTCCGCCTGACCCGGCAGATGCTGGAGAAGGCGGTGACGCCGAAGACGCGGGTGTTGATGCTCAATTTCCCCTGCAATCCCACCGGGGCGGTGCTGGAGCGGCGGGATGTGGAAGATATTTCCGACTTCTGCATTCGGCACGATCTGCTCCTGCTGACGGATGAGATCTATGCGGAACTGACCTACGAGTCGAAGCACGTCAGTTTTGTGTCGATGCCGGGCATGAAGGAGCGGACGATTTTCCTGCACGGGCTGTCGAAGGCGTGGGCCATGACGGGATTTCGCATTGGCTATGCGTGCGCGCCGCCGGAGATCTCGGAAAACATGATGAAGCTGCACCAGTATGCGATCATGAGCGCGCCGACCACCGGCCAGAAGGCGGCCGCGGAGGCGCTGGAGCGCGGGGATGCGGCGGTGGCGGAGATGGTGGCGGAATACAACCGCCGCCGGAACTATCTGATTGCGGCATTCGAAGAGATGGGGATTTCGTGCCACACCCCGGCCGGCGCCTTTTATGCGTTCCCGTTCATCGGCGACCTGGGGATTTCCTCGGAGGCGTTTGCCATGCGGTTCCTGGAGGAGCACGGGGTGGCCGTGGTGCCGGGCGACGCCTTTGGCGCGAGCGGCGCGGGATTCCTGCGCTGCGCCTATGCAACGAGCATGGACAACATCCGCGAGGCGATGAGGCGCATGGCGGTGTTCACGGCCGCCCTTCGCGGAGGGTAAAGGAGGCGGTCAGCCCGACGTTTCGGCCTTCTCGTCCTTGGCGGCCGGAGCGGGGTGCCCGGCGTGCTTGGCGAGAATCGCGTCGCGAAGCTTGGCGAACAGTTCGGGATCCTGGCGCAGGTTCTGGCGGGCGGCGTCGCGGCCCTGGCCGATCTGCTGGCCCTCGAAGGAGAGCCACGTGCCGCGCTTGTCGAGCAGCCCGAGTTCGTTGGCCGCGTCGATCACGGCGCCTTCCTTGGAAATGCCTTCGGCATACAGGATGTCAAACTCGGCCTCGGTGAAGGGGGGGGCCACCTTGTTCTTGACGACTTTCACGCGGGTGCGGTTGCCGACGACCTTGCCATCGCCGGACTTGATGGCGGCGATCCGCCGGATATCGAGCCGGACCGACGAGTAGAACTTGAGGGCGCGGCCGCCGGGGGTGGTCTCGGGATTGCCGAACATCACGCCGATCTTTTCGCGAATCTGGTTGGTGAAGATGCAGCAGGTCTTGGACTTGTCGAGGATGCCGGTCATTTTGCGCATGGCCTGGCTCATGAGGCGCGCCTGGAGGCCGACATGCGAGTCGCCGATCTGCCCCTCGAGTTCGGCGCGGGGCGCGAGCGCGGCGACGGAATCAATGACGATGACATCGAGGGAATTGGAGCGGATCAGCTGGTCGGCAATGATCAGGGCCTCTTCGCCGGAGTCGGGCTGGGAGACGAGCAGGTTGTCGATATCCACGCCGATTTTTTTGGCGTAGCCGGGATCGAGCGCGTGCTCGGTATCGATGAAGGCGCACATGCCGCCGGTTTTCTGCGCTTCGGCGATGATATGCAGAACGAGCGTGGTTTTGCCGGAGGATTCCGGGCCGAAGACTTCAATGGCGCGTCCGCGGGGAACCCCGCCGATGCCCAGGGCCAGGTCGAGCGTGAGGGAACCGGTCGGGATGGCGGGGATCTTGGCAAACTGGCCTTCGCTGCCGAGGCGCATGATGGCGCCGTCGCCGAACTCCTTCTGGATTTGCGCCAGGACGGCGCTCAGGGCCGGCGGCAGGTTGGCGTTGACGTCCTTCTTGGGGCTTGCGGGGGTCTTGGGGGCCATGGGGTTCTCCTATATATGAACGAATGTTCAGCAACCTATCACGGGGTCTTCCCGCTTGTCAATGGGGGACTTTGGCACAGGACCGGGGTGGTCTTCAATGCCGGAAGTGACGGCAGCCGGTGAACACCATGGCGATTCCAGCGGCATCGCAGGCGGCGATGCAGTCGGCGTCCTTTTTGGACCCGCCGGGCTCGACGATGTAGTTCACGCCGAATTCGGCGGCCGCTTCGATGTTGTCGGGGAAGGGGAAAAAGGCGTCGGAGACGAGCACGGTAGTGGCAAGCACCTGCGCGGGGTCGAATTGGCGGCGCTGCATGTTTTCACGGGCTTTGGCGAGCGCGAGTTTTTTGAGGGCATCGACCCGGTTGGGCTGGCCAGCGCCCATGCCCAAGAGGGCCTGGCGCCCGGGGGCGTATTCCCAGGCCAGGGCGATGGCATTGGACTTGAGATGCTTGGCGGCGCGGATGCCGAACTCGGCGACCGGACGCAGGCGGTCGGGGAACGGGGACTGCGTGACGACTTGCCAGCCCGCGGGGGCGTTCAGGTCGGCATCCTGGTCCAGGCGTCCGCCGTTGATCTGTCGGACCTGCCGACGGGGGAGGGGGCTGGCCAGGGGCTGGTCGAGGGAGATCAGGCGGATGTCCCGGGACTTGGCCTTCAGGAATTCCAGGGCATCGGCCTCGAAGGCGGGGGCGATGAGCGCTTCGACAAAGCGGCCCTTGAGGATTTGGGCGGTGGCCAGATCGACGGGCCGCGTCAGGGCGATGACCGAGCCGAAGGCGGAGACGACATCGCCCTCCCACGCCTCGGCGAGGGCCTGGGCAAGGGTGTCGCCGGTGGCGACGCCGCAGGGATTGGTATGTTTGATGATCACCGCGGCGGAAGCCTCGTGGAATTCCCGGGCGGCCTCCAGCGCCGCATCGCCGTCCACATAGTTGTTATAGGACATCTCCTTGCCGTGAAGAATTCGCGCGGTGGCCAGGGTGGCCTCGCATGGAGGAGGAACATCGGGGCGGAAGGTCGCGGTTTGGTGCGGGTTTTCGCCATAGCGCAGGGGGATTTCGGGCGGGAGGGCGCCGTTCACCCAAGTGGCGATGGCCGCATCGTAGGCGGCGGTGCGGGAGAAGACCTTGCCGGCAAGCCGTCGGCGTTCTTCGGGTGGCAGGTCGCCCGTGGCTTGAAGGGCTTCGAGAACGGGTGCGTAGTCGGTCGGATCGCTGATGACCACGACGTCCGCATGGTTTTTGGCCGCGGCGCGGAGCATGGCCGGGCCGCCGATGTCGATGGTTTCGATCGATGGGGCCTGCTCAAAGGGGTACAGATTGACGCACACGAGATCGATGGGGGCGATGCCCAGCTGGGCGCAGGTCTCCAGGTCGGCGGCTAAGTCCCGGCGCTGAAGGATGCCGCCATGGATGGCCGGGTGGAGGGTTTTGACGCGGCCATCGAGAATCTCCGGATGGCCGGTGACCCCCGAAACGTCGATAACCGCCAGCCCAGCTTCGCGCAGGGTGGCGGCGGTCCCGCCGGTGGACAGAATTTCCACGCCGAGGGCAGCGAGGCCGCGGGCGAAGTCGATCAGTCCGGTCTTGTCGGAGACGCTGAGAAGGGCGCGCTGGATTTTCATGCCGCGGATTCTTCCACAGGGTCTCGGATATGGAAAGGGCGAAGATCCGGGGTAATGGAGTAATGGGGTACGGGCTACAGGGCGCTTGGCAGGGAATGCAGGATGACGCCCGGATGTTTTTCGATGAAGAATCTCAGTTCCCAATCGGCGGAGAAAAGCGCGACGGGGCGGCCATGGGCGTCGAGGGCAAGCCGGCAACTGCTGGGCAGGATGTCGGCGGTGACGGGATCGCCGCCGGGATCGATCCAGCGCAGGATTTTCCAGGGGGCGGGTTCCAGGCGGGTGGTGGCGCCGTATTCGGTTTCGAGTCGATATTGCAGCACTTCGAACTGGAGGGGGCCGACCGCGCCCAGCAGGGGCACGCGGGTGGCGGCATCGGGGATCTCATAAGACTGAACAGCGCCCTCCTGAAGCAAGTGGTCGAGACCGGCCCGGAACCGCTTGAATTGGGCCGGACTGGAATGGTGCAGCCAGGCAAAGCATTCCGCCGCAAACTGGGGCAGGGGAGCGTAGACAATGTCCGGGTCTTCGGTCAGCGTGTCGCCAATGCCGAATTCCGGGTGGCCCACGAGCCCGATCACATCGCCGGGATAGGCCTCGTTGACGGTTTCGCGGTCGCGGGCGAACATCTTGCGCGAATTCGACATGCGGATGGTTTTGCCGCTGCGCGGATGCAGGACCTTCATGTCGCGCTGGAACACGCCGGAACAGATGCGCAGGAACGCAATCTGGTCGCGGTGGTGGGGATCCATGTTGGACTGGATTTTGAAGATGAAGCCGGAAAAAGCCGGATCAGCGGGCTCGATCAGGCGGCCTCCGGCGCGGCGCGGCGCGGGCGGCGGGGCCTGGTCCAGAAAGAAATCGAGCAGAAGCTGAACGCCGAAGTTGTTCAGGGCGCTGCCAAAGAAGACGGGGGTCATGTGGCCGGCGCGAACGGCCTCGGCGTCGTAGGTCTCGCCCGCCGCGGCGAGCATCTCCAGTTCCTCCACCAACGCCTGAAACGTGTGGGGCGTCATGCGGTCGCGGACCTGCGGATCGGCGACGTCATGCAGGACGGCGGGTGCGCGGTAGGCGCCGCCGGGGGTGCGCTCGAAAAAGTGGGCCCGGCGTCCCTGGCGGTCGTAGACGCCGCGAAAATCCACGCCGTCGCCCATCGGCCAGTTCATGGCGCAGATCTGTATCTGGAGGGTGGTTTCGATTTCGTCGATCAGTTCGAGCGGATGGCGCGCGGGGCGGTCGAGCTTGTTCATGAAGGTGAAGATGGGAATGCCGCGCAGTCGGCAGATCTCGAACAGCTTGAGCGTCTGCGATTCGATGCCCTTGGCCGCGTCGATCACCATGACGACCGCATCGACGGCCATCAGGACGCGGTAGGTGTCCTCGGAGAAGTCGCGGTGGCCGGGCGTGTCCAGGAGATTGACGACGAAATCGCGGTATTCGAATTGCAGCACGGTGGAGCTGACGGAAATGCCGCGCTGCTTTTCGAGTTCCATCCAGTCGGAGGTCGTGGCGCGCTGGTTTTTGCGCGCCGTGACGGAGCCGGCGAGTTGGACCGCCCCGCCGTAGAGCAGGAACTTCTCGGTCAGCGTCGTCTTCCCGGCATCGGGGTGGGAAATGATCGCCAAGGTGCGCCGCCGCGCGATCTCACCAGCGGCGTTCATCGTGGCCTGGAATGGAAGGGAGCGTTCGTCATCGAGGCGCGGATTCTTTCACACGTCGGCCAAAAGAAAAGCGAAATCAAATCGGGGTCAGCCCTTGAATCTTGAATCTTGACACGATCCACGGGTTTTGTGTCAGTATGCGGACATGGCCAGAAAACCCAGGACCTTGATCGAGGGCGGCCTCTACCACGTCACCAGCCGTGGAAATGATCGCCAGACGATTTTCAGGGATGATCATGATCGGGAGCGTTTTGTGGAGCGGTTGGCGGAAAGTGTCGAGACTTACCAAGTCAGGCTCTTCCTGTTCTGCCTGATGCCGAATCATTTTCACCTGTTGGCGGAAACGCCGCTTGGGAATCTTGACAGGTTCATGAGCAGTTTGTTGACGGGTTACACGGTTTATTTTAATCGCCGCCATCGACGTGTTGGACATCTCATGCAGGGGCGCTATGGGGCTCAAGTGGTGGAGCAAGATGAACATCTACTGAAGCTGAGCCGGTATATCCATCTGAATCCTGTCCAGATTCAGAAAATGAGGGAGATGCCGCTCAATGATCGATTGTCCCTGTTGAAAACTTTTCCATGGAGCAGTTATCGGGCGTACACGGGACAGGTCAAGCCAGGCGACTGGCTGACGACCGGTCCAGTGCTGGCCATGCTCGAAGGCCCCCGCAAGGTGGGTCAACCCAGAGCCTATGCCCGCTATGTGGAGGCTGGCATCGCCAAGAGCGATGAGGAATTTGTCCGCCTGATGAGTAGCAAGGGCATTGCGATCGGCTCGGAGGGCTTCATGGAAAGGATCCAAAAGCTGGCCGCACGCAGGGCCGAAGAAACCCTGAAGCGAGAGGATGTTTCTTTCTGTCAGATTCGAATGCGCAAAAGCGTCGCAGAAGTCGAAGCCGCTGTCCGCCATGCGGTCGGCGGCCAGTGGGGGCAACGAAACCAATACAAGGCGGGGCGGCTCGTGCGCGGATTGATAGCTTGGGCATTGCAGAAGTATGCGGGCATGACGCAGCGGCAAATTGCCGATTATCTGGGTGTAGGGACGGGATCGGCCGTCAGCTACATGATCAGCCATGCCTTCGCGTCGACCGAAACCAAACCATGGCGCGCGGCGGTAGATTCAAGATTCAAGGGCTGACCCCAATGGAGCGGCGGGGACGATGAGGTCCGGGAAATTGTGGCGGACGAGGTTGACCCGGGGGCTGACGGGATAGCTGTCGAGATTGTCGCGGGCCTGGGCGATCAGGTCTTGGATTTCCGTTTCCGGGGTGGTCGGGTCGAGCCATCGCGCCTGGTGTTCGGGGCGCAGCACGACGGGCATGCGATGGTGAATGCGCTGGATGGACGGAGCGGCCGACGTGGAAAGCAGCGCGCAGGACAGGACGGGCTCGGCCTCTTCGGGTTGCCAGAGCGACCACATGGCGGCGAAGACGATGACCTTGGCCGCGGGGCAGAACAGAAAATAGGGTTGATGGCCCGGGCGTCCAGAAGGGGTGCGGATGAGTTCGTTTTCATTCCACTCATACCAGCCGCGGGCGGGCATCAGGCCGCGTCGGGCGCGCAGGCTGTCCCGCCACACGGGCTTGCTGCGGGCTTCTTCGGAGCGGGCATTGAACGTCATGGATGGCGGCTTCTCTCTGCGCCACCAGGAAGGAATCAGCCCCCACCGGGCACAGGTCCATTCCAGACGGCCGTTGGGGGCTTGCCGGAGGAGAGGAACCTGAGTGGTGGGCGCCACGTTGAAGTGGGGCAGGTTTCCAGCGCAGGCCGCGGGGATGGGGAGCGGCCCGATCTCCTCCACGTCATCCCGATCCGGCAATACATAGCGTCCGCACATGGCGGGCAACATAGGCCCGCGGCGGTCGGGGGTCAAGGCCTGCCCCTTCTGGGACAAGATTCAAGATTCAAGGGCTGACCCCAATGGGGCGCGGGCGGTCAGGCGTCGTAGAGCGTGGTGTCGCCGCCGCGGGGTCCGCCGGGATCCTCGCCGAGAAGGTCGCCCATTTGTTCCTCGATGGATTCGGGATCCTCGCCGGATTCGAGGCGGCGGATGACTTCGTTCATTTCATCGGGGACGGGCTCGCCGGTCTCTTCGGCCATGGTGCGCATGAAGCGGCCCATGGCGCGCGGATCGTTTTCATCGATGCCGTCGGCTTCGGCCATCATGCGATCCATGCCGGGATCGGGCGAGGTGTTGCCGCCGGAGGGAGCAGCGGCCTCCACGCGCCGCTTGGGAGCGGCGAACCGGGACAGGACACGCTCCATCTCCGGATGTCCGCACTTTGGACAGACGGGCGCGGAATGGGCGGTGACACTCCGGACCAGGAAATTCAGCACGCGTCGGCACTTTCGGCATTGATACTCGTAGATCGGCATGGGCGTCAGGGGGCAGAGGACGGATGACAGAGGTCAGAGGTTAGAAGTCAGAGGTCAGGGGCCAGAAGTCAGAGAGCAGATGACAGAGAACAGAGGTCAGAAAGCCGATGACAGAGGTCAGAGGTCATAGAGCAGGGGCGGTTGGGGCGGGGGGAGGAGGGGCCTCGGAATCGGGGGACTTCTGGGATTTCTGCTCGGCTTTGCGCTGGCGTTTGGCCTCCTGTTTTTTCTTCTTGGCGAGTTCTCGTTGGTATTTGGCGAAGCTGTAATTGGGTCGGGCCATGGTTCCTCCTGGTGAGTTGTGTTCCTCTTACATACCAAGGTTGGGACGGAACGCACGCAAAAAGTCCCGGGTGCCCGGCGGCAAGCCGGTCGCCCGGGGCATGGGGAGGCGTCTTTGGGAAGCCAAAACAAAACGCCGCGGCATAGCCGCGGCGTGATCACGTCTCGTGATGAAGATGACTTAGTAGCGGTTGCGCCGGCCGCCGCCGCCGCCGCCACCACCGCCGCCGCCGCCGTAGCCGCCGCCGCCGCCACCACCGCCACGGGGGCGGTCTTCGCGCGGGCGGGCCTCATTCACGACGAGGGCGCGTCCACCGAGGTCCTTGCCGTTCAGGTCGGCGATGGCCTTTTGGGCTTCATCGGCCGAGGCCATCTCGACAAACGCGAAGCCGCGCGGACGATCGGTCATGCGGTCCATGATGACATTGCAACTGGTGACGTTGCCGTACGCGGCGAACGCCTGACGCAGTTCGTCCTCGGTGATGTCAAACGACAGGTTGCCGACATAGAGTTTGGTAGCCATGGTATTTCGTATCCTTCTGCTCCGGGGACTGGCCTCATGAATGTCCCGACTCGTTCGGGCAAAGATGACCGCGGCGTCCGCCGATGCGGACGATGGACTACCTGCCAGCTCAAGCGAACCGACCTCGAAAAGCGGGGGGCAAAATATCATGCGGCGGTAGAAGCGCAAGAAATAAAATGGAGAAAATGAATGGAGACAGGAGACAGGGGACAGGAGACAGGAGACAGCCGAGCTGTACGGATTGTACGGATTCGATCCGAAGACCGATGGGATCGGTTGTAGCTGCGCCCGCTGGGCGCGGCGGATCGGGACGGACTTGCCACGAGGACTGGCGTGGTTTCACGGATTCGAACCATGGATACCCGGATCGAATCCGTACCATCCCGGTTCCATCCGTAGCCAGATGGTTTTGATCGGGATCGGACAGCCCGAACAGCCAAACCACGAATGACCCGAATATCACGAATGGGGGATCGGGTTGGAGTGCGGCGGCATGACGCCGCTTTGGCTTGTCTGGTGCTGCGCCCGGTGGGCGCGGCGGATCGGGAACGAACAGCCGCCGCGTTCAGCGAGCACGGCTACAGGGATCGCACCGCCCACTGCCTCCAGGCCTTTGGTTCGGGGCGGAATACGCAGGTCGTTGGGGGCGAAAACGGATGTATCTTTGCATCCAATTGCGCAAGTGGTTGCTGTGGAACGGATAAAAATGAATACTAAATATTCAAAATTTTCGCATATACGTATTGACACGTATAGGTGTTTACACGTATGTTTACTGACAGTTGGAGAAGATGTTGACAGGCAAAGGCCGGATAGTTTAGAAAACAAACCACAAATGGAGAATCCCATGAAAAAGAAATTGATTGTATTGATGATCGGAACGCTGGCCGTTTCGGTTGTCGCGGCGATGGCGCAGGAAGTCCTGAGCCAGAATGCCGTGGGGTATATCAAGAAGACCCTGCCGGCGGACGAGAAGCTCGTTGCCATGAGCATCCCGCTCAACAGCCTCAGCGAAGCCGATATCGTCTTCGGGCGGACTTCGGTTGCTCAGGAAGCAGAGCAGAACTCCCAGGTTTTCTTTTGGGATGAAGGTGCGCAGGTCTGGGTTGGCGGACTTAAAGGCATCAAGGGGTGGGCACCCGGCCAGTCCAACCGCGTCGTGACCCCCGGCGAAGCCTTTTTCATGAAGGGCGCGGCAGGTGCTCCGGATAAAGACGTCACGATCACTGGCGAAGTTCCGGATGAAGGCATGGTGAAGCGCGTGATGCTGGGCAGTGGAAATCTCAGCGCCGTGGCCAATCCCTTCCCGGTGGACTTCAAGTTCGGCGAATCCGACTTGGCTATCAACGCCACCCAGAATTCCGAGGTATTCTTCTGGGATGAAGTCGCACAGGTTTGGGTCGGCGGTTTGAAGGGTATTAAGGGATGGGCACCCGGCCAATCCAATCGGGTCGTGTTGGCGGGCGAAGGTTTCTTCATGAAGGAAGCCGCTGGCGTCACCGACTGGGACGAAGACAAGCCCTACACCTGGCCCTAAGCAGAAGCCAAAACGAACCATTTAAAAACAAACATTGAGGAGAGAAAAAATGAAGAAGATCTTGATGGGACTTATGGGCGTGGCGTTGGTCGCCACCGTCGCCAGTGCCGGTGTTGGCATCCAGTGGTCGACTGCAAACTGGGGTGAAGATGGTAGCGGCGGCGGTATTGCCGACGGGTACGACGTGATCTGGCAGTTGATCTACGCCGGCGCGGATGGAATCATCCAGGAAATCGATGGCTCGATGGGCGAGGTCTCCCCCGCGATCGCCGCGAACCGGCACGTCTGGGGCGACGATGTCGTCTGGGGCCAGCGGGACATCCCCTCTGGCGGCGGCGTGGCTGTCGAGTGGGACAACTTGGTCGGCGCCCGGCCGGGTACGGAATGGAACGAGTGGGTGCAGTTTGTCGACGGCAATACGGTCTATGAAAATCTGGCTTGGAGCACTCTGGGTTCGGTCTATCAGCGCGTGTTCATGCTGCCTGAGGGATATGAAATCTTCAATGGCACTCAGTTCTACCAGACGGATTTGGTTGTCATGAACACGGAATATGCCGGTGGTGGCGCCCCCACGCAGGGATTCTATGTGGATGGCACAGCTGGACCGTTTGAGCCGAACCGCACGGTGGCGATGATTCCCGAGCCGGCGACGATGAGCCTGCTGGGCCTCGGCGCATTGGCGTTGGCGATTCGTCGGCGTCGCAAATAATTCTCCGCAGTTGCGGACACGATCCCCGGCGGGTTCCCGCCGGGGATTTTTTGTGGTTCGATTCGGTCGACCTGTAGCCGCGTCCGCCGGGCGCGGCGGACAGGGACAGCCGAATGAACCACGGATGGACACGAATGAACACGGATTCCGGAGGAACAGATGACTACGAACAGGCGAAAACCCCGAAAGGGATTGGTCTGTCCCCTGGCGATGGTTGTAGCTGCGCCCGCTGGGCGCGGCGGATCGGGACCATGGATCTCTGGATCGAATCCGTAGAATCCCGGTTCCATCCGGAGCGAAATGCTCTTCGATTGGATCGGACAGCCAGTCTCACGCCAAGAACGCGAAGACCGCCAAGGCGCATCCGAGCGGGCCAACCCACTTGGCGTTCTTGGCGTCTTGGCGTGAGAAATTTCCGGGATCGAACAGCCGGAACCGCCAAGCTACGGATGATACGGATGGTACGGATTCGATCCGAAGACCGATGGGGTCGGTTGTAGCTGCGCCCGGTGGTCGCGGCGGATCGGGACCATGGATCCCAGGAT
>CAYNSH010000047.1:0-27161 GCA_964399775.1 uncultured Verrucomicrobiota bacterium
GGATTGATTCTCGCCGGCGTGATCGTCGGCGAGCACGGGTTGGGCCTGTTCACGCTGGACCAGACCTTCCAGCTTTTGGGCAAGGTGGGACTGCTCTACCTGATGTTCCTGGCGGGCCTCGAAATCAACCTCGACGAGTTCATCCGCTACCGCCACCGCAGCTTGGTATTCGGAGCGCTGACCTTCCTGATCCCGCAGGTGTTCGGCACGCTGGGGGCGGTGTGGTGGTTGGGATTCAGTTGGCCCAAGGCCATCCTGCTCGCGAGCATGTTTGCGTCGCATACGCTGATCCCCTTTCCCATCGTGCAGCGGCTGGGGCTCGGCCGCAACCGGGCCGTCACCACCACCATTGGCGGCACCATCCTGACCGACACCGCCGCGCTGCTGGTGCTGGCGGTCATCGTCAAAAGCGGTGGCGATGGCGTGGGCGTCGCCTTTTGGACCCGCCTGAGCCTCTCCCTGCTGGCCCTGGTGGCGGGCTCGCTCTTCCTGCTGCCGCGCCTGGGCTATTGGTTCTTCAAGCGGACGGCTCCGGACGGCGCCTCGGAGTTCATCTTCGTTCTGGCCGCCACATTTCTCGTGGCGTGGCTGTCGGAACGGACGGGTGTCGAACCCATCATCGGCGCCTTCCTGTCCGGTCTGGCGCTGAGCCCGGTCGTACCGGGTCGCGGCGTGCTGATGAGCCGGCTTCATTTTGTCGGCTACGCCCTCTTTATTCCCTTTTTCCTTCTTTCCGTCGGCATGCGCGTGGATCTGCGGGTGTTGTTCACCGGGCTGGACGGGTGGATCATCGCGCTCTACATGGTGGTTGGCGTCACCGTCTTCAAGTGGCTGGCCGCCGCCCTCTCCGGGCGGTGGCTGGGTTTTTCGCGCGATGAAACCCGCCTGCTGTTTGGGTTGAGCGTGAACCAGGCCGCGGCCACGCTGGCGGCCGTACTGGTCGGCACGCAAGTCGGCATTTTCGATGCGGCCGTCCTGAACGGCACGATCCTGATGATCCTGGTGACCTGCCTGATTGGGCCGTGGGTGACGGAAAAAAGCGCCCGCCGCCTGGCCGAACATGAAGAGCTCCAACCGGCGGCACCCCGCCACGAGACGGGCCGCATCCTGGTGCCGTTGGCCTCGCCACAGAGCGTGGATCGGGTCATGGATCTGGCGCTGATCCTTCGCCCCGATCGCGCCGCAGAACCGATCTATCCGGTGCATGTGGCCCAGGAAGGCCCGGACGACCCGGACCGCGTGGCGGAGGCCGAGCGCCTGCTGGGCGGAGCGGTCGCCCGTGCGGAGGCCGCCGGAGTGCGCGCGATTCCCCTGGCGCGGCTGGATTCGAACGTCGCCGGCGGCATTCTCAGCGCGGCGACGGAATTCCGGGTCAGCGCCATTGTTCTTGGCTGGCATTCCCGCAAGCGGGTGTCGTCCCTGTTGCAGAGCATTCCGGACCGGGTCATCCTGCAAAGCCGGCAAGCGGTTGTGATCTACCGCCCAACCGTGCCCCTGGCCGCCACCAAGCGCCTGTGGGTGCTGGCACCCCCGCTGATGGAGCACCACAAGGGGCTCGCCAATGCGCTTCAACTGGTGCGCCGCATCGCCGCCCGCTTCGGCGCTCGCATCCTGCTGGCCACGACGGATCATACCCGCCGGGCATTCGACGGCCTGCCGACCAACCGCCCGGCCGATTCTTCCACCGACATTCCCTCCATGCCGACTTGGGCCGAAGTTATCCGGCGCTTTTCGGAGGCCGTAATCGACGGCGATTCGATTTTACTGCTGAGTGTCCGCCGGGGACACTTGGCCTGGCAGCCCAGCCTCGAGCGCCTCCCCGTAGACTGGGCGCAACGCTGGCCGAATACCAACCTGATGGTCCTGTATCCACCCGTGGTATCGGATCACGACGTGGAACAAGAAGACTGGGACGGTACTCCTTCGCAGGAAGGCGCACGTCCACCCTATCGGCCGGGATGGGTGGTGACGAATGTATCCTCGAACCTCCCGGACCAAGCCATTCCCGAGCTGCTGAACCATTTGTTGCCGGATGGAGGGCCGCGGTTGGAACCCTTGGCCCGGGAACTACGCACCAACATGGCGGTCCCGCTGTCCTCCCACTCCGCCCTGCTGCATGTTCACACCCCGCTGGTCACCACCGCCCGGATCGCGGTGGGCTGCCATCCCGATGGATTCCGGCTGGACGGATTCGACACGCCGCCCCACGAGCTGGTGCTGCTGCTGAGCCCCTGGTCGGGCACCCCCGAAGAGCATTTGCGCATCCTGGCCAACCTTGCCCGCACCGCTCAACGCGGACCTCTTGTTGCCACTTGACGGCCCGATTTGCTCGTGGCAGCATGTGACCATGCGGATGGACGCACCCCGTCCAGAAGCGCCAAGGAGGTTGCGAATGAAGGCTGTGCACGTGTCGCGCGCCCTGATGGGTGCATGTGTGGCGATGATGCTTTGGACAACCACCCGGCCCGCGGACGCGGCCGCCCCGCCGCCGAAGCCTCCCCTGCAAACCGAGCTTGAAGCCCACCCCGACTACTGGCTGGTCGGCTTTCGCCCGGATGCCACTCGTCAAGCGCGCCAGGCGGCGCACGCCGCCGCCGGCACGGAACGCGTCCGCTCGTTCCGGCGAATCCCGGTGGACGTCGTACGGGCGGCCCCGGGCATTCGACGCGACGACATTCAAAAGGCCTATCAGTCCCGCAAGGACGTGGCCTACATCGAACCCAACTACCGGGTCACAAAGAAGATGGTCCCCAACGACCCCATGTTCGGTGACTTGTGGGGCCTGCGCAATACCGGGCAGACCGGCGGGACGCCCGGCGCCGACATCAACGTGGCGGAGGTCTGGGGAACCCACGGCACCGGCAGCCGCGACATCATTGTGGCCGTGATCGACACGGGCATCGACTACACCCACGAAGACCTGATCGCCAATCTCTGGACCAATCCGGATGAAACCGCCAACGGCGAAGACGACGACGGCAACGGCATCATCGACGATATCTATGGCGCGCGCTGGCTCGATGGCAACGGACTGCCCACCAGCGGCGATCCGATGGACGGCGACGGCCACGGCACGCATGTCGCCGGCACGATCGGCGGGGTCGGCGACAACGCCATCGGCATCGCCGGGGTCAACTGGCAAGTGCAACTCATGGCCCTGAAGTTTTTGGATGACGGCGGTTCGGGCTGGTCGGCCGATGCCGTCGCAGCGCTGGAGTATGCCATCGACAAGGGCGCCCACCTCTCCAACAACTCGTGGGGCGGCGGCGGCTATTCACAGGCCATGCGCGACATGATCGCCGCCGCCGGCGACGCCAACCAGCTTTTCATCGCCGCCGCCGGCAACAGCGCCACCGACAACGATGGGATCCCGCATTACCCGTCCAGCTACGACAACGACAACCTCATTGCCGTGGCCAGCAGCGACCATGACGATCTGGTTTCTTCCTTCAGTTGCTACGGGCGGCAGAGCGTGGACATCGCCGCGCCCGGATCCGGCATTCTCAGCTCGGTTCCCGGCAACGCCTACGATGAATACAGCGGGACCTCCATGGCGACGCCGCACGTCACCGGCGCGGCCGCCCTGCTGTGGTCCTTCCATCCCGGCGCGCCCTGGTCGGATGTCAAGGACTGGCTCTTGCTGGGTTCCCACCGGCTGCCCGTCTGGAATGGCCTGACGGTGTCCGGCGGACGCCTCAACGTCGCGGAAAGCGCGCGGCTGGCGTCCCTGCCGGACGACGTGACACCGGTCAACGACCTGGTCGCCGCCAGCAACGAAGGGGACACCTCCATCTTCCTGGCCTGGGCCAATCCCCCGTCGGCCGGCGGTTGGACCTATATCGACACCACCATCCGCCGCGATACCGATAACTTCCCGTCGCGCTGGGACGAGGGGGAACTGGTCTACGCCGGCAACGCCGAGGCCTTCGAAGATGATTCCGTCGATGTCGGCCGGCGCTATTTCTACTCCGCCTGGGCCCAGTTCGATGACGGCTCGACCAGCCTTTATTCCGCTCCGGCGTTTGCGCAGGCCCGCGCCGGCGGAGAGCCCGATGATTACTTCACGGAAATCTTTTCCGCCAACGACAACGACCTCGCCTATACCTCCGTAGTCTTTGTTCCCGACGGATCGCTGAACGGCTACCAGGCCTTCACGGATCCGGCGGAGGACTTCTTCACCGATCCGGCCGGGGGCACACCGCTGCCGGTGGGCGATGACGATCCCGCATATGTCGCCCTGGCTGACGGCCAAACCGTGTGGCTCTATGGCGTGGACTACGACCACCTGCATGTCGGCCCCAATGGATTCATCACCTTCGGGGAGAGTGATTCCACCTGGACGGAAAGCCTGGCGGCCCATTTCCGCCTGCCGCGCGTATCCGCCTTGTTCGACGACCTCAATCCCACCTCCGGCGGCGAAGTCTCTTGGAAGCAATTGGCCGACCGCGTTGCGGTCACCTGGCTGGATGTGCCCGAGTATGGCAACAACAACCGCAATAGCTTTCAAATCGAGATGTTCTTCGACGGCCGGATTCGCTTGACCTGGCTGCAGATCGACGCGCGAGACGGCCTCGCCGGCCTCTCCGCCGGAGAAGGCCTGCCCTTCAACTTCATGGAAAGCAATTTAAGCGACTACCCTTCGAGCGACCCTCTGCGCATCACGCCCCGCACGGGTTTCCATCCGGCGGGCATCGAGGGCGGGCCGTTTGTGCCCGAATCCACCACGTACGAACTGCTCAATGTCGATGCCGCGGCTCTCGACTGGAGCCTGGTTTCCGCGCCCGGCTGGCTGCAAGTCCTTCCGACCGCCGGCACCCTGGACCCGGCGGAAAGCGTTGACGTCGACATTTCCCTCGATCCCAGCGTATTGGCCCTGACCTATGGCTACTACACCGGCGACATCGTTTTCAGCAACCACGTCTCAGGCCGGATTCATGCGCGGCAGGCCTCTCTGTCGGTCTCCCGCGAGGGCTATTCCGCCCTCTTCTTTGCCGACGGTTTTGTCGGCCCCGATGTCGTCGTCCCCGCTTTGCGTGCCCAAGGCTATGCCGTCGAGCTGCCCGATACCTGGGAGGATTTCAACCAGGCCCTAATGGACGATGAGTTCCTGGTGGCCATCTCTCTCGCGCAGGCCGACTATTCAGGCCTGGATCTTGTTGCGCTCGAGGACCACCTGCTGGCCGGCGGCCGAGTCATCGCCGCCGATTGGCTGCAGGATGAGTTTTTGGCCGGTTTGCTGGAGGCCGAGTTCACCGGCGCCACCGACATGAGCCCGATCACCATCACCGATGACGACCTGGCCGCCGGCATCCAGAATCCACAACCCATTTCCGACCCGGGCTGGGGCGGGCTGTGGTCCTTCGGCCTGCGGCCGTTGGATACCGCCCAATCCATCGCCCGCTTCCGCAACGGCGATTCGGCGCTCGTCTGGGGCCACGGTGGGCGAAGCGCCCTGCTGGGAATGCTCGCCGACACTCTCGCGCCCGAAGACGGCCAGCGGTTCTTCGAAAACCTCCTCCAGTTGCTGGAAGTGGGCCATGATGACCTTCTCACGCTGCCCGCCGATGGCTTCAGCTCCGCCGGCTACCAACTCGGCCCCTTTGCTCCCGAGGACAAGTCCTACACGCTGTCCAATACCGGATCGGATGCCCTCGACTGGACCGCGGCCACGACCTCCACCTGGGCCGACGTCTCGCTCACCGCCGGCAACCTGGCCCCCGACGCCGACGTCGTCATCACCGCACAAGTCAACGCCACCGCCGCCTCCCTTGATCCCGGGACCTATCACGATACCTTGGTCATCGCCAACACGACCTCGGGCAAACGGTTCTACCGCGACCTGCAACTCACCGTCATCCCCCTGCCCGGCGAGATTCACGTGACCGATACGATCGCGCCAGAAGACGATCTTCAAATGCCCTTTGGCGAATGGATCGTGGGGCAATCCACAACGGAACAAATCACCATTCACAACACCGACGCGCTGTATGATTTGGTGATTTCCGGCACCTATATCCTGTCCTCGCTCGGCGATGCCGAGCCGGAAGCCCTCCCCGCCCCGCCCGCCAAGCCTGCCACCGCCCGCCGGGCTCCCGCCAAGACGGAATCCGATCCCGATGCCCATGAGTGGGTGTCGGACACGCTGCTGATCGGATTCAAGTCCGATGCCGACGCCGCCAAGCGCGATGCGATCCATGCGGCGCTTGGAGCCCGCCGCATTCATCGCTATAGCCGCATCCCCGTCGATGTGGTCACCCTTCCCAAGAACAGCGACCTCAAGGCCTTCATCGCGGCCTACCAGTCGCTATCCGGCGTGGCCTATGCCGAGCCCAATTACGTCATCCGCCTTTCCGCCACCCCCGACGACCCGCGCTTCGGCGACCTCTGGGGACTGGAGAACACCGGTCAGACCGGCGGGACCCCCGGCGCCGACATCCGCGCCACCGACGCCTGGGACATCACCACGGGCAGCCGTGCAATCATCGTCGGCGTCATCGACACCGGTATCGACTACACCCACCCCGACCTGGTCGACAACCTGTGGGTCAATCCCGACGAAACCGAGAACGGGATGGACGACGACGGCAACGGCATCGTCGACGATCTCTATGGGGCGCGGTGGATCGACGGCACCGGGGTGCCGACCAGCGGGGACCCGATGGACGGCCACGACCACGGCACCCACGTCGCCGGTACCATCGGCGGCGTCGGCAACAACGCCATCGGCGTCGCCGGCATCAACTGGCAGGTCCGGCTCATGGGACTCAAGTTTCTGGACGACTCCGGATCCGGCGCCACCGCCGACGCCATTTCCGCCATCGAATACGCCATCGACAAAGGCGCACACCTCTCCAACAATTCCTGGGGTGGCGGGGGCTATTCCCAGGCCCTGCGCGATATGATCGAAGCCGCCGGCGAAGCCAACCAGCTCTTCATCGCCGCCGCCGGCAACGACGGCACCGACAACGACACCCTTCCCCATTATCCCTCGAACTACGACAACGACAACATCATCGCCGTCGCCAGCAGCGACCACAACGATGCCCGTTCCTCGTTCTCCTGCTTTGGCCAGACCACGGTGGACCTCGCCGCGCCGGGCTCCGCCATCCTCAGCACGGTCGCGGGCGGCGGCTATGACACGTTCAGCGGGACCTCGATGGCCAGCCCGCATGTGGCGGGCGTGGCCGCGTTGTTGTACTCCATGACGCCCACCGCCCCCTATGATCTGATCAAGCAAGCCCTGCTCAACAGCGTCGATGTCCTGCCCGCCTGGGACAACCTGACGGTTACCGGCGGACGGCTGAATGCCTTTGCGGCCCTGCAGCAGGTCAACCTCGACTTCAGCCTCGAGAGCCTGGCCCCCCTGCCGATCGTGATTCCGCCCGGCGGCTCGACGACCTTTGACGTGGTCTATCGCCCGTCCGAAGCCGGCGACCACCAGTCCTGGGTGCGCATTCTCAGCAACGACACCAATGCCCCGGTGGTGCATGTCGCCCTCACCGGCTCCGCCGTCAATGACGCGCTGGAACTTGCCCCCGATGAGCCATTCCATGCCGAAGGCGCGCCCGGCGGACCCTTCACGCCCGACACCAAGGAATACGAACTGACCAATACCGGCGGAGTCCCCGTGACCTGGTCGGCCATGTCTTCTGCCGCCTGGTTGGAGCCCCTACCCGCCGGCGGAACCTTAGCGCCGGGCGCAAGCGTGGAGATCATGGCCGAACTCAAGCCCGAGGCGGATGCGCTGCCCGGCGGCACATATTCGGCCACGATCACCTTCAGCAACCACCTGTCCGGCGTGGTCATAACCCGCCCCGTGCGTTTGGTGATCGAAATCCCCTTGTGCGATGCCGTGGATGCTTGCGAATGGACCTGGTCCACCGGCGGCAACGCCCCGTGGTTCGCCCAAACCGCCACCACCCACGACGGTATCGATGCCGCCCAAAGCGGCGATATCAACGACTCCCAGCAAAGCTGGATGCAAACCACCGTCGAAGGCCCCGGTAATCTTTCCTTCTGGTGGAAGGTCTCATCGGAAGGCGGTTTCGACTTCTTGAATTTCTATCTCAACGACGTTCTCCAGGACCAGATCTCGGGCAACGTCGATTGGCAGGAGAAGACCTATCCCATCCCGGATGGCATCCATGTCCTGCGCTGGGTTTATACCAAGGACGGGAGCGTCTCGCGCGATGCGGACTGCGGCTGGGTGGACCAAGTGGCTTACACGCCAGACGTCACGGATGACATGACCGTCAGCCCCTTCGATGGATTCCATAGCGAAGGTGCGCCGGGCGGCCCGTTTGCCCCCCAATCCAAAACCTATACGCTCTCCAACAATGGCGACACACCTTTGCCGTGGACCGCCTCGGCTGCCGCCGCATGGCTGGATGTCGACCCGTCTAGCGGAGAACTCGCACCCGGGTCATCCGCCATGGTCACCGCGTCCCTCACGGCGTCCGCCGACAGTCTTCCCGGCGGATTCTACGAAGACACCATGGTCTTCGAGAACACGGACACCGGATTCACCCGGCAGCGAACCGCCCGTCTGACGGTGGCCATTCCCCTCTGCGAAGCGGCCGATGCCTGCGAGTTGGCCTGGACCACCGGAGGCCACGCCCCCTGGTTCGCACAATTTGATATGACCCACGACGGCGTCGATGCCGCCCAAAGCGGCGATATCAACGATGACCAGGAAAGCTGGATGCAAACCACTGTCGAAGGCCCCGGTAATCTTGCCTTCTGGTGGAAGGTGTCGTCAGAAGCCAATTTCGACTTCCTGGAGTTCTATTTCAACGACGCTCTCCTGGATTGGATCGACGGCAATGTGGATTGGCACGAGATGAACTATCGAATCCCCGCCGGCCCCCACACGCTGCGCTGGCGATATGCCAAGGATGGAAGCGTCTCCACTGGCGCGGACTGCGGTTGGGTGGATCTGGTGTCCTTCTCCGCGTCCATCCCGGCCGATGCGTACGACCACGCCGGCAATTACACGCCCGGCACTTTTTCCAACCGATCCAACGGCGGAACGGGCTATCTCCCGTGGACCCTCATCGCCGATGCCGGCGCCAGCGCCATCCTGGACAGTTCCACCAACGGCAGCGGCGACATTGATTCGGCCAATGGCTACAGCTTCCGGTTCCTGGGAGGGGCGGGAGAAACCTACGTGGACGCCTTCCGGCCGTTTGCCCATCCGCTCGAGCCAGGCGATGTGTTCCACGCCACCCTGGCCTTCAACTGGAACGGCGGAGCGCGCGGCGTCTGCCTGTTGACCGCGGACGGAACCGAGTTGTTCAACATCAATTTCCGGGGTGGAGATATCTTGAGCTTCAAATGGGAAAATGATTCCGGCATCGATTTCCCGCCCATCTATTCCCCCACCGCCGTCCTGCAGGTAGCGGTCACGCAACTCGCCGACTCCCAGCTCCATGTCGCCCTCACCCACAGCGCGGGCTTCGAGACCAACTACACCTCGGCCGGCCTGACGGCCCCCGCCGCCGAAGTGAAGTTCTATAACGGCGGTCATGCCGGCGACAACGTGAACTATGCGCTCTATGTCAACGACCTGATCATCCAGCGCACTCCGGATGGCGACCAGGATGGCGACGGTCTGCCCGATTGGTGGGAAGAACGGTATTATGGCAGTCCCACGGCGGCCGATCCGGTCGCCATGGCGGCCAACCACATTCACACCGTCATGCAAACCTTCATCGCCGACCTGGATCCCACCGATCCCGACGCCCGCTTCCCGCCGGCCGAAATCCTGTCGCCGGCACCCGGGGCGCTGCAGATCCGCATCCATCCCACCTCCACTGCCCGGCTGTATCGCGTGGAGTGGTCGGGCGACCTGCTCGAAGATCCCTGGACGCTCTACCCACCTGAAAAGACCGGGACAGAAGACGGACTTCTCTGGGAGGTAGACCTCGACGATCCCCAACGGCTCTTCCGCACCGGCGTCCGCCTGCCCTGAACCGATCGGCGGATTATACCCTCCATCCTGCCGCCGGCCTGGATGGTGTTGGATTCCTGTTCTTGATCCGCGGGACGCCAAAGGCATCCGTGGGAGGATCCTGGCTTTTCTGAAGAATGTTGCCTTGCGCTCGGGCCGAGTTCTATGCGGAGTTTCTGCTCCCCTTTTCTTTCCTCCAAACGTATAGTCCCCGCCATGTCCAGTCCGGTCGAAATCCTGAAACAACGCGGCCCCTTGACCGGCGCGGAGTTGGCGGCGGCCATGGGCTCCACCGATATCCTGGACCTGTGGCGACAAAGTCATGCGCCCGGCCTGGTGCGGCGAGTGACTGGCCGGCGCTACATGCGCCTCGATTCCGCTGTGGAGGGCTATGCCAGGCTCTCCCCTTCGATTCGACGCGAATTCCTGACCTATACCCTCGTGGGACTTGAAAACCAACGCGAGGCCATCGATGCCCGGGCCGCCGCCCTCGAACAACAAGCCGCCGCCATTTCTCGTGAAAAGCTCGACCTCACCCGCGAAAGCGTCTGCATCGCCCTGGCTTCCCTCGCCGACGAAACCCAGGTTCTTCGAGACACCACGTTCATGATCGCCGGCGACATCACCTACCAGATGGCTCACCGCGTCCCGCGCCCCGAAAAAAGTTCCGGACAGCTTGTGCGCGGTTCCGATCTCGACCTGATCGTCGTGACGTCCGACACCCTCCCCACCACGGTGATGCAGGCTCTGGACGATGCCATCTACCGCCAGAAACACTTCCTCCTGACCCATCCGGATTACCAAGAGGAGATCGATTATATCCTCAAGCCGCTGGAAAAAGTCCGGCAACAACTGGCCTTTGACCGGTTTGAACACATGGTGGCCTGCAAGATTCTGTGCGAATGCCAATTGCTGTATGGCTCGCCCTTTCTGTTCGACCAGCTCATGCGCCTGGTCGACGAATCCGGCGTTCGCGCCAAGCTCGACGCCCTCCAATCCGCCGCAGAGACCCATCGCCAACACGCCGAGATCACCTTGCTGGATCCCGGCCTGGCGGCCACCGACTCACAGGCATGCCTTGACCTCTTCTTCACCCGCGAAGAAGGCGACGAAATTTATTAGCCCCCCCCTGCCCTCTGGCCTCTGACCTCTGGCCTCTGGCCTCTGGCCTCTGACCTCTGGCCTCTGGCCTCTGACTCCTACGGCTCCGGATTGCCAAGCCATGCCGCACGATTGGCATCATCCCCCGCCGTCGACCACAAGTAGAACGTCGCCGGAGAACTGCGCTCGTAGCGGTAGGGAATGCCCCAGGGATCTTCCGGCATATCCCCCGCATTCACGGAGTTGGTCAACGAGTGGTTCGCCGCCACCAGGGCCCCCGCCAGCGCGGCGGCAGTTCCCGGCACCTGGCCATAGCGTGTGCGGTATTCCGTCACGAAACTCTGCAACTGGGTGATTTCCGCTTCGGCCCGGCTGCGCGCGGCCTTGCGCTGCGCATTCCCCGCCAACCCCATGATCAACGCGGCCAGCAGCGCAATGATCGCAATGACCGTCAACAACTCGACCAGCGTAAATCCCGAACGGCTCTTCCTCGTCATGGCATCTCTCCTGTTTGCGCGGCCATTCTGCACCAGCCCCCGGCACGAATCAAGAAGGCTCTGCACCTCTGTCTGCACCCCGCATGCGCTCTGGACGCATCGGCAACCGGCCTATTCCTCCACCAGACCCCCCGAATCCGGCAGTTCCCGGAACTGCGGAGATGGAGTCCGGTTGCAGATCGCGTAGGCCACAATCCCCGCCAGTACCGCCGCCATGACGATCAGACACGTCGTGGAGAACCAACCCATGGGCACGTGCAGATGGGCGCCGCACCATTGGCACAGCCCGGAGCGCGGATGATTCCGGTTCCCGCATTGCTTGCATGTTCTGAATCTTGAATCCGGCATTGCAATACCCGATGGAATACAAACTAGTCTGAAATTCGATGCGCGGTCAATCGCATTGCCGGGGTTTTTGCCATATTTTTGCTGCCGACCTATGCGCAATTCTTTGCGCAACGCGTAAACTTCTCCCACGGTCTTCGGGTTCCCGCGGCCTGGCCCCCTGCTCTGCGACAGACCGGCTCCCGATGCGCCCGCCACGCATATCGGCTCGGCCGCCCCCGCGCTCATCGAGCGCGGCTACAGAACGGATTCCCCGGACCTCCGACCTCTGACATGACCTCCGACCTCGGACCTCGGACCTCGAATCCCCTGCCCCCTGTCCCCTGTTCCCTGGCTACCCCTCCGCCCCCGCCCCCTTTTTCCCCTTTCGTTAAAGCGCTTTTCTGTGATACGTTGCCCCCCATCATGTGGAGGCAACTATGAAAAGGTCCCTCGTCGCTCTTGCGCTGATTCTGCTGGCTTCGGTCGCTCTGGCCACCCCGCCCAATACTCCGACACTCGATGGCCGGCCCATTGAATACGATGGCGGCGATCTGCGCGGTACTTTTGAAGGGGATTCGGATTGGGGCAGTGACGGAACACTCACGAATCTCTACGTCACCTGGGATGCCACCTACCTCTATGTCGCCTTGCAGGCCTGGCAGGCGAACAACAACAAGCTGGTGGTGCTGCTCGACGTCGATCCCGATGCCGACATTCCCACGGGTGCCACCACGACCGTCAATTGGACCGGCAATGCGGAGGGCTATCTCGCGTGGAACGGCTATGGCTGGATCGACGGGAGCGGAACATTCGGCCTCGACTACATGATCGCCAGCGAGGGGTTTTATAACAACGTCATCCGCGTTCTCTATGACGGCGAAGAGGAACCGGACAGCGAAAACACCGAATCGCTCTTCGACCAGGGCAACGGCACGAACCCGGTTGGCAGCCCGGTGGACATGGCCAGCCTCAACGACGCCTCCCCCTGCCTCCAAAAAGGCTTTGAGGCCCGCATCCCCTGGTCCGTCCTGTACGAAGGCGGCCGCTGGGGCGAAGTCCTCCCCGGCGAAACCGTCCCCCGCGACGCCACCATCCGCATCCTGGCCGGTATCCATAACAACAATGCCGCCAGCACCTTTAGTTCCCCCGACACCATCCCCAACCAGACCGGCGGGGATTATGATGCCGGCATTCTGACCGCCATCGACTATATCGACATCGTCGTGGACTCCATGGGCGACGGCATTCCGGACATGCTGGCCGGCGATTTCAATGCTCCTTATCTCCGCTCCGGCTCCGCCGCCGTTGGCAGCTCGACCGTCTTTCTCGGCTTCAACGAGCCCGTCACCCTCGCCTCCGTCGAAAATACCGCCAACTGGTCCATCAATGGTGTCGCCCCGGTCTCCGCCGCCGCTTCCGGCGTCCAGGGCGCTCAACTCACCCTCGCCGCACCCATCGCCTCCGCGGACATGATTCACGTCCGCGCCGATGGCGTGGAAGATCTCGCGCTCAACACCCGCGTCACCGATTTCTGCCTGTATCCCGCCAGCGATGGTATCGCCCTGCCCGTCAATGTCACCTTTGTCGTCAATACCAACTCCGGCATGGGCATCAGCGCCAGCCACACCCGCCCCACCGGATTCTTTGTCAACGGCGGGGCCCTCCCTCTCGAATGGGGGTACCCGCCCTATGAAAACATGCCCTTGGCCCCCATCCCCGGCTCCAACGGCTGGGCCTCCGCCACCGTCACCTTCCCCGCCGGCTCCCCATCTGAACTGTTTTACAAGTATAGCGGCCGCATCAATGGCACCAACAACTACGAGGCCATCCGGCTGACCGATTATGCCGATGCCGCCCGGCCCCTCACCCTCAACGACGACGGCACCCCCATCACCGTCGTCGACTATCTCGGCGCCGCCGCCCACCCCCTGCGCAGCCCCGGCGATACCAACGTCCCCACCGCCCATCGTCGCTTGTTTGAAGATGTCCGCCGCGGCGATGCCGGCGTTCGCCACAACCGCGAAATCCTCTTCCAACTCGACCTCTCCATGCGCAATACCAACAACATCTCCCGCGTCATGGTGCTGGGCTCCGACCCCCTGCGCGGATTCAACTGGGCCGGTATCCTCGACAACCCCGCCTATAACGATTATCCCGGCAGTGTCTATCTGACCTGGGCCGCCGGCGGCATCGAACTCGTCGACGACGGAACTCTGGGCGACGAGGTCGCCGGCGACGGCATCTATTCCCGCCTCTGGGCCTTCTCCACCAACGGCTTGGATTCCGTCAAGGAACCCGGTACGCCTCATTCGCTGGTCGGCGGCGCGGCATCCGTGTGGTTCCCCGAGGAAATTCCCGGCACGCAGCCCTTCGAAGGCCACACCCGCTGGACCAGCCGCCGTTCCCCCCGCAGCCTGATCTACAAGTATTACGTGTTCACCACCGGCAACAACCACTACGACAGCCCCGGTTACAATCTAGACTATTATGTAGTCGACCCCGATGACACCGCCCAAATTGTCCTGGCCCCCTGGATCTGGGACAATGACGCCATTCCTCCCAGGCCACCGGAGAATGCCCCCATCCCCCTTGGTGTCACCCTGGCCGGCACCACCGCCACCGTTCAGTTCGACAACCTCGCCACTGAAGCCGCCCACGGCGTCCTGATCTCCACCAATCTGCGCGACGGCTTCGACAACTACGGCCACCGCGCCGTCATGGGCGACCTGATCGGCGACCGCCGCGAATGGTCCGCCACCATCGCGCAAGCCACCGGTCCCACGGAGTTCTACGCCCCCTACGCCGGCCTTGAACCCGACCCCACCCCGATCTATTGGGAGCCCAATGTAAACATCCCCACCGAAGAAACCACCGTGCGGATCTACTTCAACCAGTTCCAGTCCAATCTGCGCGGCATGCGCACCATGAACCTCACCGGCAATTTCAAGGACCCCGAATGGGACGAGGGCCAGCCGATGACCTTCACCGGTGACGGAACCTGGATGACGGATGTTGTCCTGCCCGCGACCAACAGCGGAAGCGGCGTCGCCTTCAAACCTCGGGGTGGCCCCACGTTCGCATGGCTGGATGGGGGTGACTACCAGTTTGTGCGCGGTTCCGGCGGCGTCACTATGGACCCGTTGCCCCCGGTCCCCGGCGAACCCTTTACTATCACCCTCGATGCCGCCGGCACCCCGCTCGCCGCCGCCGCCGATATCTACCTGCACATGGGCTTCGACGGCTGGCAGAACGTCCAGGATCCCCGCCCGGCCATGACCAACATCAGCGGCACCGTCTGGGAATACACCTTCGATCTTTCGGAAGACTACTCCGTCAGCGTCGACTGGGTGTTCACCACCACCGCGACCGGCTTTTCCGGAAGCTGGTACAGCAACGGCGACTGGCACGCCTTCATGGCCCCTTACTTCAACGCTCCCTGAAGATCCAGAAAGGACAACCCATGCGCAAGACATCCGCCTTCCCCCTGATCGGCTTTTTGGCCTGCCAGCCGGAGCCTGAGCAAAGAATGATTCCTCGGCGTAGGCAAGTTCGAGCGGCGTTTACACTGATCGAACTCCTCGTCGTCATTGCCATCATCGCCCTGCTATCGGCCATCCTTGTTCCCGCCTCGTTTGTCGGCATCGAAATGGCCCGGCGCTCGGCCTGTGCGAACAACCTCAAGGCCCTTGGCGCCGGCTACCTGGCCTTCGCGGCGGACAACGATGGAGCGTTGCCCCACTATCGGCCGCTGCCTATGGGCGGAGGCTCCTTCCAGGAAGTCCCCACCTTCACGCCCATCGCGGTCCGGGCCTACACCGAGGGCTACATCACCGACCTGCGCCTCTATATCTGCCCCAGCGACAAGACCGCTACCGTTGCGCCAAACCTGGAATCCTTCAATTCACAGGCCGGCAATTGCAGTTACATGTACATTTCGGGGTACCACCTGATCCGGACCCGCGAGACCCCCGCGCTCGCCCCGGTGTTTGCCGATGAGTCCAACTTGACGGAATACGGCCCCGCCACCCCCGGCAACATGCCCCAACTCGGACCCGACGACAACCACGGCGCCGAAATCCGCAACGTCTTGTTTCTCGACGGGCGTGTCGTCACCTACAAGGATGCCAACGCCGCCAATGCCATCTTCGACAACCTCCGCTATCCCGAATTCATCTGCAGCGTAGACTGACCCGCCCGGCAGACAATGCCCGAGGTACAAAATCCGTACCATCCGGGCAATCCGTAGCTGGCCGTTCGGCTGTTGGCCTCCGCCCCCCCCTCTTTGGAGACCCGACGCCCCCGTCGGGCTTCTTCCGTCCTTTTTGGAGACCCGACGCCCTCGTCGGGCTTCTTCCCGATCCCGGCACGAGGGCGTGCCGGCTCCAGTTACGAAGCTCCCCTGCTCTTCTGACCTCTGCCCTCTGACCACTGTCCCCCTGACCACCGCCCCCTGCCCCCCTCCCCCCTACAGCCTCCCGTCCACCAAGCCGCGGTCCAGCATGCCCTTGATATCGAACAGCACGGCGTGGTCCCGCCGCAAACGGGCGATATCCAAATTGCGGAACCGATCATGCGCCACCGCCAGCACCAAGCCGTCGTAGTCTCCATCCGCCATCGGGTCCGCCAGTAACTCCAGCCCGTATTCGTGGCGAACTTCCGCGGCATCCGCCCACGGATCGTGGACCGCGATGTTGCAGCCAAATTCCTCCAGTTCACGGATCAAGTCGATGACTCGCGAATTGCGGATGTCCGGGCAGTTTTCCTTGAACGTAATCCCCAGCACCAGCACACGGGCTCCCTGGATGCGCTGGCCCTTCTGGATCATCAGCTTCACCAGCCGGCTGGCCACGTGGGCTCCCATGTTGTCGTTCAGCCGCCGTCCCGCCAAGATGATTTCCGGATGGTAGCCCAGGGCTTCGGCTTTGTGCGTCAAATAGTAGGGATCCACCCCGATGCAGTGCCCACCCACCAGTCCCGGCCGGAAGGGCAGGAAGTTCCACTTCGTCCCCGCCGCCTCCAGCACGGCCTGCGTATCCAGCCCCATCCGCTCGAAGATCAGCGACAGCTCGTTGACGAACGCAATGTTGATGTCGCGCTGCGAGTTCTCAATCACCTTGGCCGCCTCGGCCACCGCAATGCTCGGCGCCAGGTGTGTGCCCGCTTCAATGATCGTCCGGTACAGGGCATCCACCGCCGCCGCCGCCTCGGGTGTCGAACCGGATGTGATCTTGCGGATCTTCACCACCGTGTGGACCTTGTCGCCCGGATTGATCCGCTCCGGGCTGTAGCCACAGAAAAAATCCTTGTTGAAGACCAATCCGCTGAATTTCTCCAGGATCGGCACGCAATCCTCTTCCGTGCAACCGGGATACACCGTGCTCTCATAGACCACGACCGCGCCGGGCCGCAAGGCCTTGCCGACGGTCTCGCTGGCCTTCACCAGTGGCGTCAAATCGGGTCGCCGGTGCGAATCAATCGGTGTCGGCACCGTCACAATGAAGACATCCGCCTCGCGCAGGTCCTCCACTTGGCTCGTAAAGGTCAATCCCGTGGCGGCGCGCAAGCCTTCCGACTCCACTTCCAGCGTCCGGTCCTGACCGGCGCGCAATTCCTCCAGCCGTTTCTCGCTGATGTCGAATCCCACCACCGCAAAATGCTTGCCGAATTCAACCGCGAGCGGCAAGCCGACATACCCCAGGCCAATCACCGCCAACCGGGCCTCCCGCGATTCAATGCGTTCCAACAAAGAGAATGACTTCATGTCCATTTGATTCCTGCTGATCGAGTAATAAAACAGCGATGCATACTCCACCCCCGGCTTTCCGATGTCAATCCCGACGCAGCCCCAGACCCCCACGACTTAACGTCGTGGGTGAATCAGATCGCCAACACCAGGGGATCCGACGCAGACCCCCACGACTTTACGTCGTGGGTGAATCAGGTCGGCAGTGCCGCCACTCGTGGCGCGCCGCTCCGCTGCGCGCCGGCTATTCCCATCCAGCGCGGTCCAGAGGCCCATCAAAGCCCACCAAGCATCACCGCCAGGCCCCTGTAGCTGCGCTCGCCGAGCGCGGTGCCCCCTCCCCAACCCGCCGCGCCCAGCGGGCGCAGCTACAACCGATCCCGGTCGGCACGGAGGCCGCCCCACAGAAACCCTTTCCTGTCCCAAATCCGTGTCCATCGGTGTCACCACGCCGGCCCACTTGATCATTGGATATTGGATATTGGATATTGGACGTTGACCCAAATCCCGCGGCCCAAGCTTCAATCCGCCGGCAACCCCACCCAGACGCGGTAGCTGCGCTGGGTCTGCACAGCCGAACCGCTGTTCGTGATCGAGCCATTGTCGAAGAATACGTGCTCGCTGGCGTACGGCTCGACGTTCGTCCACACTCCATTAGCCAGGAACGCATTCCAGACCTGGGGCATGTCGGCCAGTGATCCATCCAGGTATTGAATCCGGTAGACACGATCAGGCTGCACGGGAACGGTGATGGCGGCCACGCCGTCGCTTTGCACTCCATCCATCAGGAATACGACGTCAGGCTCGGTCGGATCGAGGTTGGCGACAAATGCCTGCCAGACGGTCATCACGCCGTTGGCCGCCACCTGCATGGCCAGGTCTTCATAATCCTGCGCGCTGTGCTCGCCGGGGTAGTGGACATCCAGCCAGGCGTAGGGCACCGGCACCGGCGATTCGGATGTGGCCTCCGCTCCCGGCGCCGGGACTTCTTCGATTTTCAGGTACTGCACAATGGCGCCATCGTCATAGATGTCCCGTCCGCCCTGGTCGGAGTCGAAGCTGACCCAGAGGCCGTCGCTGTGAAGTTCCGCGCCGCTCTTCGGCGTCTCCCAGACCCAGGCCGTCGCATCGCTGGCGGCAAGGTTGCGCACGTTGTAGAACACGTCGGCGCTGTTCTCCAAGCCCAGCAGATCCCAGCAGGGCGCCAGATCATAGGTGTCGTTGGCACCGTCATGCCCCCCCGCGCCCTCGTTGACGAACAGAGAGAAGGCCAAGACCGCATCCTTGCCCGCCGCCACCGCGCCGGGCTCCTCGTATTTCGCCACCGCGAAGATCTTGCCGTTGTCATAGGTGCCTTCGTGCTTCCGGCCCAGGAAATACTGGTTGGGGCTCTGCAGGGCGGGGCTGTTCAGGCGCGCCCAGTTGAGCCGGCCATACCACTGCGCCATCGGCCGCGACCAGTCATCGCTGGGAGGGGTGTCCCAGATCAGCAGCTTGTTCCATTCCTTGAAGTGCGGGACCCATTTGCCCATGTTCAGCTCGAACGAGGCGAAGCCGTTGAACCGGTCGCCCGGCACCGAATCACCAGGAGACTTCCCGGACTTGTCGGCCGTGCACGGCACGATACCCTGCTCCTGGCCGTAGAACACCATCGGCAGACCCATCACGGACGACACCATGGCGTAGCGCGAAGCCGTCACCCATGGGTCGTTGTAGGGCATCACTTCGTCATGGCTGGTCAGGTTCAACAGCACCGCGCTGCCGGAGTAGAGGCTCCGCCGCGATTCGATGGCATCCTTGATCTGGCCGGGGCTTCCGGCGCCGACGATCTGGAAGACAAAGCTTTCGTTGAGGATGTCGAAATGCCGGTTCGACCGGTAGCTGACGACGCCGCCGTCGAGCGACTCGGCCATGAACATGAAGTTCCACTTGCTGGCCCGCGCCCGGTTGACCGCGTACTCCCAGAACTGCGGCGGCAGGCCCTGGGCGAAATCGCAACGCAGCCCGTCGATGCCATAGTCGTCCAGGTAGATGCCGTTTTCGTCCGTCACGCCGGGCCGGTTGACCAGGTCGTGCCCGGTCTTCTCCAGCCAGAATTCGACATAGGCGCCCATGTAGTCCCAGAGCTCTTCCGTATGTTCCGTCATGGAGTCGTAGTCGTACCAGTCCTCTTCGTTGAGGTAATCCCCGTTGTTGTCGGGGTTGTGCCGGACCAGCGCGGCGTAGTGGCCGAAGAACAGCTCGGCCGTATCGAGCCACTTGCCGAAGTCGCCGCGATCGGGGGCGCTGGCGATGTCGTGCTGCCCCCCCGCCGGCCCGTTGTAGAACGTGGCCGGGGCCCCGTAGTCGGAGTAGTTCGCGAACCATCCCGGCCGCAGGCTGCCAATGGAGGTCGACGCCCCCTGTCCCTCGGGCACGATCCCCATCCGCTCGCCCATCTCGCCAAATACCGCATCCCAGCTCGTGTGGTTGAACACCCCGTCGAGCATGATGTTGATGGTGCCGACATAGGTCGTGGACATGTGCGACGCCTTGCCGACATCGCACGCCGCGACGAAATCCTGGAACTCCGCCAGCGCGCCGGCCGTCGTCGTGTCGCGCCCGAACCACTTGCCCACCGCGAAATAGTCCTTGGCGGAATAGGGGCTGCCCGGCTCGCCGCCGGGCGCCAGGCCGTACTCCGAAGACGTGTGGATCGGCTGGAACCACAGGCAGTTCGCCTGAATCTTGTTGAGATACTCGATGCCGAATTCGTCGAACGTGCCCTGGTTGCCTTCGCTGGTGCCGATCAGGTCGGCAAACGTCGAACGGCCGTTTTCCGTGGCGGCGGTGGCCTTCGTGCTCAGGGTGTTCAATTCGTAGATGGTCTGCTGGAGGACCTTCCTTGGCGAAATCACAATGGCGTGGTCGCGGATGCCGCTGCCGGTTTCGGAATAGTAGCGCCAGGAGGGATTGCCGTCGATTTTGTAGCGAGCCGTCAACCGGTACGCGCCGCACTCGCCGATATCCGCCTCCCAGACATATGCGCCTTCGCCGGCATCCCAGGTCATGTTCCAGGCCGCGTAGTATCCCTCGGTTGCCGTCGTCACCAGGTCGCCGCTCGGTGGCCGGATGCTGTCGGGCACGCCGTTGGCGTCAAGATCGGCGTCCCAGTAGTCGCGCCGTCCCACATTGGAGAAAATCTGCACATCAGTCGCGCCGGACGGCGGCGAATACACCGCCCGGATGGAGGCCGTTTCGCCCAGCCCTTCGTCGATAAAGAACTTGGTGGTCGTATAGTCGGCGTTCACGCCATTGACGGTTAGCGCATTGGCGCCCTCGCTCTGCATGCGGTATTCAAACACCTGGTCGTTGGGACCGTCGGACCGGTATTCCGCGAGGCGCACCACGTCATTGCCGCCGTTGGCGACCGAATTCCACGCCGCAATCTGGTATTTGAGCACCGCATCGGGCGAACTGGCCAGATCGGGCTCGGTGATGGTCGCCACCCACCACATGGCGTTGCCATATTCGCCGCCGTCCTGCTCCTCATGGCTGAAGACCATGGCGGCGGTTTCCGTCAGCGTGGGATCTGCCGCACGGATGCCGGGCAGAGCGCGTACGCCCTGTTTGGTGCGGGACATCGGGCCTGCCACATCCACCTTGTAGCGCACTTCGGCGTGGTCCGCCCAGGTGGTGTCCCCGTCCTTGTAGCCCACCTTGACCCAGATCTGAACGGTGTCGCCCGCCAGCTTGACGGCATTGCCCCCGTGCCAGACAAAGCCCGGCTCCGCCCCCGGATCCCCGTCGCCATAGGTGAAGTCGAACGGCTTGGCCTGCGCGGCGGACAGCGAGGCGAACGATTCGCTGGTCACCCCGTCGTCCGCCCGCCCCAAATAGGTCGTGTCGCGGTCCGTGTAGGTCACCGCCAGCACGTATTCCACCGTCTCGTTTTCGCTGAAAGCACCCGCCGGGATGGCGCCCCGCCAGTACTTGTTGTTGCCCGCGGCGGAATCGTAGGACATGGCCGCGCTGCTCCAGCCCCCCGCGCCCTGCAGCCGGTAGTGCACCGTGCCGCCGCTCTGGTCGCCGATGACGCCCTCTCCCGCAAACTGGTTGCCGTTGTAGATCGTCACCGACTGGTCGGCGAAGGGATGACGCGGATTGCGCATGTACGCGCCGACAGGCTCCGCATTCGCCGGCGCGTGCCAGGCGTTGCCCAAATCCGACGTGCTCGTCGCCTCGAAGGGGGACGCCGCCGCTTCTCCGGCAGTTTCGTACTTCACGTTGTCTTCCTGCGTCGAGGTGCCGAGCCAGGTCCGGTCGGCGCCCCCGTTGTCGTAATCCACCCGGATGTAGTACTCCAGCGTCTGCCCCAGCGCCACCGCGTTCGACGGAATCGCCGCCTTCCAATAGGCGTTGTCACCCACGGTCGAATCATGCGTGAGGTTGTTCGACGACCACGAACCCGCGCCTGCTTCCTTGTAAACCACCCAGCCGCCGGTCATGTCGGCGTCGCCCTGGTAGTTGCCCACATAGATGTAGGTATCCTTGCCGGGGGTCGGATCGGCGGGATTCCGCATCGTCACGCCGGCGGGCTCTTCGTTCGTCGGAAAATGCCAGCAATTGCCGAACACCGGCGCCGGCGCGGCCCCGAAAGTGACGGCATACGGGGAGGCCTGCGCCGCCGCCAGGCTCGCATACAACTCGGTGCCGGTCTGGTCGGTCGTCCCCATGAACGTGGTGTCGCGGTTGTCATAGCCGATCTGGAAGACGTACTGCAGCACATCATCCTCCAGGTACGTGTCCGTCGGAAGCCCCGCAATCCAGTTCTTCACCCAGCCCGTGTCTTCGAAATTGCGCACTTCGTTGTTGAAGGACATGCCGATGGAACTCCACCCCCCGCTGGCGCCCTTGCGGTAGTACACGATGCCATTGGTCATGTTCGCCCCGCCGCTGTCCGCCTGCCAGTTGCCGGCATAGACATACACGCTGGCCCCCGCCGCGGGATTCGCCGGGTTGCGCATCGGCACCGCCGGATCCGTTCCCTGCACCGCTTCCGCCGGATTGTGCCAGCACTCGCCGAAAACCGGCAGCGGATCGCCCACCAGGTAGGCATAGTTGGTCCCGCTGGCGGTGTTGTTCGCCCGCAGGGTGCACAGGTCGTAATCGGCTTTGAGCACATTCGTGGGCATGGTGCTCGTCAACACATAGTATTTGACGGTCGTGCCCGACGGTTGGCCCGGAATCTGGATGGTGGCCGTGGTGCTGTTCACCACCGCCGTGGCAATCTGGGACCAGGACGAAAACGCATTGGTGGTATAGCGCACATAGACCCGTTCGCCGCTGGGCGCCGCGCTCAAGGTCGCCGTCACCGTCACCGGGTCGGTCCCCACCCCGTCGCTGTTGTCCGATACACCCGTTATGGATATCGGGAAATTTGTTGTCGCCTGAATGCTGTACTGGCGGTCATACCAGTGGTTCAGCCCCGCCAGGCGGAACGTGTATTTCATTCCGCTGGATTCGTCGAAAAGCAGGTGGTCCGGACTGTTGCCCTCCACATTCTTGCGCGCCTGTCCGACCGTTGCGTTCGGCGTCGCATTGATATACCCCGGGCCGGTCCCCCACTGGTTCGCCCAGTCGCCGCTTTGGTCGAACTTGAACCGCGACCCGGCCCGCGTAGTCGTGCTGGTTTGCGTCACCGACCAATAGGTGTCCCCCACATATCCACGATTGGTGTTCATCCACGACGCGGATGACCACGAGTTGATATCACCCCGCACCGCCTCGCCCCGGACCGCCGCGCTCCAACCCAGACCGACCACCAAGACCACCGCCCAGACTACTGCTTTCATCCTCATGTGCACCCTCTCGCTTTTCTCTGCCCATTCCGGGCCATCACGCACCATGCCCATCTTTACCTATTCCCCGCCCCCACTGCAAGATTCTCTCCGCGACAGATTCTTTGACGGTCCCGTTTTCCTGTGTTCCCTGTTTTCCTGCTTGGTTCGAAGGCTGTTCATCCGTGGGCCGGCGAAGCCATCCGTGGGCCACCCCTTCCCCATCTCGCACGATTCTCAGCTGCTGGAAGCGGCCGCTCCGTTCCGACCCCGGTCGGCACGGTGCCCGACCCTCCAGAATTCCTTTCGCATGTTCCACCCAGGCGGACAGGCGCAAACACAGTGTGTCTTTCGATGAGGCTCAAACCGTATTTCTTGATGAGAATGCAATTCGTTTTTTCGATCCGGATCATTCATCCGACGTGGATCGCTTTTTGATGCGGGGAATGTGTTGTCGGTTGCGGGTCATGATCGTCTGCCACTGCTATCGCGCGAGCGACAGCGTCATCCGGATCATTTCGGCACGCAAAGCAGACAAAAATGAATCAAACGTCCTGATCCAGATGGCCTCTGTGGCCTCAGATCCGTACAATCCGTAAAACCACGCCGGCCCGCGTGGCATGTCCGTGGTTGATGATTGAATATTGGATATTGGATATTCATATTGATATTCACATTGAAATTGGTCTTCTCCCGCCCTTTCGCTATGATCCCGCGCCAAATGCCCGTCTTGGACAACATCCGAATCGTGCTCGTGAACCCCATCTACGGGGGAAATGTCGGCTCGGCCTGCCGCGCCATGATGAACATGGGGCTCTCCCAACTGGCCCTGGTCAACCCGCGCCCCGAAATGAACTTGCTGGAGGCCGCCACCATGGCCTGCCATGCCGGCGACATCCTGGCCAACCGCACGGTCTATTCCACAACCGCCGAGGCGGTCGCCGATTGCGGCCTCGTGGCCGGCACCTCCAACCGCGGCGGACTCTACCGCGACCACGCCCAAACCCCGCGCAAATGGGCCCCGCGCCTCCTGGAGGCCGCGCTCGACTCCCCCGTCGCCATTCTGTTCGGTTCCGAAGACAACGGTCTCTCCCTGGACGACCTCGCCCTCTGCACACAATTCATTCGCATCCCCTCCTCCGAGGCCTACAAGTCCCTGAACCTCGCCATGGCCGTCATGGTCTGCGCCTATGAGTTGTTCGTCGCCGCGGAAGTCTTCGAGCCCCCCCAGGAGCGATCGGCCGAATGCCCCTCCTCCATGCGCGAGGCCATGTTCGCCAAATGGCGGCGCGCCTTGCTCGACATCGGGTTCATGACCCCGGACACCGCCGACCACATGATGCTCGGCATCCGCCGCATCCTCTCCCGCGGCACGCTCACCGAAAAAGATGTCCAAATCCTTCTCGGCATGGCCGCCCAGACCCAATGGGCCGCCAGCCATATTCCCCCCAAACCGTGACCTCCACCGAACAGCATGTTCTCTCCGTGATGGTGGTGTCCCTCAATGAGGAACGCCACCTGCCGGGCCTGAAGGCGGCCCTCGACAAGCTGCACCTGCCCGAAGGCTGGCGCATCGAAACCATCCTGGTCGATGGCGGCAGCCGAGACGACTCCGTGGCCGTCGCCCGTGCCGCCGGTTTTGAAGAATGCATCGTCATGCCCGGGGCCTCCATCCCCCAATGCCGAAACCGCGCCCTGCAGTCCGCCCGCGGCACCGCCCTGGCCTTTCTCGATGCCGACTGCATCCCCGACCGCGATTGGTTCCAGCACGCCTTGCCCTGGCTGGAAACATCCGCCCCCGTCATGCTCGGCAATCCGGTGTACCCGCCCGAAACCGGCAACTGGATCCAGCGCACCTGGCACGCCCACTGGCAGCATAAACACTCCGGAGTCCACGATCACCAACCCGCTCCCGTTGCGTCCGGAGCCTTCCGCCTCATCACCACCCGCAACATGCTCTTCAACCGAGCGCTGCTCGAGCGGGTTCCCGCCTTCGACGAATCGCTCATTACCGGCGAAGACACCGATTTCGCCTTCCGGGCCTCCCGCGCCGGGGCCAAGGTCATGGCCCTCCCGACCCTGCGGGTCACCCATTTGGGAGAACCCGCCACCCTTTCCGACTACTTCCGTCAGCAGCTCTGGCACGCCAACCGCAAGGCCTATGGCACCATCCTCAGAAACGCTCGCGGAACCTCCGGCGCCAACGCCATCCTGTATTCCTTCGCCTTCCTCATCGCCTTGGCCCTGGCCATCACCGGCATCGTCTCGGGCTTGGTCTGGACCCCCATGGCCTTCCTCCTGCTCGCCCCCTTGGTGTTCGTCGTCGCCCTGCCCGCCGCCCTCATCGCCGATCGCGCCAAATCCCCCGCCCTCTTTCTCCGCCTCGTCGTTCTCTATTTCCTCTACGGCCTCGCCCGCGCCACCGATCTCATCGGGCTCTCCCCCCGCAAGAAATCCTGGAAGTCATGACACGAACCCTAATAGAGGTCAGAGGTCAGAAGTCAGAGAACAGATCGCCCCATCCCTCCGATCCAATCCATGCCTCAAACTCTGAAACCGACCACTGACCACCGACCTCTGCCCCCCCCCTCCCCCCCCATGCCTCCGCCCATCACCAGCCTCCAGAACCCCGGCATTAAGCAGGTGGTCAAACTCCGCCAGCGGTCCCACCGGGACGAATCCGGGCTGTTCATTGTCGAGGGCTATCGCGAAGTCAAGCGCGCCCTCGATAATCACGTGCCCGTAACCCGGCTGTATATCTGCCCGGCCCTCTACCAAGGCCATAACGAACCCGCCCTAGTCGAGCGCTGCCAGCAGGCCGGGACTCCGGTCCTGGAATGCTCCGAGCCGGTGTTCCTGAAGATCGCCTACCGCGACCGACCCGAAGGACTGCTGGCCCTCTGCCCGCAAACCCGGCGGACATTGGCCGATCTCGACCTGCCCCCCGATCCATTCCTTGTCATCTGCGAACGCATTGAAAAACCCGGCAACCTGGGCACCATGCTCCGCACTGCCGATGCCGCCGGAGCCCATGCCCTCATCGTCTGCGACCGCTGCACCGATCTTCATAATCCCAATGTGGTTCGCGCCAGCATCGGCACCCTCTTCAGCGTGCCCGTCGCCGAGGCCACCACCCCGGAAACCATCGCGTGGCTCCACCAGCGCGGCATCCGGTCCATCGCCGCCAGCCCCCATGCCACCCAACGCTACTCCGACATCCAGATGACCGGGCCCATCGCCATCATCCTCGGCGCCGAACAGTATGGCCTCAGCGATGCCTGGATGAGCCAGGCCGACGAACAGGTCCGGATCCCCATGCTCGGCCAGGCCGACTCCCTCAATGTCGCCGCCGCCGCCACCATCCTCCTCTACGAAGCCGTCCGCCAGCGCCATCCCGAATCATAGCGGCCCGAACAACGGTCCGAAAAACGACTTGCAAGCCCCCCCTTGGGCGGATAGGGTTCCAATGCCATCATTCATGCCGGAGTGGCGGAATGGCAGACGCACCAGACTCAAAATCTGGCGCCTTCACGGGCGTATGGGTTCAAGTCCCTTCTCCGGTACCAGTTTGACAGGGCGATTTGCGGAGAGGTGGCGGAGTGGCCGATCGCGCCCGCTTGGAAAGCGTGTGTACCTCAAAAGGGTACCGAGGGTTCGAATCCCTCCCTCTCCGCCATTTTTTTGCGCCCCGATTTCGGGCGACGATTCCCCACAAACGCGTGAAC